>JADGRF010000336.1 GCA_017881055.1 Sandaracinaceae bacterium
GGATCACTGTCTCTGTACGCTTGTGCTCTGCTCCCAGAGCCGCCAGGGAAATCGGTGGCACAGGTGGCACGTGGCACAGCGGACGGGACCGTCCGGCTAACTTGTGCCGCGCGCACGATGGCCAAACTTGGAAAGAACAGACTATGGGGTGTGTCGGCGTGCGCAGATGAGCCTTGACGATGAGCCTTGACGATGAACCTTGACGACGAACCTTGACGAACCTTGACAAGCCGCGGAGTGTCGCCCCACGCTAGCTAAAGCTGAAACGAATCTGGCGACGCCATGCCCTTGGACCAACCCAACCTGTTTGCGCAACGCTCCGCGGAAAAGGCGAGTTCTCGTGCTGACGATGAGCGCGCACTAGCTGCCGGCGAAAAGAGTCGTGAACAGTTGCGCCAAGAGAACAGCCACTTCGCTGCTTTGGCGCACTCGCCGATCTCGTGGGGCGACGTCAAGCGGCTATACTAGCCGTCTCCGTGGCCGAACTCGATCTCAGTGACGTTCGAGAAGTGCTCGCGCGGATCAAGCCTGCCAGCGATCATATCGTTCTCGTCGGCGGACAAGCGGTGAACTTCTGGGCTGAGCGCTACATGGGGTGCGCTCAAGAGCTGGCACAACACGCACCCTACACCAGCAAAGATATCGATTTCTGCGGTTCACAGGATATGGGCCGCACCTGCGCCGAGGCACTTGGTGGCGAATTCCGCACGCCGAGCGCGCTCGACCACGCGCCCGTGAATGCTGGAGTTGTTGCCTATCGCGACACACACTCAGTCGAACGCAAGATCGATTTCCTGTACAGCGCCTTCGGAATCGATGCAGCCGAACTCGCGGAAATGAGCGTGCCGTTCGGGCGGCCGGTAGTGCTTCGTGTGATGCACCCCGTCCACTGTCTCGAAAGCCGAGCCCATAACGTGGCGTCGCTGCCCGGATACGATACGGAGCACGCGCGAAAGCAACTGCGTGCGGCCATCATTTGCGCACGCGAGTTTCTGCGCGAGAGCCTCTCAGACAACGTTCGCCCCCGCGTAGTGCTGAGGCACAACGAACGCATCTTCCGCTTCAGTCTACGCAAGGCAGGGCGCAGCGTGTTCGTGAAGCACAGTATCGACACCTTCAAGGCAGTCTGCGTCCATGATCGGCTACCCGTGCCGTTCAGGACGGTCCGCTATCCACAAATGCAGCAGCATTTGGCGAAAAAACGCGGAGATTGGCACGCGATACACCAAACGGGGACTGTCACGCTTGAGGATGCGTGCTAGCGTCGTGCGCTCCGCAACTATTAAGAAGCACGACGCTAGCACGCATCCTCAAGCGTGGTAACGTGGGGGTAACTGCGCCCAATACGCCGCGAGAGCTTGGCTGCTCGTCGTTGATCGTGTGTTAGGCTAGGTGTTAGGATCCCAATACCCGTGATTGGAGGATCTGTCTAAGCACCCGTAACCATTGGCGCACCCGGCAGGACTCGAACCTGCGACCCTCTGCTTAGAAGCACCAAGCTATCTGAAGCAGAACAGGCGGTTACGAGCGAAAAGACTGGTCTCGTACTGGTTTGCGAGCAAGCGCGTCAACTGCTTGCCTCTGTTGTCGCCGGCGACGTCACCGTAGAAGCCGTCGAAGCGTTGGCCGTTGCTGTGTTGAATGCCGACCCGACAACGCGAGCTGCGCTCGAGGCGCTTCGAGCCGACAACGATCCGCATCGGTTGATGAAGGCGATCGAACTGGCCGGGCTGGTCATCGGCACGACCGCGTGGCGCGCTGCATCGGAGTGAGACAGCCCACACCGATGCAGCCAATGATGCGCACCCGAGACACACGACGGTGACTGCCTGCGGGCAACGCCGCGCGTCATATCGGTTCAAATCGGGGGTGCGCTACGCGCGCCGTACCACGGAGAGGCCGTTCGTGCCGAGTACGATCATTGCATCTGCTTCGCACGGTCACACTTTCTTGGCGCGGGGCTTGCTTGAACGGTGCTTACACGCTGCGAGCAACTGCAACTGCTGCCCAGGCGGCTCGGGTGCGCGGGACGAAACGGCCCACGGGGCGCTTTTGTCGCCCGTGGCCAGATGCTGCTCACGCTGCCGAGCTTCGAGCGCGACACACCTCCGGAGAATCACGCATGTCCAGCGCGCAACCCATCCCATCGGAGCAACCTTCCGAACAAGCGCTCGCGCGCGACAAAATCTGCGTCGACACGATTCGTTTCCTGGCGGTCGACATGGTCGAAAAGGCGCGCTCCGGACATCCGGGCCTGCCACTCGGTGCGGCGCCCATGGCCTATGTGCTGTGGACGCAATTTCTCCAGCATAATCCGCACAATCCGCACTGGTGGGATCGCGACCGCTTCGTGCTCTCCGCGGGCCACGGCTCGGCGCTGCTGTATGCGTTGCTGCACCTGACCGGCTACGACTTGCCACTCGAGGAGCTGAAGCGCTTCCGGCAGTGGGGCAGCAAGACGCCTGGACATCCGGAGAGCCATATCACTCCGGGCGTCGAAGCCACGACCGGACCGCTCGGGCAAGGCCTGGGCAACGCGCTGGGCATGGCCATCGCCGAGGCTCATCTCGCGGCACGCTACAACCGTCCCGGCCACGAGCTGTTCGGGCACTTCACGTATGTGCTCGCTTCCGACGGCGACATGATGGAAGGCGTGCAGAGCGAGGCCGTCTCACTGGCGGGGCATCTCGGCCTCGGACGTTTGATCGTGCTCTACGACAACAACCACGTGACGCTGTCGGCGACGACGCCGATTGCGTTCTCCGAAGATGTCCCCGCGCGTTACCGTGCCTGCGGTTGGCAGGTGATCGAGCTCGACGATGGCAACGATCTGGCAGCCATCGACCGCGCGATTCGCACGGCCAGGTCCGAGCGCGAACGCCCGTCTCTCATCTCCGTGAAGACGGTGATCGGCTACGGCGCGCCAACCAAGCAAGGCACGTTTCAGGCCCACGGCAGCCCGCTCGGAGCCGAGGAGACGAACGAGGCCAAGCACAACCTGGGCTGGCCTGTGGCACCTGCGTTCCTCGTTCCGGATCAGGCGCTGGCGCACATGAGGAGCGCGGTCGAGCGCGGCCGAGCGCTGGAAGCTGCCTGGAGCCGCGCGTTCGAGTCCTACCAGCAGGCCTTTCCTGCGCTCGCGCGCGAGCTCGAGCGGCGCTTCGCGGGCGAGCTCGTCGACGATTGGGCCGACGGCTTGCCCACCTTCCCGCCCGATGCGACCGGTCTGGCGACGCGCAGAGCCTCAGAGACCGTGCTGCAAGTGCTTGCGGCGACGGTGCCGGAGCTGATCGGCGGTTCGGCTGATCTCGATCCGTCCACGTATACGTGGCTCAAGCAAGCGGGCGATCTGGAATCGCCGCTGAAGTCGCCGCGCGCAGTGCAAGGCCTGATCGGAGCTGAGTGGGGCTACGCGGGTCGCAACATCCACTTCGGCGTGCGCGAGCATGCGATGGCAGCGGCCGTGAACGGACTCGCCTATCACGGCGGGTTCGTGCCATACGCCGCGACGTTCCTGATCTTCTCCGACTACCTGCGTCCGGCGCTGCGCCTGGCTGCGCTGTCCCGTCTGCGCGCGGTCTTCGTGTTCACGCACGACAGCATCGGCGTCGGCGAAGACGGACCCACGCACGAGCCGATCGAGCAGCTCGCCTCGCTGCGCGCCATACCCAACCTGCTCGTGGTCCGTCCAGGCGATGCCAACGAGACGCGCTGGGCGTGGCAGGTGGCACTGGAGCAGCGCGATCGGCCGACCGCGCTCGTGCTCTCCCGCCAGGAGCTGCCCATCCTCGACCGTAGCGTCTACGCCGACGCGCAGCTGCTGCGCCGCGGCGCGTACGTGCTCAACCCGGACGACGCGACGACGGCGCCGCCGGCTGCTCCGGACCTCATCCTGATGGCAAGCGGCTCCGAGGTCGCGCTGATCGTGGCAGCCGAGTGCAAGCTGCGCACCATGAACCTGCGCGTGCGCCTGGTCTCGATGCCGTGCTGGCGCCTGTTCCAGGAGCAGACCCCGCAATACCGTGAGAGCGTGCTGCCGGCGGCGGTGAGCGCGCGGCTGGCGGTCGAGGCAGCGTCGTCACTGGGCTGGGAACGCTGGACCGGCCTGCACGGAACGATCCTCGGCATCGATCGCTTCGGAGCCTCGGCGCCTTCCGCCACGGTGTTCGCGGAGTATGGGTTCACGGTCGAGCACGTGGTCGAGCAGGCCGTCGCGCTCGTGGCCAAGACTACCGGGAGGCTCACGTGGACTTGAAACAACTTCACCCGACCTGCGGACAATCGCTCTGGCTCGACTACATACGGCGTCAGCTGCTGCAAAGCGGCGAGCTCGCGCGCCTGGTGCGCGAGGACGGCATCCGTGGCGTGACCACCAACCCTTCCATCTTCGAGAAAGCGATCGCAGAGAGCACCGACTACGCGGCCGCGATCGAACACGCCGGCACGCAGCAGCCCGCTTCGAGCCTCTACGAGCAGCTCGCGATCGAGGACATTCAGCAAGCGGCCGATGTTCTGCGATCCGTGTACGACGCGTCCGAGCGGCGCGACGGCTACGTGAGCATGGAGGTCTCCCCTCACCTCGCGCACGACACACAGGGCACGATCGCGGAGGCGACGCGGCTATGGAGCAAGGTGCGGCGCGACAACCTGATGGTCAAGGTGCCGGGCACGCCCGAAGGCATTCCAGCGTTCCGCTACCTGATCGGCCGCGGCATCAACGTGAACGTCACGTTGCTGTTCTCACGCGCCGTGTGTCTCGAGGTGGCCGACGCGTACATGACGGGGCTCGACACGCTGATCGAAAACGGCGGCGATCCGGCCCGCGTCGCCAGTGTCGCG
Organism: Sandaracinaceae bacterium; assembly: GCA_017881055.1. Taxonomy (GTDB): domain Bacteria; phylum Myxococcota_A; class Polyangia; order Polyangiales; family JAFGIB01; genus JADGRF01. The sequence goes on from JADGRF010000336.1 coordinate 4,840, forward strand.
AGCGTGTTCGTCAGCCGCCTGGATGTGCTGGTCGATCCAATGTTGAAGGCGCAGCTCGCGACCGCTGCGGACGAACGAACGCCGCAGCTGCAACGATTGTTGGGCAAGGTGGCCATCGCCAACGCCAAGCTCGCGTATCAAGACTGGAAGGAAGTGCGTGAAAGCGCACGCTGGCAAGCCCTGGCCGCGCGCGGCGCGCGCGTGCAACGGCTGCTGTGGGCGAGCACGAGCACGAAGAATCCCGACCAGAGCGACGTCCTGTACGTGCAAGCGCTGATCGGTCCCGAGACCGTCGATACGATTCCGCCAGCCACGCTGGCTGCGCTCCGCGATCACGGCAAGCTGACGAGTCAGCTCGAAGAAGACCTCGACGCGGCGAAGCAGGTCATGGCCACACTGGCAGACGCCGGAATCTCGATCGACGAGCTGACCGCCCGCCTGCTCGCGGAAGGCGTCAAGAGCTTCTCCGCCTCGTTCGACGCGCTGCTCGCCGCGATCGACAAGAAACGCCACGCCGGGGCGCCGCACGCGCCGATCGGGTGAGCACGCCATGACCAGTCGCGCTCAGCCAGGTCGAGTTCGGGACGCCACGGGCACGCACGTTCCACAGAACGTGGTGATCGTGGGCGGCGGCTTCGCCGGTGTGGCGCTGGCGCAGCGCCTAGAGCGGCTCTTGCCGAAGCACATCGAGATCGTCGTGCTCAGCACGGAGAACCATCTGGTCTTCACGCCGATGCTGCCCGAGGTCGTGGGGCGCACGGTCTCGCCGCTGCAGATCGTCGTCGCCGGACGCCAGCTGACACGGCGCGCGCGTTGGCTCGAGGCGCGCGTCGTACGGATCGATCGCGAGCACGATACGGCACACTACCTTCGCAGCGACGGCAGCCCGGATTCGCTGCGCTATGTGCAGCTGGTGCTGGCCTGCGGTACGGTCGCGAATCTCGACGAGATCCCGGGCCTGCGCTCGCGGGCGTATGCGCTCAAGACGATCGTCGACGCCATCATCATTGGCAACGACGTGATCGGCAACTTCGAGGCCGCGGCGACCGAGCCCGACGCCGAGTCACGGGCGCGGCTGCTCACCACGGTGGTTATCGGCGGAGGCTTCAGCGGCGTCGAGCTGGCCGGGCACCTGATCGATCTGATGCGCTCCACGCATCGCCTCTATTCCGAGCTCCAGCACGAGCAACCGCGCGTCGTGTTGCTGCATCAAGGAGCGGACCTGTTACCCGAGCTGGCCGACTGCGCGCTCTCCGAGATCGCGCTCGTGAAGCTACGAGCCAACGGGGTGGAAGTGCGACTGCAGACCGCGGCGGAGTCAGCGAACGCTCGATCGATCCGGGTGAGCACCGGCGAACGCATCGAGACCGGCTTGATCGCCTACACCGCGGGCACCGACACGCATCCGCTGATCAAGGGTCTGGGCCTGACGCTGACGAAAGGACGGCTCGACGCGGGACCCGACATGCGAGTCCTGGGCACCGAAAACCTCTGGGCGCTCGGCGACTGCGCCAGAGTCCCGAACGCGCACGACGGCAGAATCTGCCCCGCGACTGCGCAGTTCGCAGTGCAGCAGGCCCTGCAGCTGGCGGACAATCTCGCGCGGGTGGCACGGCACGCCGCGACCAAGTCGTTCTCGTTCCGCTCGCGCGGCATGATCGCCTCGATCGGAGATCGTGATGCGGTTGCGAAAGTGTACGGAGTGAAGCTGTCCGGGTTCGGAGCCTGGTGCCTGTGGCGCGGCGTGTACCTGGCGAAGCTGCCCACGCTGAGCCGCAAGCTGGAGGTCGCCGCCAGCTGGATCTGCAGCATTCCGTTCGCCACCAACATCGCGCAGCTGCGGCTGTCGCCGACGCGCCCTGCGATCGAGACTTCCGCTGCCGACGTCGCAGCTCCGGTCAAGCTGGGCCCGCGCGCCGGGTGAGTTGACTGATGTGCGAGCCCTAGAAACAGCCCGTGCGCGACCAGACCCGCGCGGGCTTGCAGCTGTTCGGCCAGCGCCTGGCAGCTCACGATCGGCCCGAAGCGGCTGTCGAGGATGAAGTTGCCGTGGTCGGTCCGGAACGGACTGCCATCAGGCTGTGCGCGGCGCTGGACGCGCGCACCCAGGCTCTCCAGATAACGCTGCTGCGCGCTCCAACCGAACGGCACGACCTCGACCGGCACCGCCCGACGTGTTCCCAGCACGGCCGAGCGCTTGCTGCCATCGATCACGATCAGCTCGCGTGTGCTGGCCTGAGCGACGATCTTCTCCCGCAGCAACGCTCCGCCCCCGCCCTTGATCAGGTTCAGCTCGGGGTCCACTTCGTCCGCACCGTCGATGGTCAGGTCGATGCGTGGCACGTCGTCCGCGGCGACCAGCAGAATGCGGAACCGACGCGCGTCGGCTTCCGTGGCGCGGGAGCACGGCACGCCCACGATATCGAGCAGCTCGCGCTGCTCGATCAGCTGCGCCAGCTTCTGCAGTGCGAAGAGCGCGGTGCTGCCCGCGCCGAGTCCCACGACCATGCCCGAGCGCACGAAGCTCACGGCATGCTCGGCAGCTCCACGTTTGTCGTGATCGGCGTTGGCCATGGGACTCGAGGGTTTCCCGCGCTCCAGTATGCGGTGAGGAGCAACGCCCGTGCCGCCACGGCTCACCTTGCAGGGAGCTTCGCGACGGATCCGAGCCGCACGTGCAGGGTGTGCGTTGCCGCGACGTTGCGGTCCAGCTCGATCACGTTCGACGAGAGCTCGGAGCCGTCGAGCGTGGATAGTGCAATGCCCCGGGCGACGTGCTCGGGATTGTCTACCGTCACGTGAACCTGCTGCTTGCCCAGCGTCACCCAGGCCTCGAAGCCGGACCATGCCGGCGGAATGCACGGATCGATGCGCAGGCGGCCCGAGTCCTGCTGCAAGCCAAGAATCGCTTCGATGCCCAGACGCCACAGCCACGAAGCCGAGCCCGTGTACCAGGTCCAGCCTCCGCGACCCTGCCATGGCGCGCAGCTGTACACATCGCCGGCCAACGCGTACGGCTCCACGCGGTAGCGCTCGACCTGTGAGCTCGTGGCACCGTGCAGCACGGGATTGAGCAAGCGAAAGACGCGTCCCGCTCGCTCGCCGTCGCCCTGGCGCGCGTGCGCCCAACCCAACCAGGTTGCTGCGTGCGTGTATTGTCCGCCGTTTTCGCGCACGCCCGGCGGGTACGCAGCGACGTAGCCTGGTTCGTGCAGCGAAGCGTCGAATGGCGGCCAGAACAGCAGCACGAGTCGCTCGTCTTCACGGACCAACTGGTCATCGGCAGCGCGCAGAGCGCTCTGCTCGCGCCGTGCCTGCTCCGCGGACACCTCGCCCGCGCGCGACAGCACGGCCCACGATTGCGCGATTGAAGCGATCCGGCACTCGCTGCTCTTGGCCGATCCCACGAGCGATCCGTCGTCGTGAAACGCACGTAGGTACCACTCGCCGTCCCAGGCGACGGCCTCGATCTGCGCGCGCAGAGCGTCCGCGCGCAGCCGCCAGCGTGACGCCTCGCCGTGATCGCCCAGGCGCGCGTTCAGCTCACCGAAGCGCGCCATCGTGGCGCACAGAAAGAAGCCCAGCCAGACACTCTCGCCGCGGCCTCGAGCGCCCACGAGATTCATGCCGTCGTTCCAGTCGCCCGCACCGATCAACGGCAGCGCGTGCGCTCCCTCCGTGATGCCCTTCTCCAGGGCGCGCCGGCAATGCTCGAGCAATGACGCGGGGGCCTGCGAGGGCTCGTATTGCGCGTAGCGGTCGTGCTCGTCCGGCATGAGGGGCGAGCCGATCAGAAACGGGACTGGCTCGGCCAGGATGCCGGTGTCGCCGGTCGCAAGCACGTACTCGCAGGTCACGAACGGCAACCAGACCAGATCATCCGAGCAGCGCGTGCGCACACCGCGACCTGATGGCGGGTGCCACCAGTGCAGCACGTCGCCTTGTTCGAACTGGTGTCTTGCCGATTCCAACACATGGGCGCGCGTCCGCTCGGGAGCTGCGTGCATGAGTGCCAGCACGTCTTGCAGCTGGTCGCGATACCCAAACGCGCCGCTCGACTGGTAGAACGCCGTGCGACCGAATACGCGCGACGACAAGCACTGGTACAGCAGCCAGCGGTTGAGCATGAGGTCCATGGCGGGCTCGGGCGTCTTCACGCGCACGTTGCCCAGGATGCCGTCCCAGAATGCATGCGTCGCCTGCCATGCTGCGTCGACTTGTTCGGGCTGTCGGTAACGCGCCACGAGCTGCAGCGCAGCCTCGCGGCTCTCGGCTTGACCGAGCAGGAAATGCGTCTCGAGCTCTTCGCCCGGCCCGAGCTCCAGATGCACTTGCACAGCCGCACACGGATCTGCGCCCGGCTCGACGCGACTGGATAGGCCCCAGCGCTCGAGACTCTCCGGCCGCGCGTAGTCCCCGCGCCGTCCGAGAAACTCGCAGCGATCGGTCGTGAAGCCGTGCAGCTCGTGCGCGGACGCCAGAAACGACACGCGCTGCGCAAACTCCGCCTGCCACGAGCAGGTCGCCAGCAAGCAGGCGTGCTCCGCGTCGAGTTCGGACACGATGTGCGGGCGCTGCTGTTCGCGCCGACTGCCCAGCACCCACTCGGCGTAGTACGTGGCGGTGAGCCGGCGATGCCGCGTCAGGGTGTTGCGCACGCGCAGGCGTATCACCTTGAGCCCCGCGTCGGGCGGCACGAACACCGTCAGCGTCTGCGCCAGGCCGTGGCTCTCGCTGTCGTAGCTCGTGTAGCCCGCACCATGTCGAACGACCGTTTCACCGGCGTGACCGGCGGGCAGCGGGGTGCTCGACCAGACGGCCGCGGTCTCTTCATCGCGCAGGTACAGCACCTCGGACGGAGTGTCGAACACGGCGTCGTTGCGCCACGGCGTCAGGCGATTCTCACCGCTGTTGAGCGACCACGAGGCGCCGAGGGCGGACTCACTGACCAGGCAACCAAACTCCGCGTTCGCCAGCACGTTGCACCACGGCGCGGGCGGCGCGCGGCCGGGCGCGACCGCAATCACGTACTGCCGACCGTCCTCGCTGAAGCCGCCGCTGCCGTTGTCGAACTGCAGCTTGGGACGCGTGCGCGCAGGCAGGGCTGGTTGGTCGCCGTCGGGCAGCGACGGCTCGATGCGCGGCAGCTTCGGTTGAACCACCGAGTCCCTGGCCAGGTGCGCGGCGAGCGAGCCACGCGCGGTGTCGAGCAACACGCGCGCGCAGGCCTCCAGGTGCTGGCACTCGTCACCCTTCAAGCTGTCGAGCGCGATCACGTACACGCCACCGCGCTGATTGAGGCAATCGTCCGCTTCGTTGCGCGTGAGAACCTGCCGCAGCGTGCCGACGCCGCCAGTGACGTAGCTCGATGCCAGATGGTCCACGAGCACCAGGTCGAGCCGCACGCCGCAGGCGCGCAGGTAGCGCTGGGCGCCGAGCACGTCGTCCAGCAGTCGAGCCTGCGGGTCCTGCACGCGTACCAGCACGATCGGGTCGTCCCCCGAGATGCCGTGGGCCCACAGCCGCTGCTGGCATGGTTTTCCAGAGGCCAGCACGTCAGCTGCGGCGCGCAGCGCGGGATCCACGAAGTGGAGCGCCGAAAACAGCCGCTGAATGTCGGGCAGCGCCGCGGGCTCGACTTTCGTGCGCTGCAAGCGGCGTGAGCTCTCTAGCCCGGCGTCCCGAAACACCCAACGCGCCGCGTGCAGCGACCCGTACTTGCGCGCGAGCTCGAGCGCGACGCCGCGCCCGCGTCCGACCGTGGTCACGAACGCCAGCGTGGCCGAGCCATGGGCCTTCAGCTCGACCTTCGCCATCAGGCACATGATCGGATCGAGCATCGCACCGGCGCTGCCATGCAGTGGGCCGCGCGCCGCGGTCAGCGCTGCAGGCGCCGCAGACGTTCCGCAGCGACCGTAGAAGGCCGAGCGATCCGTCTCGTACCCGGCGAAGCTCACCGCGCCGCCTTCGTGCACCAGACGATGCACGAGCAGCACGGGCGGCTCCGCCGAGGACTGCGGCCGGCGCGTGAAGCGGAGCGCGGCGAGGTCCGGGAGGTATTCGCTCTGCACGAACATGCTCGAGAACGCCGGGTGCACGGGCGCTTCCCTGGCGTCGAGCAACACGGGGCGACCGGCACTCGTGACGCTGAGCCTGCGTGGTCGATCAGATTCGTTGTGCAGGGTGATCTTCCGCACCTCGACGTCGTCGGCTGGCGCCACGGCCACGTCGACGTGAATCGAGATGCCGTCGTGGCGGCGATGAAATTCCGCGTTGTGCATCGCGAAGCTCGTGCGTCCCTCGGCGGCGGTCGCGAGCCACACGTGGCCGCTGTCCTCGTCCCGCACGTAGAACCACAGGCCCTCGTCGTCGCGCGTCGGGTCTGGCTGATAGCGCGTGAGCGCCAGGCCCTGAAAGCTCAGACCGCCGCCGCCAGCGGCGGTGAGCAGGCTGGTGAGGCGGCCGTTGCTGAGCACGAACGCTTGCGGCTGCGCGTGCGCAGCCGGGAACCAGGGGTCGGGTGGCCGCGGTGCCGCTGCGGCCGCCGGCTGAGCGTCCACGACCTTGGCCAATGGCCACTCGGCAGGCGCTTTGCCCGGCACGCGCTCGTTCAATAGCAGCTCGCCGGTCTTCATCACGGCGTCCGCATGAAAGCGATCCACCATGCTGCGCGTGTTCAACTGGTTGCCCAGCGCGATCAGCAGCATGCCCTGGTGGTGCGCCATGTACGAGCGCACGATCGCGAACGACTGGCCCTGCGGCGTGCGCTCGGGTGTGAAGTCCAGCGCCTCGTACAGGCCGTAGTTGCCGACCATGCCCAGCGCCTCGAGCCGCTTCAAGTTGTCGACGACGGCGCGCGGCTGCGTCGAGACGGCGAGCATCGATGCATACGGCGTGATCACACGATCGTCTTCGAGCCCGCGCCTGAAGCCGAGTCCCGGCACGCCAAATGAGCGGTACTGATAGGTATGCTGGGCGTCCTCGCGCGCATAGGCGGACTCCGAGATGCCCCACGGCTCACCCTCGTGACGCGCGTAGGCGATCTGCGCGGCGACGGCGAGCTCGCAGGTCTGCGCAAGCGAGGTATCTGGCTGGCTGCGCATCAGCAGCTCGGGCATCAGATACTCGAACATCGTCCCGCCCCAGGACAGCAGAGCCGGTGCGCCGTCCACGCTGGTCATGGGGCGACCCAGCGCGTACCAGTGCGACTGCGGCACGTCGCCCTTCACGATCGCGATGTAGCTGGCGAGTCGCGCCTCGGACGCCAGTAGATCGTAGTAATGCGGATCGATCACGTCGAGCGTCGCGTTGTAGCCGATGTGAAAGAGCTTGCGCTCGGCGTCGTAGAGCAGTCTGAACTCCATGCCCGCGAGCTCTGTTGCCGCGTCGTCTGCCAGCGCGAGTAGGTCGTCGTGGAGCGTCGCGCCGCGCTGTTCGGCGTTGCGTAGTGCCTCGCCGACGCGCAATGCCGACGCCTGTAGCTCGGGAGCGAGTGTGCCGGCCCGTTCTCGCTCGCGCTGCCAGCGCTCCAGCTCTGCAGACAGCAGGCGGCAGCGTGGGGCGATCTTAGCGAGCTCGAGCTGCGCGGGCAGCTCGAGCGCCTGCGCGGCCGGCTCGTCGTGCATTGCCAGCCACGGCATGAGTGTCTCGAGCTCGCGTCGCATCAGTTGCAGCTGCTGGTGCAGTCGTTCGATCGCCACGCGCAGGGCATGCAGGACCTCGAGCTGGAAATGCTGCGCACCACGTTCGAGCAGAGCGAGCAGACCGCGGTGCAGCTCGGGCGAGGTCTCGTCGCACAGTCGCTGCAACGTGGCGTAGGCATCCGTGTCCGCGCGCACGCGCTGAATGCTCTGGCGCATGCCGTCGATCACGACCTGCAGGGCGCCGAGCTGCAGCTGCAGAGCGGCGTCCACCGATGGCAGCGCCTCGAACGCCTCTGCGAGCAGCTCGACGGAGTCGAGCAAGCCGTCCCAGGCGGCGGTCCTCATCACGGGCGCGCTGGCGATCTCGCGGCAGCCCTGCTGCAGCGCGACCAGAGCTCCGGCGAAGTTGCCGCTGTCGACCGTCGAGACGTAGTGCGGCAAGAGCGGCTGCAGGTTCGTGGTGTCGTACCAGTTGAGTAGATGGCCGCGGTAGTGCGGCAAGCGTGCGATGCTGTCGAACGCCCGGCGCGTTCGCAGCGACAGCTCGAGCGGCCCGATGTAGCCGAAGTCGTACGCTGCCAGCCCGGCCAGCAGCATCAGACCGATGTTCGTCGGTGAGGTGCGGTGCGCCGTCTGTTCGTGCGGCGGCTCCTGGTAGTTGTCGATCGGCAGCCACTGGTCGTTCGGGCCGACGAACGTGTCGAAAAAACGCCAGGTCCGGCGCGCGATCAGCCGCAGCTGTCGGCGGTCCGCGGGGCGCAAGCTCGGGACGCGCGCGGGTACGGGCTGGCTCACCCAGCGCGCGACCTCTGGTGAGACGCACCACAGCACCAGCAGCGGCAGAGCCACGGGCAGGGCTCCCGGTCGCAGCCAGGCCAGCACGACGGCACACAGCACGGCAAACAGCGGCGCGACGAACATCGTGCGCCAGAACAGCGCACGCGCCGAGCGGGCCTGCAGCCCGAGCTCCGTGTAGGCCGCGCTGGTCCACTGCAACAGGTGCTTGCGCGTGATCGCCGTTCGGATCACGACGCGGACGATCGCGTCAGTTACCAGTGACGCCTCGAACGCGAGGAACGTCAGCGCCAACAGGCCGCGGCCAAGCGCCGCCACGCGTCGCTGACGGTCGAACCGCAGCGACTGCGCCAGCGGCGCGAACAGCAGCGCCGTCAGCCCCAGCGTCCAGAATGCCGGTCGGCCCGGAAGGCAGGTCCAGCCCAGCACGAACAGCACGCACAGCACTGGGTTCACCAGGCTGCGCCGCATGTTGTCCAGGATCTTCCAGCGGTCGACGCGCGTCAGCGAGTTGCGCAGCGTGCCCAGCGCCGCGGGCACCGTGGGGAAGAGCCACGGCAAGAGCTGCCAGTCGCCGCGCACCCAGCGGTGCATGCGCTTGGCGTAGGCGGCGTAACTCGAGGGATAGTCTTCGAACAGCGTGATGTCCGTGGCCAGCGCCGTGCGACCGTGCACGCCCTCGAACAGATCGTGGCTGGCGAGCGTGTTCTCGGGCACGCGGCCTTCCACGCTGCGCATGAAGCCGTCCACGTCGTAGATGCCCTTGCCCACGTAGATGCCCGAGCCGAACAGGTCCTGATAGAGCTCCGACACGGCGTGCGTATAGATATCGAAGCCGACGTCACCCGAGAACATCCTGGCAAAGCGCGTGTCGCGCGCACGCGACGGCGCAGCTTCGATGCGGGGCTGCACGATCGTGTAGCCGGCCACGACGCGTCCGCTCTCGGCATCGAACAGCGCGCGATTGAGTGGATGGGCGAGCAGTCCGACCAGGCGCCGCGCACTACCCATGGGCAGCTGCGTGTCACTGTCGAGCGTGATCACGAACTTCACGTCGAGCAGGCCTTCCGGCGCGCCCACGTGGCAGGTGTAGCTGGTCTGTGTGTCGCCGCGCAGCAAGCGATTGAGCTCCTCGAGCTTGCCACGCTTGCGCTCCCAGCCCATGAAGCGCTGCTCGCCGGGGTTCCAGCGCGGCTCGCGATGCAGCAGATGGAAGGGGCCCGGGGCGTCCTTGCCGTGCTTGTCGTTCAGCGCAGCGACGCGGGCACTGGCGCTCGCGATCAAGGCCTCGCTCTGCGGCATCGTCTTGGAGTCGACATCGTCAGTCAGCAGGGCAAACTGCAGCAGAGGGTCGGGACTGGCCAGGTAGTGCTGCTCGATCTGCCGGATCATGCCGTCGAGGTCTCGCTCACCGCCGAGCAGGGTCGGAATCACCACCAGCGTCTTGGCCGAGCTCGGCAGGCCATTGCGAAAGTCGAGCTTGGGTTGCGTGCGGGGCGGCAGCAGCCGCGCCACCAGCCACTGCAGGATCGAGGCGGCAGCCGTCGAGATCGGCACGACCGCCAGCAGGCTGGCCAGCCAGACGGCCCAGACGTGCGCGCCCTGACGGAGCAGCTGCACACTCACGGCCAGTAGCGGCAGCCCCGTCAACAGCGCGATGGATAGCAGGTACCACGGCGTAGGACGCTTCGTGACTGTGCGGCGCACGCGCTCCAGGCCACTGGCACGGAACCCGACGAGCGCCTCCAGACCGAGTCGACCGTCATCCATCAGGTAGTGTCCAACATGACCCTGACGCGCGTCGGTCGCGTGCTGCTTCGCCAGCGCGATGGTCAGGTCGGCGATCTCCGGCTCCGAACGCCCGGTCCGCCACGCGATCGCCTCCACCGCTTTGCGGTAGGCGTCGCAGGTCTCGAAGTCCATCTGCTCGTACACCCCGGCGGGGTCGGTACGCAGAATTGCTTCCACTCGGTTGGTCTTCTCGAAGAAGACCTGCCAGTCGATGGCATCGAGCACGCGCAGCGCATGGATGGCGCGCTCGACCCCCGCCGCGGGCTCGAGGTCGACGAGCTGTACGAGCGGCCCAGGCCCTTCCGACGGCGCACGCCTCGCCAGATCGTCGTGCAGGCCCGGCACGTCCAGTTCGGAAAGGAAATGCAGCAGATACCGCAGCACGCACGAGCGCAGCAGCGTCGGCAATGCCCACAACTCGGCGATCGTGAGCGGCGAGACCTGCTGATACGCGTCCACGAAACGTCGCGTTCCGGCGAGATCGAGGTCCAGCTGACGGCTCGACAAGAGAGCACGCGCCAGGACGTCGACCCGTAGGCGCCCCTGGTCCGCGCCCGTGACCAGCTGTGGCAGGTGGCGGACGAAGCCGCGGGGCAGGTCCTCCTGCACTTGCCGCGCGACGCGGCGGATCAGGTAGTAGTTGTCCAGAAACCACTCCGCCGCTTTCGGCGCAGGCAGCCCAGCAGGCGGCGTCGCCGCCAGATGCTTCTGCGCCGCCTCGATCGCCCGATTGATCGGCGACGTCTCGAACAGCTGGGCGAACGAGGCCACCGGCCGCGTCAGCTCGCCGTGGCTCTCGGCGAGCTTCAGTGCCGCGACCTCGACGGCGATCAGGCGCTCGGCGTGATCGTCGGGTGCACTCCCATGCGCCGGCGTCACTCCGCCTCGGGCGCAAAGCTGGCGCGCAGCGCCGGAGCCGGGCTGCGGTGGCCCTCCGGGCTCGCCTCCTGCTCCGGGAGATCCTGCAGCACGAGGATCGGCAGGCGCGCGTGCAAGAGCAGGTCGGTCGTGACCCCGCCGAACGCATGGCTGGGATCGCAGACCGAACCGCGCGCCGACAGCACGATCAGATCGACCTGCTGGTCACGACACACGTCCAGGAGCGCCTGCCGTTCGCTGGCATGACGCACCACCAGCGTGCTCACGCTCGTGCGCTCGTGCGCGAGTCGGTCGCGCAGGTCCTCGAGGTAACGATTGCCAGACCGCTCGAGATGCCCCGCGAGCTCATGCGTGAGCGCGATGTCGTTGGGTGCATTCAGGACGAGCGTCGGCAGGGGCTCCCGCACCACGTGCACGAGCAACAGTTCCGCTCCGTACGCTCGGGCGATGCGAGCGGCCGCAGGCAACACGCTCTCGGTTCGTGGCGAGCCGTCGAGCGGCACGAGCACGCGCCTGGGCAGCACGTTGGCTGCACCGCTCGACGCATGCACGATGAACACGGAGCTGCGCGCGATGGCCAGCACCTGCAGCGCCGTGCTGCCCAGGTTGGCATGCATGTCCCCACCCTCGCCGTGACTCGAGAGCACGACCAAATCGGCGCCCAGCTCGCGCGCCAAGTCGACGATGCGCTGAGCCGGCGGCCCTTGCTCGAGCCGCGTCTCGACGGACTCCCCGAAGGCTTCGCTCGCGTCTTTCTGGACTCGCTCCAGATATGCGCGCGCCTCCTGCCGGGTGATCTCCCAGCTGAGCACGTCATTCGTCCGAGCATCGGCGTGCGGGAAGCGAGCGGGCTCCATGACTTCGACGAGCGTGATCGCGCTCTTGAAGGTCTTGGCCATACCGAGCACGTAGGGCAACGACGCCTCGGAGCTGACGGAGCCATCGAGGCACACGAGCAGATGATGGCCGTGCGTCTGCGGGTCGTTTTGAAAGATGGTTTCGGCCATGTCCTTGGGCTTAGCCAGTGCAAGAAGCCCGCCATCGTGTCCGCGGGGTCCGCACGCAGCACAGCAGACCGGGCCCGCAGGCGTGCGTTCAGTCTGCAGACCCGTGAAGGCAGCGTGTCGTGCACAATTGTCCCAGTGAGACAAGTAGTGCGGGGTCCCGGCCGAGCCAGAAACCATCGCGGATTGCGTCCAGTCATTTTGCGCGCA
>JADGRF010000337.1 GCA_017881055.1 Sandaracinaceae bacterium
CCCACTGCGACCAGCGCCCGCGCCACGAGCCGGTGGCTTCGGCGGCGCCCAGCGCCTGCGCCGCGCAGCGCCCGAGCGCCACGATCACCTTCGGCCCGACCAGCTGCAGCTGCGGCGCCAGGAACTTGCGACAGGCCAGCGCCTCCTCGGGCCGCGGCGTGCGGTTCTCGGGCGGCCGGCACTTCACGACATTGCAGATGTAGACCTCCTCGCGGCCGTAGCCCATGGCGACGATCATCTTGTCGAGCAGCTGGCCGGCCTTGCCCACGAACGGCTCGCCCTGCAGATCTTCGTCGCGGCCCGGACCTTCACCTACGAACACCAGCTCGGCGCTGTCGGAGCCTCGCGAGAACACGCTCTTGCTGCGGCCCTGGTGCAGCACGCAGGTGGTGCACTCGGCCGCTTTGGTCGCGAGCTGCAAGAGCTGCCCGCGGCGCTCGCCAGCGGGTGCGGTCACAGCCGGCGCCTCGGGCGCGGCTGCAGCCTGTGAGGCAAGCACGGCCGGCTGCGTCTCCGCCTCGGGCGCGGCGGCTGTGACGGGTGCCGTGCTGACTGCGCCGGCCATCGGCCGGACCGCCGTGGGGGCCACGACCTTCCCTGAAACGCCCGCTAGCCCCAACTCGGCTTCCACCTCGAGCTGCCCGCGCGCTGCCGCCAGCAGAAGGCGCAGCTCTTGGGTGATCTCGTTCGGCAGCGTCATGGTCTCGTGCGTCCCGTCGGTCGCGGTCGCGCGTGCGGACCACAAAGGCAGTCGCCAACGCCGTACGCACCGTACTACCATGAAAGCCGTGCGTCGTAGCGGCTGCGTGCGCTAGCCTCGGTTCGCAAGGGCTCACGACAACCTGGCGCATCCTTTTGCACTGTGGTTGACTTGCAACGTCCGACACTGCTAGGTTTTTTCGCAATTCTGGAGGGCTTGCTTCGTGCCAGGTCAAGCGCGCGTTCTTACCGCCGGGACAACCGACGTCGGAAGGAAGCGCACACATAACGAAGACTCCTTCGCCCTCGTGGAGTCTGAGCACCTCTATCTCGTCGCTGACGGGATGGGCGGACACGCATCCGGTGAGGTGGCCAGCCAAATGGCCATCAACACGATGAGTGAATTCTTCCAGGCCACGTCGGCCGACCCGGAAGCCACTTGGCCATACAAGATGGACAAGACGCGCGGGTACGAAGAGAACCGCTTGGTCACCGGCGTGAAGCTGGCCAACCGCCGCATCTTCGAGGCGGCGCAGCGCGAGCAGCGCCTGCACGGCATGGGCACCACCATGGTTTCGCTCTTGTGCGTGCGCGACCTGTGCTTGATCGGCCACGTCGGCGACTCCCGCGTGTATCGGTTGCGCGGCAACGTGCTCGAGCAGCTCACCGAGGACCACTCGCTGCTCAACGACTACATGAAGATGAAGTCGATGACGCCGGAAGAGGTCGCGAATTTTCCGCACAAGAACGTGATCGTGCGGGCGCTCGGCATGAAGGAGACCGTGAAGGTCGATGCCATTCTGGATACGCCCCAGGCCGGGGATATCTACGCGCTGTGCTCGGATGGGCTTTCAGGCCAGGTCGATCACGACGATGTTCGGGACTTGATGGTGAAGCACAAGGACCTGGAGGCGGCGTCGCAGGCGTTGATCGACAAGGCGAACGAGAACGGCGGGCCGGACAACATCACGGTGATCCTCGTGAAGTGGATGGGGTCTTCGTAGCGCTGCTCTGCTCTGCTCTGCGTGGGTTGAGGGTGATCGGTCGAGCTGGGGTGGGTCCTGCGCGCGTTCCGTTCGGGGACCCCTCGGAGCACGCCTTCGCGTGCTCCTCTAGACGTGCAGCACGTCCCCCGTACGGTACGTGCTCGGACCCACCCCAGCTCGACCTCACGTCAGCGCGGCGGGCGCAGAGCAGCGCTCCTGCGACTGGCGGGGGGGAGTGGAGGGACGCGCTCGCTTCGCGAGGCGCTTGCGGGGAGCGGTGCTGGCGGGACGCGCTCGCTTCGCGAGGCGCTTGCGGTGGGGAGCGGTGCTGGGGCTGGGGATTCAGGGCTCGGAGACTGCGACTTGCGTGCTGTTGGGTAGGACTATGGTGTCGGTTAGGTTTTGGGTGACGGTGGCGTTGGGCCAGATGATGCAGCGTTCGAGGCGTAGGTTCGGAGCGATGTTTGCTCCGGCACCGATGGCGCACTGATGCACTGCGGTGCTCGAGGGAACGTGCACGTCGGGGGCTACAACGTTTTGATGTTGGTCGGGGTGGATGCCGGGCCAGGGTTCTTGGGCTTGTAGGAGGGACTGGTTGGCTTGCCAGTAGTGGCGGGGGGAGATGCCGGCGTCGCGGAAGGTCGCGTCGTCGACTGCGCCCATCACGCATTCACCGCGCGCGAGCCAGGCGCGGTAGGAGTGGCGGATCACGCAGCCGTTTTCGGGCAGGTCGCGGAAGGCGCGGGGTGAGAGGATCTGGACGCCGGTGTACATCATGCGGCGTAGGTCGCCTTGAACGTTGGTGGGCTCGCCGAGCATGCGGCGCACTTGGCCTTCGGAGTCGATCTCCACAGCGCTGAAGGTGTCGCCAGCGGGCATCGGCTTGAGCAGCATCGTGGCGATCGCATCCGAGGCGCGATGCAGGTCGAGCGCACG
>JADGRF010000338.1 GCA_017881055.1 Sandaracinaceae bacterium
GACGGTACACGAGGTCGTAGCGCTTGCCGTCCACTCGCACGGCATCATCGTCATCCGCGATTTGATCTGGATGGACGACATCGGCATCGGTACCCAGTGCGCGAAACCGATCGCGCAAGAAGAGAAGCTCGCCGAGTTGTGCGTCGTTGCGTCTGCATAGGATCGCGATGCGATGCGGTGCACCCCGCCGACGCACTCGGCGATAGCCGGACAATAACGCGTCGTGCAGCGCTCGCGCATTCGACCCGTTGCGCTCCTTCCAGTCCTCGATGGTCCGCGTCGGCACCCCGGCGAAGCATCCCATCACCTCGAGGAACGTGTGGGCAGTGATGTCCGAATACCCCTGCATCGCAGGAATCGTGGCGTTGATCTCGAGCGCGCGGAACCTGTCGCCATCGAAGAAGTCGACGCGCGTAGTCGCGAGCGTGTCGAGCTGCGCGAAGCTCCGTTCCGCAAGCTCGGCCTCGAGCGGCGACAAACCGCCGAGCAACACCGCCCGCAGCTCTGCGCTCGTCAGCGCTGCACGCGACATCTTGAGCCCCGCGGACGACAAGTGCGCGGCCAGGCGCTGGCGCCTTTGCAGCTGGTGCGCGTCGAGCACGACCGGGGTTGCCGCGATCGGAATGGGAGTCGTGGTGCCATCCGCTCTCGTCACCGAAAGGCCGCGCGCGTATGCGATCCGCGCGAGCTCAGGGCCGAAATCGGCAGCGTGCTGGCCCAGTATTTCACGAAGCGTGCCGTGCTCTGTCGTCTTGTGCAGCACTCTGTCTCCCAACGCGGCCGGGTCTAGTGAATCGCAACGTGCCGATAGCTACGCATCGGGTCCGGCGCAAAATGCGGACTTCAGCTTGCTCGCTCGCTCACCTTGACCGAAACAGAATCTATACGTATCGTAGTATAACGATGAAACCGAGTTCTGCCAGCGACTGCTGCCCAGCGCCGAAGTCGGAGCCCGATCTACGCCCGATCGAGGGCGAAGAAGCGGACGAAGAGCTGGCCGTGCTGGCCAAGGCTGTCGGCCATCTGGCGCGCGTGCAGATCCTCCGCATCCTGGTTCGCCGAACAACCTGCGTTTGCGGCGACATCGTGGACGAGTTGCCACTTGCTCAGTCGACCGTCTCGCAGCACCTCAAGGTGCTGAAGGACGCGGGGCTGATCCGGGGGGAAGTGGACGGTCCGCGCGTATGTTACTGCATCGAACCTCGCGCCTTGCGCCGGCTGAAGGTGCTCGTGGCGGGACTGTGATGGCTTTCGCGTCTGCACTGCGTCGGCCACCGCCGACAAACGAAAGGAACACCCATGACCGCTGTTCGCGTCTTCGATCCTGCCATGTGCTGCTCGACTGGCATCTGCGGCCCGTCTGTCGACCCGCAACTCGTGCGCTTCGCAGCGGACCTCGACTGGCTCAAGAACCAAGGTGTTTCGGTCGAGCGCTTCAACCTCTCGCAGCAGCCTGCGGCGTTCGTGGATGACGCGTCCGTGAAGACTGCGCTCGAGACCAAGGGCGAAGCGGGGCTGCCCGTCGTAAAGGTGGACGGTGAGCTCAAGAGCAGCGGCGTGTACCCGTCGCGCGACGAGCTAGCCGCGTGGGCCGGCGTCGCAGCACCGGTGGCGAGCATCTACACCGAGGCGGTGGCCGAGCTCGTGGCCATCGGTGCCGCGATTGCGTCGAACTGCGAACCCTGCTTCAAGTTCCACTTCGACAAGGCGCGCAAGTTGGGCGTCTCGCGCGAGGACATGTTGCGCGCCGTGACGACCGCGCAGAACGTGAAGGATGCTCCCGCGAAGGCGATGGTGGATCTCGCGCAGCGTCACCTGAACCGAGATGCCGTCGTTACCGGCGCAGCAGCGAGTCAGGAGCGGCCCGCGCCCAAGCAGAAGTCCGGCGGCTGCTGTAGTCCAGCCAAGACGGAAGCGAGTGCACCCAAGGAGACGTCCGGCGGCTGCTGCGCTCCCTCCGCCAAGAGCGAGTCGTCGTCGGAGAAGAAGTCTGGCTGCTGCTGAAAGTGACGGTCATGTTCACGCTGATCGCGAATCCAACGCGTATCTTGTTCTTCACGGGCAAGGGCGGCGTGGGCAAGACCTCCGCGGCCTGCTCGACGGCCATCGGCCTCGCCGACGCCGGCAAGCGCGTGCTGCTCGTCAGCACCGACCCGGCTTCGAACCTCGATGAGGTGCTCGGCGTAAAGCTCACCGCGACGCCCACCGCGGTGCCGAACGTACCGAAGCTCGCGGCGCTGAACATCGACCCACAGCAGGCGGCACACGACTACCGCGAGCGCGTGGTTGGCCCGTATCGAGGCGTATTGCCAGCGGTCGCGATAACCAGCATGGAGGAGCAGCTCTCGGGCGCGTGCACGGTCGAGATCGCAGCGTTCGACGAGTTCTCGAAATTGCTCGGAGATAAGACGGCGACTTCGCAGTTCGACCATGTGATCTTCGACACCGCGCCTACGGGACACACACTGCGTTTGCTCGAGCTACCCGCCGCTTGGTCGAGCTTCATCGACGCGAACGTCGGGGGAACCTCGTGCCTGGGGCCGCTCTCTGGCTTGAACGCGCAGAAGGCACTATACGCCGCATCCAACGCGGCACTGCGCGATGCCGCACAGACGATCCTGGTGTTGGTCGCGCGGCCCGAACGCTCGTCACTCACGGAGGCCGAGCGCACGCGAGCCGAGCTGGCGCAGCTCGGCGTTAGCAATGTCCGCCTGATCTTGAACGGCGTGTTCCAGGCGCGGGATGCGAGCGATGCGACTGCCGTCGCGATGGAAGCCCGCGGGCGCGCATCGCTGGAAGCGCTGCCCGCAGGTCTGCGCGCACTTCGCCGTGTCGACGTTCCGCTGCTTCCGTTCGGGCTCGTCGGGATCGATGCGCTTCGCAAGATGGCCACGCTGGCTGACGACATCGGCGAGCCAGCTGCATCGTTCACCACGAGCGCCTTTCATGGAGCGCGCCTCGACACACTCATCGACGAGCTCGCCAAGCGTGGGAAGGGCGTCGTCATGACGATGGGCAAAGGTGGCGTCGGCAAGACCACGGTTGCCGCGCGTATCGCCAGCGCGCTCGCACGGCGCGGCTTTGCTGTGACGCTCACCACCACCGATCCTGCCGCTCACGTCGAGCAAGCTGCGCGCGAGCTGAGTGCAGGCGCATCCAGCCTGCGTGTGACGCGCATCGATCCCGCACTCGAGGTCCGCCGCTACACCGAAGAAGTGCTCTCGACGGCCGGCAGCGGCCTCGACGCGCAGGGCAAAGCGTTGCTCGAAGAAGACCTCCGCAGTCCGTGCACCGAGGAGATCGCTGTGTTCCGCGCCTTCGCCGAGACCGTGGCGCAGGGTGCAGATCGATTCGTCGTCATCGACACCGCCCCGACGGGGCACACGCTGCTCTTGCTCGACGCGGCGGAGTCGTACCATCGCGAAGTGCTGAAGAAACCGAGCGGCAGTCCAGAGGCCGTGCAGCAACTGCTCCCGCGCCTGCGAGACCCTTCATACACCCACGTCATTCTCGTGACGCTGCCCGAAGCCACACCGATCCACGAAGCCATGCAGCTCGAGCGCGACCTCGCACGCGCGGACATCAAACCGTTCGCGTGGGTCGTGAACCAGAGCCTTACTCCGCTGGATGTGACCGATCCCGTGTTGCGTTCCCGGCGCGCTCACGAGGCAACGTATCTCCAAGAGCTGGTAGGTCACGCAGCACGCATCGTGCTCGAGCCCTGGAGCGTAGGTTTCTCGGCGCGTGCCACGACTACGACGCCGGCCGCACACCCGACCGCGTCAGCGCAGTGAGCTCATCATGTCCAAGCATACGATCAAGATTCTCGGCAAGGGCTGTGGCAGCTGTATCTGGACCGAGCGGCTGGTGCGCGAGGTCGTCGCGCAGCTCGGTCTCGATGTCGAGATCGAGAAGGTCACGAAGAGAAGCGAAATGAGCGCGTACGGGGCCATGACCACGCCCGGGATCGTGATCGACGAGCAGCTCGTGCATGTGGGCGGCATCCCCAGCAAGCCAGAGGTCGAGCAATGGCTCAGAGCGCTCCAAGCGTAACCGCGACGCAGATCTACCGAGCAACCGGCAGCGTGTGCGCTGGCGGTGAGGGCCGCTCGATCCTCACGGGCTAGCGACGCCGTTCGATGGAACCGCGGGCACCGGCCGCCCCACACGACTGACGAGGAGGCACTCGACTGCTTGCAGCGCGGGGATGCGCTGCGTCAACGCGTGAGCGAGTTGCATCGCGGCGATGTTGTAGATCTTACCCACGTGCGAGACCGGATTCTTGCCCGCGACCGACTCCATCGTCATGGGACGGTAGGGTGTGATCAGCCCGCCGTAGCGATTGCCACGTCCGGCCTCGCCGTCGTCACCGGCTTCGGCGGAGGTGCCGGTGACAGTGACCCTTCTCGCTGAACATTCCGTGTTTCATGTCGACCACCGGAGGAATACTGCCCGGGTCGAGCACGAGCGGCGCGATCGATGACCAGTCCACCGTGAGCCGATTGCGGATCGCCTGCGTGTACCCTTCCACGCGCGGATACTCGATCTCGTAGCTAGCCTTGCTGGATAGCGCCTGCACGCGCGTGCGTTGTGTCGGCGGCGGCGGCGCTCCACCCTTGGTCGCTTTGAAGGGCACGATGTGAAACGGCACGCCGAAGATCTGGGCGATCTCTTCGTTCAACTTCCCGTCTGCGTTCACTTCGTAGCTCAGGCGGCGCAGACCGCGACCGACGACTTGCTCGCAGAGGAGCTGCGACTGAAACGGTCGCAGGCCGATGATGTGCGTGACCGTGTTGCAGCTCCAACCTTCCGTGAGCATGGCGACGCTGACGATGCACCGGATGTCGCGCCCAGGTGGATGCAGCGGACGCTCAAGCTTCTCGGCGAGCTCGGCGAAGCCGTCCGGGTAGAGAGGTAGGCCTTGCGGGGCCTTCGGCCAATCGGTTTGTCCGACGGTGTCGAGCGTGAAGCGCATCCAGCGGTTCTCGTCGCCCTTGGCTTCGCCCGAGTCCGTCTCGTGCACGACCTTCGTGTCCACGCGGATTGTGCGCACCTCGCCGTTTTTGCCGTCCTTCAGGCCTTCGATCTTGCTCGGCGCGACACCGGTGGGTGCGCCCTTGCCCGTGAGCCACTCGTGAAGGACCTTGGCGATCGCGGTGTTCTTGCAGACCACGATGAACACGGGTGCCCGTCTCTGCGCCAGTGCTGGAGCAGTTGCAACGTCATGCGCGTGACGCCGGGATAGCCTGCCGCGCGCCACGTCGTGACGCGCTCACGGATCAGCGACACGAGCTTCATCTCGATCGGCTGACCTACGCCGTCGTCGCCATCAGGCGAAACGCGCGGGTTCCGGTAGTAGTAGATCGGCGGCCTGCGCCCCGGCGCCTTCACCGGCTCTGTACCTTCGTGGATGACCCAGTGCTCAGCCGGCTCTTCGTAGGGTGAGCACAGGATGGGCTCTTTGACCTCGAAGCCGCTCACGGTTTCACCTCCGGGGCTTGCAGTTCATCGAGCTCGCGTCGCAGCTCGGCGCGCAGCTCTTCCTCGCTCGGTAGCTGCAACTTGTAGCGGCTGGCGAAGATCCGTTTCGACTTCTCGTCCAGCACGTAGCGCACCATCGACTCGTTCTTGTCGGCGCAGAGAATCAGACCGATGGTGGGCTGGTCTCCCGGTCCCACGATCTCTCGATCGTAGTAGTTCACGTACATGAGCATCTGGCCGAGGTCTCCGTGCGTGAGCTTGTCGACCTTGAGATCGATCACGACGTAGCACTTGAGCTTGACGTGATAGAAAACGAGGTCCGGGTAGAAGTGATCGCTCTCCAGCGTCAGCCGCTTCTGCCGGCCGACGAAGGCGAAGCCACTGCCGAGCTCCAGCAAGAAGTCATGGAGCCTCGAAATCAGCGCTTCCTCGACGCGCGTCTCGACCAGCCGATGTGTCGCTGGCAGGTCGAGGAATTCGAGCACGTAGGGGTCCTTGATGGCGTCCTGCGGGCGCGCCGCCACCTGCCCCTCGTTGGCCAGCGCAAGCATGCCGGCCTTGTCTCGACTCTTGCGCAGGCGCTCGAAGAGCAACGAGTGGATCTGGCGTTCGAGCTATCGCGCCGACCAGCCCGCGCGAACCGCCTCGATCTCGTAGAAGTCGCGCGCAGCACGGCGCTCCACTTTCAGAAGAGCCCGGTAGTGGGTCCACGACAGGCCACCGTGCAAGCGCCCGGGCTTCCATGCGGTGTTAGCGACCGTCTTCGATTCGTCACGCACTGCGTGACGAATCTCCAGGGCGGTGCCGCGACCGGATTCACCACGCACTGCGTGTTGAATTGGCGAGCCGGCGCTCGGGCCCAATTCACCACGCACTGCGTGTTGAATCTCTAGCAGCTCGGGATACGCCAGGTAGAACGCGCGCATGTACTGCAGCGCGCTCACCGAAAATCCCTCGCCGTACTCTACGCCAAGCTCCGCCGACAGTGTCTGCAAGAGTTGCTTGCCGTACCCAGCGCGCGCCTTCCCGCCTTGCTCTGCTTCAACGATCTGCTGCCCGATCAACCAGTTGGCCGACACGTGTGCCGTGTTGACCGAGCGCGCGGCGTGCGAGCGTGCCGCGTTCCAGATCTCTCGAATCCGGTGCAGCAGCGCCGCGCTCTCTGACTGCGCTTTGGGCAGCGCTGCCCGTTTCTTCGGCCGGCTCATCGGACGTCCCGCACGACCATCAGCTCGTTGCCGCGCTCGTCCACGACCTTGACCGCGACCTTCTTGTGCTCGCCCGCCGCGAACGGCGCGCTGGTGGTGCCGGCCAGATGCTCCCAACCACCCTGCGCTTATTTGTCATCGAGGCGAGAGCGTAACGCAGACCCCCTCAAAACCGGTCGGCTTTGTTCGGCCGGTGATGCCAGGAACACGCTCGTGTCGGTCCGAACCGTCGAGCATGTCGCCGCTTGGTGGACTTCGTGGCGCGCCCGGTAGGATTCGAACCTACGACTTTCGGATTCGAAGTCCGACGCTCTATCCAGCTGAACTACGGGCGCAGGGTGACGGCGCTTAACTAAATGGATTCCGCGGGAAAATCCAGTGGGTTCAGCCGGCGATCCCGCGACTGCAGCTA
>JADGRF010000339.1 GCA_017881055.1 Sandaracinaceae bacterium
CACGGGCGGGTCGCACGCATCTCGGACAGCGAGAAGGATCCTCGGTTTGCACGCAACGAGCAGCGCGGCTTCGCGGTGGGCTCGCTGCTATCAATCCCGATCCGGGCGCGCGGCGAGACCCTGGGCGTGTTCTCGTTGTCTGCTCCGCACTGCGATGCGTTCGATGCGGAGCACGAGGCCTTGGCTCTGCTCTTGGCCCGAAACGCGGCGCAAGCGCTGACGACGTCCGAGCTCGAAGAGCAATCCATCACGGACTCGCAGACGCTCGCGTACAACCGTCGCTATCTGCTGCCACGCCTGCGCCAGGAGATGGAGCGCGCCAACCGCAACAACGAGTCGTTGAGCCTCTTGTCGATCGATCTCGATCACTTCAAGCGCGTCAACGATCAGCACGGTCACGCCGTCGGCGACGCGCTGCTGCGCGCGTTTGCGGATGCCGTGCGCGAGCAGGTGCGGAGCATCGATGTGCTGGTCCGGCGCGGCGGCGAAGAGTTCGTGCTGATCATGCCGAGCACCAACGAGATCGATGCCGACGCGGTGGCCGAGCGCCTGCGAACCCGCCTCGCGGAACGGCCGCTCGAGCCGCGCGCGGGCCTGTCGATCCTGCAGACCATCTCCGTCGGCGTCGCCACCTGGGACGGACGCGAGAGCCCCGAAGCGATCGATGAGCGCGCGGACCTCGCGATGTACGAAGCCAAAGGGCGCGGTCGCAACCGCGTCGTGCAGGCGGCTCCGTCCAACTTCCCACCCGCCACGGCCGACGGACGCGTCGAGCGCCACTAGGCAGCGCGTGGCTAGCGAAGAGCTGATCGACGTGGTCGACGAGGACGATCGCGTGCTCGGCAGCACGACGCGCAGCCAGATGCGCGCGCAGAACCTGCTGCACCGCAGCGTGTTCATCCTGTGCAAGAGCACACGCGGGGCCATCTACGTGCACCGGCGCACCCTCACCAAAGACGTGTTCCCCGGCCTGTACGACATGTTCGTCGGAGGCGTGGTCGGCGCCGGCGAAACGTACGAGGCGGCGGCGCTGCGCGAGATCGGCGAAGAGCTGGGGATCGTCGGCCCACCCCTGCGACGCTTGTTTCATCACCGCTACGAGAGCGAGCGCAGCCGCGCGCACATCGAGGTCTTCGACGTGGTCTGGGACGGGCCAATCGTGCTTCAGGCCAACGAGATCGACTGGGGCGCGTGGGTCGACCTGGAGGCGCTCGTCGCCAACCAGGCGAGCTGGACCTTCGTCCCGGACGGCGCGGAGGCCTTCGCGCGGTATCGGGAGGTCACGCGCTAAGCCCCGTTACACTGCGGGAAACACGTTAGAAACAAACTGTTTCTTGTTTCGAAACACGCACCGAAACATCGAAGAAACAACGACTCGCTATGAATCGGGGACGCCAGCGACAGACGGGAAGGCCTGGCGACCCAACCAAGGAGTGAGTCATGACAACGCGGTCTCTGCGAGCAACTGTGCTCGCGCTCGTCACGCTTGCGACCTGCAGCGTGTGCGCAATCTCGACGGCCCTTGCAGACGACACGGCGGCACTCGAGCAGCGCGTAGCTGATCTCGAAGCGTACGTGAGCAACGGTCAACCCAAGGTGCTCAACACCACCACGTCCGGCCCCGGCCACAACGCGTGGATGATGACGTCGACGGCGCTCGTGCTGTTCATGACGCTGCCTGGCCTCGCGCTCTTCTACGGCGGCCTCGTGCGCCGCAAGAACGTGCTGTCGGTGCTCGCGCAGTGCTGCGGCATGGCGGGCATGGTGACGATCCTGTGGTGGGCGTTCGGGTACAGCCTGGCGTTCGCGCACGGCAGCCCGTTCCTCGGCCATCTCGACTTCGCGTTCTTGAAGGGAGTCACCTCGATTCCCAATGGAGACTACGCGTACTGGGTCTCGCAGAACGTGTTCTCGATGTACCAGCTGATGTTCGCGATCATCACGCCGGCGCTGATCATCGGCGCGATCGCGGAGCGCATGAAGTTCTCGGCGCTCATGCTGTTCCTGTTCCTGTGGATGCTCGTGATCTACTTCCCCATGGCGCACATGGTCTGGGGTGCGGACGGCCTCATGAACGGCGTCTGGAACCCCAACGCGAAGATCAAGGCGATCGACTTCGCGGGCGGCACCGTGGTCCACATGACCTCGGGCTGGTCGGCGCTGGTGCTGTGCCTGATGCTGGGCAAGCGGCTCGGCTTCGGCACGCGCGCGTTCGCACCGCACAGCCTGACGCTGACCATGGTCGGCACGGGCATGCTGTGGGTCGGCTGGTACGGCTTCAACGCCGGCAGCGCTGTTGCAGCTGACGGAATCGCGGCAAACGCGTTCACGGCCACCACGCTCGCGGCCGCCGTCGCGGGCTTCGTCTGGCCGGCTATCGAAGCACTCGTGACCGGCAAGCCCACGGTGCTCGGCTTCTGCTCGGGCGCGGTCGCGGGCCTGGTCGTGATCACGCCGGCAGCCGGCTTCGTCACGCCTTCGGGCGCGGTGATCATCGGCGTGCTCGCGGGCGTCGTGCCGTACCTGGCCTGCACCAAGATGAAGGCGTTCTTCAAGTACGACGACGCCCTCGACACGTTCGGCGTGCACGGCGTTGGCGGAACGCTGGGTGCGCTAGTGACCGGCTTTCTGGCGACGCCAGATGCCAACCCGAACCTCAACACGAACCTCAAAGACATCGTCGGCCACACGCTCTGGATCGAGCAGCTCAAGGCGATGGGCTTCACGATCGCGATCTCGGTCGCGGGCACGGTCGTGATCGCCACGGTCGTGAAAGCGTTCCTGGGTCTGCGTCCAGAGCCGGAAGAAGAAGAGTTCGGCCTGGACTACACCGATCACGGCGAAGCCGGCTACCACAGCGACGAGAGCCCGGGACACATCGCGCTGGAAGATAACGAGGGCCTGCCCGCGCACGCGACCGCGACAGCTGGCAACTGATTCCTGACTGCTGACTGGGTATCCACTCCTTGCGTCGAAATACCCACGCCGCTGCGGTTCTGGCCATTGGCCGGCCGCAGCGAGCGTGGGTGGTTTCGAGAAGAGGGGGGATGCGGTGGCTTGCATGCTATGAGTTGGGGGATACGTAGCGGGTGGGAGAAGCCATGACCGCCGAAGAAATCATGACCCCGAAGCCCTTCACCGTGCACGAGCGCACGACGGTGGACGAAGCCCTGCGCATCATGTCGGAGCGCAACATCCGTCACCTACCCGTGGTGCGCGGCGAAGACGAAGTCGTCGGCATCATCAGCGATCGCGACCTACGCGGCCTTGGACTGTCGCTCAGCCAGGATCTCGCGACGATCGACGCGCTGCGCTCGCGCATGCGCATGCGCGTGACCGAATTCATGAGCGGCGACGTGGTGACCGTCGGCCCAGAGGCCGAGCTCGACGAGATCATCGATCTGCTGCTCGAGGAGAAGATCAGCGCAATACCCGTGATCGATTCCGACACGAACGCGCTACTCGGCATCGTCAGCTACGTCGATGTGCTGCGCTGCGTGCGCGACGGCTCGAAAGACGCCTGACGCGGGCGCGCGTAGCTCGCGCACTTCACATGCACTGAGTCGTGTGGGCGGCCGGGCTGACGCCGCCTGCGACCGAGCAACCGGACTCGGAGCGCAGCACGATCCGGCCTGCGCCACCACCACCGCCGCCGCCGCCGCCCTGATCCGAACACAGCAACGGGCACCAAGCACCGCCGTTCGAGCCGGCGTCCGCGACCGCCGTGCTGCTGGCTCCGTTGCCACCGTTGCCGCCATCGGGTGCGCCACCGCTGCCGCCCACAGCGGCCGTCGTGCTGGCCACCGCGCCGTCGAAGCCCGGGCTGCCGGGGGTGGTCGACGCGTCGGAGCTGGCCTCGCCACCGCCGCCGCCGTTGGCCGTCAGCCAGGCCGCAGCTGACACGCTCAACGCGGTGGCTTCCAGCACCACCGCTCCGCCACTGCCACCGCCACCACCGCCACCCATGTTTCCAGCAGCGGAGCCGAGACCACCGCCACCGGCCGCTGCGATCGTACCGGTCACCGTCAGCGTACCGGCTGCGCTCAGCTGTAGCGCGCCACCGCCGCCGCCACCGACACCCGCAGCGCTCTGCCCAGCCCCGCCGTTGCCACCGGCACAGCCACCCTGCAAGAGCGGGAGCGAGCTCGTGCCTTCGACCGCTCCGGGAGCCGAGCCCGCACCACCGCCAGCGTATCCGTCGCCGCCCTTCGCTCCGAGCGGGACGCCGAAGCTACCGCCGCCGCCGCCGCCGCCTCGACTGTTGAAGCTGGCACCGGTCGCACCGAGACCCGCGACGCAGCTGACATCGCCGCCGGGACCGGGCAACGAACCGACCGCACTGACGTTGATCGAGCCCGCGACGCTGGCGTCGCCATACACGGCCAGAACGACAGGGCGTGTGCCTGCAAACGTGAGCGCAACGCCGGCCTGCACATCGAGTCCGAGCAGCGGAACCACGACCACGTCGGATCCGCCAGCCTGCGGGACGAGCAGCGGGTGCACGGTCTGACCGCACACCGTGACGTCGGCATCCAACGCGGCGCTGCCGAAGTCGACGACGTTCGTAGCGCAGGTGGTGCTGTCCAGCGTGAGCGTCGGCGCGACCTTCGCGAGCAACGCGGGAGCTTCGGAGTCGAAGTGCGTCGGCACGAGCGAGAACGCGACGCCTTCGCAGCCGTTCTCGTGCTTGCCGTCGAGATCGAGGCGACCGGTCTGGCAGGCCACTTTGCAGGTGCGCGTGGCGCAGCTGAGCATCCCGTACGGAGTGACACCCGGATCGAAGGCGCATTTTGCGCCGCACGCGCCGCAGTTCTCAAGCGTGACGATCGACGTCTCGCACAAGCCATCGTGATTGCAGTCGTCGTGGTTCGAATCGCACCCGTCGGGCACCGACGTATCGATGTTCGCGTCGCCCGCATCTCGAGCAGCATCGAGATCGGCGTGAGCATCGACGGCGGCATCGAGCTCACCGCCACCTGCGTCCTGGTCGACGTACAACGTGCCGGCATCCACCTTGCTCGTGGAGCCGGGCCAGGTCTTGAGCGTGCTCGAGTCCACCTTATTGCTGGCGCAGCTGCCGTCGATGCAGGTCTGCGTCGCGTCGCTGCACGACACCTGCTCGCATGCGCTGACCAGATCGAGCACGAGCGTCACGTTGCGGCCGCGTACGAACGACAGCCGCGCGGCGCGCTCGACCACGAGCGCACTTTGCGCAAGGCCACGCGCGCGGATCGTGATCGGACCGAGCGCGCCACCGCGATACACGACGGCGAGCGTGCGCGGCAGCTTGCTCTTGGCAAGGTCGGCGCTAGCTGTCTGCGGCTTGCCGAGCCCCTCGACGCGAATCTCGACGTGATCGAGCGACGCGACGTTGCTGCGCACCACCACCATGATCTGCGTGAGCACGGGCTCCGCCGCGCACGACGCGCTGGCGCAGGCCAAGAGCGCAAAGCACACGCTGCGTAGCCATGCGCGCGTCACGGCGTCACCCGACCTTCGATGGCGCCTGGCGTGAAGTCACCCTTCACGGCCGGGGCTTGGCTCGTTCCGGAGCCGGAGACCACTACAACCGCAGTGATCGCAGCCGCGGCGACCGCGCCAACGGCGATCCAGAACCACGGGCTGCGCAGCACGCCCCCGGAGCCCGCGTGCGCCGTTGCCGCGGGCGGCTCGGACACGAGAGCTGCATCGCTTGAAGGTTCATGTGCCGCGGCGCTCGCGGCGACTTTCGCGGGCGTCAGCGTCGGGTTCTGCGCCATCGTCTGCTCGACGTGAGCACCCGGCGCAATCTCGAGCTGCTGCTTGAGCAGCGTGATGCCGCCGCGCGCGAGCACGATGGCATGCGTTCCGGGGTCGATCGGCGCAGCGACGCCCCAAGCGGCCGTCGGCCAATCTTGATCGTCGACGCGCAGACGACAGCCTCGGCAACGCTCACCCATGCGCAGCGTCAACCAACCAACCTTGGCGTCGACTTCGCTGCGTAGCGCTTCGGCGGACGCACGAACTTTGGGATCGAGCGCGGCGTCGGCCAAGACCTTGCGCAGCGTCTCGGCGGCGACCACCAGCTTACCGAGTCGATCCGCCGCGAGCGCGTAGTTGTACGCCGCGACAGCCGAGTAGCGAATCTCCAGCACGCGCGCGAACCGATCCGCTGCTTCGTTCCAACTGCTGGCATCCACGAAACGCAGACCGTCTTCGAACATGGCCCGAGCGATGGCCGTGCGTTGAGCTTCGTCACCCGTTGCGACCGGAGCGCCCGCGGGGACGGTGCTCGCGCCGCTTCCACCCGTGGCCGGAGTCTGCGCATGCGCGCTCGGCGCCGCGCCCACGCTCACCAACAGCACGGCCAACGTGCCGCGCGCCATTCGCGTCAGAACCCATCGCTTACGTTGAACGGTCGTCATCCAGAGTGCGGAACTCCCCAGAACTATAGCTAGAATTTCGCCGGCACTGGGGGTCACGACATGCGCGAGTCATGTGCGTCTGGGTCGGCCGGGCGCAGCATACATCGCCTCACTTCGTAGTCGGCGGGCGGCTGCTCACGACTTCCAGCGTGAAGCACGCCTCCCCTTTAGGACGTGGCACGACAACTTCGTCCCCGACGCTGCGCCCGAGCAGCGCAATCCCCATCGGAGATTCACAGCTGACCTTGCCACTCGCGGTATCGGTCTCGTCCGGACCCACGATCTGCAGCGTCCGCAGCTGTCCGTCCTCGTCTGAGAGGGTCACGAAGCCGCCAAAGTACACGCGGCCGTCATCCTTCGGGGTTTCACTGACGATGGTGAGCACATCGAGCCGCTTGCCGAGGTGCTGCAGACGCCGGTCGACCTCGAAAAGTTTGCGCTTGCCATAGATGTACTCGGCGTTCTCGGAGCGGTCACCCTCGGCTGCTGCGATCGCGATTGCGCGCGTGAGCTTGGGCCGCTCCACGGTCCAGAGGTGATGCGCCTCCTCTTCCAGGCGGCGGTAGCCCTCGGCCGTGATGTAGCTCGGCTTGTTCGATTCGTCGGGTCGTGTGCGGGCGCGAGACATCGTCTGAACGCTAGCACGCACGTGCTAAGAGTGTGGGTACCGTGGCGACCGTGAACTCAGCGCGCGCAGACGACTCGGTCGAGACCGTCATCATCGGAGCCGGCGTGGTCGGGCTTGCCTGTGCCGCCGTGTTCGCGAGGCGCGGCCAGCGCGTTCTGGTGCTCGAAAAGCATGGCCGCGTGGGCGACGAGACCTCGAGCCGCAACAGCGGCGTGATCCACGCTGGGCTCTACTATCCGCAGGGCGCATTGAAGACGACACTGTGTGTGCGAGGCCGCGAGCTTCTGTATGCGCGTGCAGCGCGCCAAGGCATTCCGCACCGCAAGCTCGGGAAGCTGATCGTGGCCGTCGACGCCGCCGAGAGCAGCACGCTCGAAGCGCTGGCCGCCCGCGCCCGCGAAAACGGTGCGGGCGCGCTGCGTATGCTGGAGTCGGCGGAGCTGCATGCTTTGGAGCCACGCGTGCGCGCGAGCGCTGCCCTGTTGTCCCCGGAGAGCGGAATCATCGACGCGCATGCGCTCGTGCAAGCGTACTTGGCCGAAGCCAAGGGCCACGGAGCGACGCTCGCGCTGCGCACCACCGTCGAGGGCCTCGAGCCGGTCGGTGAACGCTTGCGCGTGGTCGCGCGTACGGCGAATGCGGAACCAGACGCGATCGTTGCCGAGCGCGTGATCAACGCAGCCGGCCTCGGCGCGTTCGACATCGCGCGGCTCGCCGGACTGGCAAGCTCGCGGCTCGGTGTTGCGCAGCACCTCTGCAAAGGCGACTACTGGAAGCTTACGCCGCGTCTGCGCGGGGTTGTCTCGCACCTTTTGTACCCGCTGCCCGTTCGCGCGGGGCTTGGTGTCCACCTGACGCTCGACCTCGACGGTAGTCTGCGTGCCGGCCCCGACACCGAGTACGTGAGCGCGGCGCGCTACGATATCGACGAAACCAAGCGCGTCGCGTTCGCCGAAGCCGTTCGGCGCTACCTACCCGAGCTCCGCGACGACGACCTCACGCCCGACTTCGCGGGCATCCGCCCGAAGTTGCACGGACCCGAGACCACCTTCCACGACTTCGTGATCGCCGACGCCGCGCAGCACGGCGTGCCAGGCCTCTACAACCTACTTGGCATCGAATCACCCGGGCTCACGGCCAGCGAGGCCATCGCCGAGCATGTGGCCGGGCTCGCCGGCGTGTAGGCTCGCGGTTCCAGGCTTGGGGGCCTGATCGCCATCAGACCACGGCCGAGCTCGCACCCATTCGCGAGGCACTCTCCAGCCTGTTCTTCGTGAGCGTCAGCATGTTGCTCGATGCCCAGCTGCTGGTCGCGGCGCCGCTGCTGATCCTGGGCCTGCTGTGCGCGCTGGTGATCGGCAAGGCCCTCTTGGTGGTGCTGGCCGCCGCCGTCATGCGCTTGCCGTTGCGCGTGGCCGTGGTCGCAGCCGTAGGTCTCGCACAGATG
>JADGRF010000073.1 GCA_017881055.1 Sandaracinaceae bacterium
CGACGGGACGCCCAACTGCAACGACGGCTGCCCGAGCGATGCGGCGAAGACGAGTGCTGGCGCGTGCGGCTGCGGCACGGCTGACACCGATAGCGACAACGACGGCACTCCCAACTGCAACGACGCGTGTCCGAGCGATGCGGCGAAGACGAGTGCTGGCGCGTGCGGCTGCGGCGTGGCGGACACCAACAGCGACGCCGACCCGCTGCCGGACTGCGTCGATGGCTGTCCGAACGACGGCTACAAGACTGCGCCGGGCGCGTGCGGCTGCGGCGCGACTGACAACGACAGCGACAACGACGGGGTTGCCGACTGTCACGACATTTGTCCCGGACACGACGACGCGCAGGATTGGGATCAAGACCAGGTGCCCGACGGGTGCGACGTCTGCCCGGGTTCGAACGATCACCAAGACGCCAATCACGACGGTGCGCCGGACGGTTGTCCGGTGCTCGGACAGCTCACAGGCTCCGGTCCGTCCTACGGGGGCTGGAACGCGAAGATCGCCGACATCGATGGCGACTGCCGCAACGACTTGATCGAGAGCTCGCTCGAAACGTGGCACCAAAACGCAGACGGCTCGTTCTCGCAGCTTGCGTCAGCTGACTACAGCCAGTTCTTGCTCGACGGCGGCGACCTCGACGGCGACGGCAACTACGATCTGGTCGTGCTGCACGACGGGTTCTACGGCAACACCGGCGAAGTCCGCGTGCATTACGGCGATGGCCACGGCGGCTTCCCGCAGCAAGTGGTCGCGTTCTCCGCCATGGACGTGGACGCGGTCACGATCGTCGATCTCGACAACGACGGCACCAAGGATCTCGCCGCGGCGATAGGCCAGGGTGCAGCCACGACGCTGCGGGTTGCGCTGGGCGTTCCAGCTGCGCGTGCGTTCGGCGCGCTGTCGGCCGACCTCGGTCCGGCGACCGGGCCCACGCTCGAGCGCGCGGACCTTGATCACGACGGCAACGACGATCTGATCACGTTCTCGGCGTCCGGCTTCATCGTGCACTACTTCGGCGATGCACAAGGCGTCATCCGCCACGAGACCCTGTCGCCGTCGTCGCCTCTGCAGAACGTCATGTCGGTGCGCGTCGGTGACGTGACCGGCGACGGCTTCGACGACCTCGTGCTGCTCGAGCGGCAAGGCAGCTCGATGAGCGTCGAAGTGTACGCACAGCAAAGCTTGGATGCTGCGCCAACCATGTACCAGACGCTGTTGCGCGCGAGCACGACGACCTTCGCGCGGGCGGGCTCGTGGTCCAGTGACAGCTCGTCGTGGCCGCAGCTTCGGTTGGCCGACGTCTCCGGCGACGCGACGCTCGAGTTGATCGCGGGCAGCGACCGGCTGAGCGTGCTGAGCGGCACCGGCGGGCAAGTCTTGGTGCTGCAATCGAGCAACCAACGTGCGGACGGCTTCAGCGTGGGTGACTTGAATTCGGACGGCGCACTCGACGTGGTCGGCTCCGGATATGGCTTCACGATCTTTCCCGGCCTGCAGTCGGCGAAGAAGGTTGGGCTCGATGCGGACGGCGACGGAATCTGCACGCCGCACGACAGCTGTCCCGGCGGCTCGAACCTGACCGATGCCGATAACGACGGCATCGTCGACGGCTGCGATCTGTGCCCGGGCGGTGCGGGCGGCGACGCCGACATGGACGGCATCTGCGCCGCGAACGACGTATGCCTCGCGGGCAACGACCACGCGGACCTCGATGGCGACACCGTGCCGAATGCCTGCGACGCGTGCCGGGGCGGCGACGACAAGCTGGACGCCAACGGCGACGGAGCTCCGGACGCGTGCCCGGTGTTACTGCTCGGCGCGAGCAGCCCGGCGTTCGTCACCGCGCTCGGTGACGCTGATGGTGATTGCGACTTGGACGCGTTCACGAGCGGCGGCAGCGTGGACCTCTGGCGCAACGCGAGCGGTCGCAACTTCAGCTTCGATTCGAGCCTGCTCTATGCGACGCAAGGCGTGCCGGGTAGCTCGGCGGAGGCGCTGTCCGTCATCGACTTCGATCACGACGGACACGTCGATCTGCTCAGCCAGACGCCCGGCTCCGCCTGGTCCGACCCAACCCTCGTATCCGTCAGCTTCGGACTCGGTGACGGAACCTTCGGCAACGCCGTCAGCGTGCCGACGCTCGAGCCTTGGCTGCGAGCCTACGCGGCGGACATGAACGGAGATGCCGTGCCGGACGTAGTCGCGATCGGCCCGCAATACATCTCGCTCGCCCTCGGCGCTACGCCTCCCGCGCGCGGTTTTTCGCTCGCCGCGCAGCTCAGCATTCAGAACAGCAGTCAGGCCCGCTTCGGCGCGGCCGACCTCGACGGCGACAAACACGACGAGCTGATCGGCCTGCAAGGCAACGCGCTCGTCGCATACAAATATGTGCCCGGCACCGGCCTCGTCGAGCACCAGCTCGGCGGCTATACGAATAGCGGTATGTCGGCGATCTCGGCCGGCGACCTCGACGGCGATCGCTATCCTGATCTCGCGATCATGAGCACGGAGTGCGACCAGTACTACTCGTGCCATCAGGTGGTGCGCGTCTACGGCGGTGTCGCGCCGCAAGGCGGTTACAGCATGCCGCCGTACCAGCTCAATGACGGCGCGTTTGCGTTCCAGCTGCGCATGACTATCGACAACGCGAGCGCGACCGACGTAGCGCTGGTCGATCTCGTGGGCGACGCGCATCCCGAGATCGTGGTCACGGACGCCGGCAACACCACGGTGTACGCGTCGCCCACGGGTCCGTATTCCGCACCGACGCCGCTGCAGGTGATGCCGGTGGGCGGCTACCGAATCATCAGCGGAGACGTGACCGGCGACGGCGCAACGGATCTCGTGCTGGTCGGCGGGAGTTCGAACCAGGCCCACGTGCTGCGCGGCTCCGATGCGAGCAAAGCGGTCGGCCCCGACCGCGACCATGACGGGGTGTGCAACACGCTCGACGTCTGCGCGCAGGGCGCGGACGGCGTCGACACCGACGGTGATCACATTCCCGACGCTTGCGACGCGTGTCCGATCGATTCGTCGAACGACAGCGACGGTGACGGCGTGTGCAACTCGGTTGATGCCTGCCCAGGCTCGAATGACGCGCTCGACAGCGATGGCGACGGCATA
Organism: Sandaracinaceae bacterium; assembly: GCA_017881055.1. GTDB lineage: Bacteria > Myxococcota_A > Polyangia > Polyangiales > JAFGIB01 > JADGRF01. The sequence goes on from JADGRF010000073.1 coordinate 3,128, forward strand.
CCCAACGCTTGCGACACTTGCCCGACCGACGCGGGTGGTGACTCGGACGGAGACGGCATCTGCGACGCCGTGGATCCGTGCCCGAGCAGCGCAAACAGCCCCGATAGCGACGGCGACGGCGTGTGCGACGCCGATGACCTATGCCCCGGCACCGACGATCATCTCGACGCAGACGGCGACGGCAATCCGGACGGCTGCACGATTGCGGTCAAGCACCCGTACACGTTGGCCGTCCAGCCGTACAATTTCTCCGTGGCGAACCTGGTCGGCGACCCGCGCTCGGAGCTGTTGATCTCCGATGCGGACTCGTACGACTTCTGGACGCAGAGCGGGCTCGGCGGCTACATGCAGATCGGTGAGAACCCGCCGCCGTCGCGCAACTACACGACGCAGGTCGCCGATCTCGATCTCGACGGCAACGTCGACGTGGCCTACGCGTATTGGAACAGCTACGGCGGCGCGATGGGCGTCGTGCGCTACGGCCCCGACTTCAGCGCGAGCACGCCCATCACGGACAGCGCGATCGATCTTGCGGTCGGCGACGTCACGCACGACGGCGTGCCCGACGTCGTGCTCTACGGCAACGAGACCACGTGGTATCCGGCCACCGGTGAGCTCGTGGTGCTCGTGGGCGCCACGCCGCCGGCACGCGGCTTCGCCAATCGCATCGTGTTGCCCCGCGACAGCTCGCTGATGGAGCCGCCCATGCCGCTCGACAACACGGTTCGCGTCGCGGACCTCGACGGGGACGGCCACGACGAGATCGTGTGGAACGACTGCGGCGTGCTCGCCGTATACGACTACCAGAACGGCTCGTTTGCGCGCCATACACTGCAGGTGCTTGGCGGCGCCCGAGTCTGGGGTTTCGGCGTGGGCAATCTCGATGGCGACGCGCGAACCGACCTCGTCACACGCATGGATGCAAGCGGCATCTGGAACTACTCGAACACCGTCATCAACGTCTGGTCCGACTACTCGGTCCTCACGGCCGATCCCACGCAAGACCTCGTGGGCACGCAGCTCGCGTTCCGACGTGTAGCGAGCTGGCCTGCGATCAACAACGACGCGCACCAGCTGACGATCGCCGATGTCGCGGGCGGTCCGCACGGCGAGGTGATCGACACCGGCAACTTCGGCACGAGCGTGACTGCCGTGCGCGCCGATCTCAGCCATCCGCGCCTTTTGTGGATGCCGAACGCCGGCTCGCAGCTGGGCGACTTCAACGGGGACGGGAAGCTCGATTTCTTCTACCCCGATTGGAACGGCACGAGCAGCGGGATCAGCTGCTTGATCAACCAGCGCTATTGAATGGCTCGCCGGGACGCATCTGCCGCAGCGAACGGCCGATGACCCCGGCATGACCCATTCCCTGAAAAATTCCCGTTCTTTGCTACTGGTCGTGGTTCTGCCGGCTCTCGTGGTCTGCGCCTGCGCGCGCCGCGAGGCCTCGCCCGTCGAGGTGGTCGAAAACGCCGGCGAACCGCTCGTCAAGAACGCGCTCACGGCGGCGCAATCGAAGACTCTCTTGCGCTTGATCGACAACCTCTGCGGCGACACCTGGTGCGACGGCGACTACAATTTTGGCTTTCGAAAAGTCAGCTGCAACAAGAGCGCCAAGACCTGCACGCTCACGCTGCAAGTCTTCCCGCGCGAGGGCGTCCCCGCGACCGCCAAGTCGTATTGGCGCTCCTGCAAGACGCATGGCTTTCGCAACTTCGCGTCGCTCGTCGTGACCGCGCCGAGCGGCTATCAGTCAGTGCAGAACGACTACTACAGCCAGCTGACCGAGTGCATCGCCACACTCGAAGCCAAGCTGCCGCGGCCCGCCTCGTGAGGCGGGCGAGAGGCAAAGGCCCGCCGGCATGCCCGTCATGACGGTGCTTTTCCGCTGCCTGGGCCCTGTCTCGTCGGCCGGGCGCACTACCTGCGCCGTCCCCGCTTGCATCGCGGGGCCCTCGTGGCGATCCTCTGCCGCCCCGCTCGCGCCCCGCTGCGCGAGGGGATCGGGGAAACGAAAGGGACCACGCGATGCAAACTCAAGCCGCTGCTGCCGAACGCCTGCCACAGGTCGCACCCGTCCTCGAAACGCCGAAGGCCGGCGAGACGGTGTCCGTGAACCCGGCGACGCTGGAAGAAGCCAGTCGCATCCCGAACACCGATCTTGCGCGCATGCCCGAGATCTTCGCCAAAGCGCGCGCGGCGCAGCGCAGCTGGGCACAACTTTCGTTCGAGACGCGCGCGCGGCACGTCCTCAAGATGCGCGACTACGTGGTGGCGCATGCCGAGGAGCTGGCTTCGGTGGTGAGCCGCGAGAACGGTAAGCTGCGCACCGACGCGCTCGTGACCGAGGTGATTCCGTGCGCGCTCGCGGCGCAGTGGTACGCGAAGAACGCCAGGCGTGCGCTGGCGCCCAAGAAGGTGCCGATGGGCTCGGTGCTGTTCTTCAACAAGAGAAACGAGCTGCAACGCGTGCCGCTGGGCGTGGTGGGCATCATCAGCCCGTGGAACTACCCGCTGTCGATTCCGTTCGGCGAGGTCGTGATGGGTCTGATGGCCGGCAACGCCGTGCTGCTGAAAGTAGCCGCTGCAACCATCGGCGTGGGCGAAGCGATCGAGCGCATCGTCGCGGCGGGCGGGCTGCCCGAGGGCCTCTTTCAGCACATCGTGGGCGCGGGCGGACGCGTCTCGCAGGCGATGTTCGACCAGCACGTCGACAAGCTGTTCTTCACGGGCTCGGTGCCGACCGGTAAGCAGCTGATGGCGGCAGCCGCGAAAACGCTCACGCCGCTTTCGCTCGAGCTGGGCGGCAAGGATCCGATGCTCGTGCTCGAAGACGCGGACCTCGAGCGCGCCGCGAACGGCGCTGCGTGGGCGGGCTACCAAAACGCGGGCCAGAGCTGCGGCGGTGTCGAGCGCGTGTACGTGCACGAAGCCGTGTACGACAAATTCGTGGAGCTGCTCGCGGAGAAGACCCGCGCCATGCGCCACGGCCCCGAGCGCGGTCGCTGCGATGTCGACATGGGCGCGATGACGACCGAGGACCAACTGAACACCGTGCGTCGCCACGTGGACGCTGCGGTCGCTGCCGGCGCGAAGATCATCGCGCAATCGAGTGCGACCGAGGCCTCGGCCAAGGGCCACTTCTATCCGGCCACGCTCATGACGCACGTCGATCACACGATGGAGCTGATGCGCGAAGAAACCTTCGGGCCGGTCGTGCCGGTCATGAAGTTCTCGAGCCTCGATCAAGCGATCGAGCTGGCGAACGACTCGACGATGGCGCTCACGTCCTCGGTGTGGACGCGTGATTTGGCGCGCGGCAAAGAGATCGCGCGCCGGCTGCAGTCGGGCGTGACCACGATCAACGATCACTTGTACACGCACGGCCAGAGCGAAGCGCCGTGGGGCGGCTGGAAAGAATCCGGCATGGGTCGCACGCACTCCGCGCTCGGTCTCGACGAGATGACGCAGCCGAAGTTGATCAACTGGGATCTCATGCCCGGTAAGCGCAACCTCTGGTGGTACCCGTTCGATCAGAGCACCTATGACGGTATGCTCTCGGCGCTGCGTATGCGCTACCCGACCTCGCTCGGCGGCTTCCTCGGCGACGTGATGAATGTCACGCGCCTTGCGCTGCAGAAGATGTTCTCCGCCTGGACACCGAGCGCGCCGAAGTTGCCGAAGGGCTGAACGATCACCGAAATTGGAGGAAGACCATGAGTCAATCACAGAGCTTCAAGGGACAGTGCTTTTGCGGGGCAGTTCAAATCGAGGTCACCGGCGAGCCCGTGGGCGCCGGCTATTGTCACTGCGCCTCGTGCCGCAGCTGGTCGGCGGGACCGGTCAACGCGTTCACGCTGTGGAAGCCCGAGGCCGTGAAGGTCACGCGGGGCGCCGAGCAGATCGGTGAGTTCCACAAGACGGATCGCAGCCACCGGCAGTGGTGCAAGGCCTGCGGCGGTCACCTGATGACGCGGCATCCCGAGTGGAACGTGGTCGACGTCTATGCGGCCACGCTGCGCGACTTTCCGTTCAAGCCGGGCGTGCACGTCAACTACGAGCACAGCGTGCTGCGCATGAAAGACGGCCTGCCGAAGATGAAAGACTTCCCGGCGGAGATGGGCGGCTCGGGCACCGTGTTGCCGGAGTGATGCAGCTGACAAACGTGGAGGGAACGAGCGCGATGAATCCGAACAAAGCACTCTGGGAAAAAGGCGACTTCACGCGCATCGCGGCGAGCATGAGAGCCAGTGGAGAAGCGCTGGTCGCCACGCTCGAGCTTCGCAAGGGGCTCGACGTACTGGACCTCGGCTGCGGTGACGGCACGACGGCGCTGCCGGCCGCGCGCGTCGGGGCGAACGTGCTCGGCGTCGACATCGCCAGGAACCTGGTCGACGCGGGCAACGCGCGCGTGAAGGAGCACGGCCTTTCGAACTGCAGGTTCCAAGAAGGCGATGCCTGCAGCTTGAGCGAGCTTTCGGACCGCTCGTTCGACCGCGTCGTGAGCATTTTCGGCGCCATGTTCGCGCCGAAGCCGTTCGACGTAGCCAAGGAGATGGTGCGCGTGACGCGGCCGGGAGGTCGCATCGTCATGGGCAACTGGATCCCGGGCGACCCGACGCTGGTCGCGCAGATCCTGAAGATCAGCTCCTCGTACGCGCCGCCGCCGCCGGAGGGCTTCATCAGCCCGATGACCTGGGGCGTGGAGAGCAACGTAGTCGAGAGGTTTGCAGCTGCCGGCGTGCCCAGAGAGCAGGTTGCGTTTGCACGAGACACCTATACGTTCGACTACCCGGACACGCCGTCTGCGCTGCTCGGAGCGTTCCGGAGTTACTACGGGCCAACGATGAACGCGTTCGAGGCCGCCGCGAAGAATGGACGCGACGAGGAGCTGAGCCGCGAGCTGCAGACGCTGTTCGAGAGCCAGAACAAGAGCCCGAGCCCGAGCTCCACGCGGATCCCGGCGACGTTCCTGCGCGTCACGGTCCAAGTCAGCTGAAACCTAGTTAGCCTGTCGCTGCAGATGGACGACCGGGATCACGCGGGTCGTCTTCTTTTCGTAGTCGGCGAAGTTCGGGTAGCGCTCCTTCACGCGCGGCCAGATCTTCGCTCGCTCGGCCTCCGGCAGCACGACGGCGCGGGCACGCCAGGTGTCCGCGCCGACCTGCACCTCGACGTCCGGGTTTTTCTCGGCGTTCAGAAACCACGCCGGATGCGCGGGCGCACCGCCCATCGAGCCCATCACGTAGTAATCGTCGCCGTCGACGAACGGCACGAGCGGTACGGTGCGTGCCTCGCCCGTCTTGCGACCGCGCGTGGTCAAAAGGAGCACCGGCATGCCCTTGATCGAGCCTCCGCGCTTGCCGCCGGACGAGCGATACAACCAAACGTGACCCTTGATGAAGAGCTGCCCGAAGGTGTTCATGCGCGGAGCCTGCCACGAGGGCGCGGCGCCCGAAAGACCGCGACAGGGAGGCAGCCCGATGCTGCGCGGTGCGCGGTGCATGGTTGCTCATAGGAAGGATGAAAGGCCTGTCGGAGCCGCTGGCGAGTTTACATAACGACCGAACCACGCCATGAATTTTGTGGCCCTGCTCACCCATCTTCTGCGGCGGCAGAGGCCCGCATCGGCGAAGTTCACGACCGCGGGCTCACCGAACGCGACCTCGGGGCCGAGCTCGAAGCGCAGGCAATCGGCTGCGACC
>JADGRF010000074.1 GCA_017881055.1 Sandaracinaceae bacterium
CTCCAAGGTGGCCTCATGGGCATCCAGCACGGATTGACGCGGCACGTCTTGCTGCTGGCGCTCGTGCTCGGCGGGTGCTCGCACAAGGGCGACGACGACAAGCGTCGTGCTCTGCTCGCGCCGGTCGACCTGCGTGACAAGCAGCGCGAGCTCTACGAGAAGCTGCGCTTCTACGACGCCGCAGGCGAGCTCATGGCTTCCGATCAGAAGGTCGCCGGCATCGTGTTGCCACGCGGTCTCACGCCCACGTTCACCTTCGAGCGCGAGTGGTACTTCGAGAGCAAGCTGCCGCGCGCCAAGCTGCAGAAGTACTTCCGCGATCATCTCGACGGTGGCGAGCTCTCGTATCCCAACCCGGACACGGTCGAGCTCTTGAAAGCGACGCCCAAGGACACGGCCGGCGCGCTGCCCGTGCTGGTGCGTGTCTATCCGCTGCCGGCCATGTACGACGTGGCACGTGTGTACATTCGCCAGGCGGCTCCGGCTCCGGCTCGTTGGCCCAGCGAAGCCGAAGTGAAGGCACAGATGGCGCTGCGGCAGTCCCACTTGGAGTGACCGCGAGCGTGACTGCGTGAGAACCTACGTCCACAGCTCGCGCAGTAGCGCGAGCAAGCGGTCGTTCTGCTCGGGCGTGCCGATCGTGATGCGTAGCGACTGATCGAGGCGCGGCATGGCGAAGTAGCGCACGAGCACGCCGCGGGCTTCGAGCTCGCGGTGCGTGGCCTCGGCGGTCAGGCGCTTGCCGGCGACCTCCGCGAGCAGGAAGTTGCTGTGGCTCTCGGGTACCTTGCAGCCGAGTCCCTGCAGCGCGCTGCGTACGCGGCTGCGCTCGTCGCGCACGCGCTGCCACGTCAGCTGCGCCGAGGCGCGATCGACCAGCGCCGCGGTCGCGAGTCGCTGCGCGACCACATCCACGTTGTAGCTGTCGCGCGTCTTGCCGAGCAGCGGCGCGATCAAGCTCTCGCAACCGATGCCGTAGCCGAAGCGCAGGCCGGCCAAGCTGTAGCCTTTGCTGAGCGTACGCAGAAACAAGACGTTGTCGTGCTCGCGCAACAGAGGCAAGAGATCGTGGCAGAGCGCGGGCTCGACGAAGTCGACGTAGGCTTCGTCGACCAACAGCACGCAGCGCAGCTGTTTGGCAATCGTGGCGATCTCGCGCGCGCCGAGCAGCTTGCCGGCGGGCGCGTGCGGGTTCACGAGCAGCGCGAGCGAGACGCCCGCGGCGTTGATGCGCGCGGCGAAGTCGTCTGGCGGGGAGAAGTCGTCGCGTGCGTCGACGCGCACCACCGGGCTGCCGTGGATCTCGGCTAGCACCGGATACAGCGAGTAGCTTGGCTCGAGCACGCCGATCGGCGCGCCCGGCTCGACGAACGTGGTCACCGCCATGCGCAACAGCTCGTCACCGCCGTTCACCGCGACGATCTCTTCGGGCCGGAGGCCGTGCACGCGCGCAGCCTGGGCGCGGAACGCTTCGGCCATCGGCTCGGGATAGCGACGCAGCACCTCGGCTTGCACCGAGTGCAGCGCCTGCATGACAGCGGCGCTCGGCGGATACGGGTTCTCGTTCGTGTTCAGCTTGATCGTCGTCGCCGACGCAGGCTGCTTGCCGGGTACATACCCGTGCATGCGCGCGATCGCGTTTCGCTCGTAGCCCATGCGCTAGTTGTAGCGGATTCACTCCGCTCGCGGGAAGAGCCCATCAGGTGGCGAAGGGCTTGCGCAGCAGATGGGCTAGCGGGGAGGGCGCGGGGGCTTGCGCTGCCCGAGGCTTCGGCTTGTGCATGGCATCGATCGAGACGCGCAGTTGTTTGCGGGCTTCGTGGATGCGCCAGGCTACGGTGCCTTCGTTCGTGCCGAGCACGGTGGCGGCTTCCTTGTGGCTGAGGCCCTGCAGGGCGACCAGCGCGACCGTGGTGCGGAGCAACGGCGTGAGCGCATCGAAGGCGCTGACCAGCTCGCCGTAGCTCTCACGTAGCTCCATCGCGAGGCGCGGATCGCCTTCGGCATCGACTGCAACTGCGGCGCGCACGCGATCGTCATCGAGCGGGACCGTGCGCTTGCGCCGGCCATCGCGCTTGGCGTTGAGCGCGCGGTGGATCGCGATTCGGTACAGCCACGTGAAGAACTGACTGCGCCCCTCGAAGCGATCGATGTGCTGGCAGGCGCGCACGAACGTGTCCTGCGTGATGTCGTCGGCTTCGGCCGCGCTACCGCTCATGTGCAAGGCCAATGCGAAGATGCGTGGGCGGTAGCGTCGCACCAGCTGATCGAACGCTCGACGGTCACCCAGGCGCGCCCGGTCGACCAAGCGCGTCATCTCGCCGGGTCCGTCGCCGGTTTCCGTGCTCGTGCTCGTGCTCGTGCCGGTGCCCGTTCCTGCTCCACGTCCCTGACCGTCTCGCGAACCCGCGTGTCCCATGGCTGCCCCTCTCTGAACCCTACGACCCTGTACAGCTTGGGACGCACGAGCCTTACGTCGGATCTGAATCTTTCTTTCGTCCCTGAAGCGGATGGAGGCTGCCGCTGACGGCAGCAAGCAGCGGCCCGAACCCATGGGAACCGCTCACGATCTTGTCTGACGCAACACCGATCACGGCGGCTGGCCATGTAGGCAAGTGAAGGACCACCAGCTTGATCCCCCTGGGCTTTCCTGTTAGGTAAGCGCACCCCCGACTCTCCCATCCTCTTAGAAAGCTTGGGTTTTCGGGTAGTTGCTGCAAAGCCCCGAGAGCAGCTCTTCGGGGGCCTGAGACTCCATGGCGTTCGGCTGGTTCACCTCACATGACCTCGCAATCGACCTCGGCACGGCGACCACGCTGGTCTACGTCAAGGGTCGCGGCATCGTGGCCTACGAGCCGTCGGTCGTGGCCGTGCAGAAGGACGGCCGCGGCGGCAAGCGCGTGTTGGCCGTCGGCACCGAGGGCAAGGAAATGCTCGGCCGCACGCCCGCCAACATCGAAGCCGTGCGCCCGCTGCGCGACGGCGTGATCGCCGACTTCGAGATCACCGAGGCGCTGTTGCGCTACTTCATCAACCGCGCCACCAGCCATCGCTGGGGCGTGCGTCGTCCGCGCATCATCATCTGCGTGCCGTTCGGCATCACCGAGGTCGAGAAGCGCGCGGTGCGCGAGAGCGCCGAGAGCGCGGGCGCCCGCGAGGTGTACCTGATCGAAGAGCCCATGGCGGCCGCGATCGGCGCCGGTCTGCCGATCACCGAGCCGAGCGGCAACATGGTGGTCGATATCGGCGGCGGCACGACCGAGGTCGCGATCATCTCGCTGGCGGGCATCGTGTACTCGCAGTCGGTGCGCGTCGGCGGCGACAAGATGGACGAAGCCATCATCGCGTACATGAAGCGCAAGTATAATTTGCTGATCGGCGAGCAGACCGCCGAGCGCGTCAAGTGCACCATCGGCAACGCCTACGCCGACAACGAAGTGCGTACGATGGAAGTGAAGGGCCGCGACCTGGTGGCCGGCGTGCCGAAGACCGTGGTGGTCACCGGCGATGAGATCCGCGAAGCATTGATGGAGCCGATCAACTCGATCGTCGACGCGGTGCTCCTTGCGCTCGAGCGCACGCCGCCCGAGCTCGCCGCGGACATCGTCGACAAGGGCATCGTGCTCACCGGTGGTGGTGCGTTGCTCAAGAGCTTGGATGTACGCCTGCGCGAGGAAACCGGCCTGCCGGTGATGGTCGCCGACGATCCGATTTCCGCGGTCGTGCTCGGCTCGGGCAAGGCGCTCGACCACATGGACCTGCTGCGCGAAGTCACGATTAGTTGACATACGGTGTTTGACATACTCGCCGAGCAGGGTGGGTCACATACCCGCCGAGTAGCCTGCGGCTCTCGGCGTAGGGCTCTCTGGGTACCTGAATCGAGCCGTCTCGATGAACTTCTATCGACGCTTTCGAGACGCCGTGATCTGCATCGCCCTTCTGGCGTTGCCGTTCTTCGTGCTGCGCGCCAACTTGAAGGATCCCGAGAAGACCAACTTCGTCGACCGGGCGATCTTGGCCGCCAGCGCACCGATCCAGCTGATGGCGACCCAGCTGGCGCAGAGCGTGTCGGGCGTCTTGAAGGAGTACGTGTACCTGGTGGACGTGGGTCGCGAGAACGACCGGCTGCGCGAAGAGAACGTGCGGCTGCGCGAAGCCAACTACCGGATGATGAACGAGAGCAACGAGAACCGCCGGCTGCGCCGCATGTTGCAGCTGCGCGACGAGCTGCGCGGCAGCCTGCTGAGCGCGCAGGTCATCGGCAAAGAGGTCTCGCCGTTCTTTCGCGTGATGCGCGTGGTGATCGACCGCGGCGACCGTGATCGCGTGCACGCGGGCATGCCGGTGGTCACGCCCGAGGGCCTGGTCGGTCAGGTGCGCCGCACGTTTGGGCGCTACGCAGATGTGCTGCTGACGGCCGACAAGACCAGCGCGATCGACGTGGTCGTGCAGCGTAACGGCGCGCGCGGCATGCTACGTGGCATGGGCTCGGAAGAGAACTACACGACGCAGCTCGAAGAGCTCTCGCGCGAGGACGACGTGAAGCCCGGTGACCTGGTGGTGACGTCGGGCCTGGGGCAGCGCTTTCCCTCCTCGATCCTGGTCGGTCGGATCACCGCGGTGAGCAGGCCGGCCTACGGCCTCTACCAAGAAGCCACGGTCGAGCCGGCCGTGCACTTCTCGCGCTTGGAAGAAGTCTTGATCATGACCGCGGGCTCGCGCGCGGCCGGTATCCTCGATGCGAACAGCCACGCCGAGAAGTGATCATGCGCAACACGTTGGTGGTCGGCTTTGGGCTCTTGCTTCTCTCCGCGCAGGCAGCGCTGGCGACGCTCATTCCGATGCACACGTTCGCACCGAGCTTGATCCTGCCGATCGTGATCTGCCTGGGCGTGACGCCGGATGTGTACATCGTGCGTGGCGCGGTGATCTCGTTTCTGCTCGGCTATTTGCTGGATGCGTTCTGCGGTAACCCGATGGGTCTGCAGACCTTCGTGATGGTGGCCGCGTTCATGTTGGCGCGTGGCGCGGCGTTCCGCTTGTTCCCGCACGGCCCGTTGTTCTCGGCGCTGCTCACGTTCGCCATGGGCCTGGTCGCAGGCTTCTCGGTGCTCGCACTGCGCGCGGTGTTCGAGAAGCAGAGCGAGATCCTCATGGATGCACCTGGGCGCACGGCACGCATCCTGTTTCAATCGGCCGCGACCACCGGGCTCCTTTCGCCGCCGATCTTCGCTGCCGTGCGCCGCATCCTGTTCAGCGGTGCGGCGTCGACGCGCGGCGACGGGCGCACGCCGCGCAAAGACGAGCGCGCGAGCATGGCGTCGTCATGACCATGCTCTCCGTGCGCCGCGAGGTCGGCGAGTTCCGGAAGCGCTACAAGTGGATGGCGCTGTTCGTGCTGTTGTCGATGGGCGCGCTGGTCGTGCGCCTGGTGCAGCTGCAGATCGTGGAGCACGCGAAGTGGGCCGCAGAGGCCGAGCGCAACATCACGAAGATCGTTCGTTTGCCAGCGACGCGCGGCATCATTCGCGACCACGCCGGCCACGTGATCGCCGAGAACCGCCCGTCGTACAACGTGTTCGTCACGCCGCAATTGCTCAGCGAAGACGAGATGAACACGATAGCGGGGCTGATGAGTCTCAACAGCGTGCAGAAGCAAGCGTTCAAGAACACGGTGAACGCCGTGCCCACGCGTCGCCGCTCGCATCTGGTGCAAGTGTTCACGGACATCTCACGCGACCAGTACGCTGCGCTGGAGACACACGCGCGCGAGCTGCCCGGCACCGATGTGGTGGCAGTGCCCGTGCGCTCGTATCCGTACAAGACGCTCGCGGCGCACACGATCGGCTTCATCAACGAGGTCAACGGCGATGACTTGAAGCGCTTGACCGGGCTCGGGTACGGACCGGGGCGCTTCATCGGTCGCAGCGGCGTGGAGCGCGCGTGGGAGAGCTACTTGCGTGGCAAAGACGGCGAGCTGCGCATGGTCGTGGACGTGCGTGGGCAGGAGTTCGATTCCCAAGGCAACAAGCGCGAGAACAAGGCGCAGCGCCGTGAGCCGGTGCCGGGCCTCGATCTGCGACTGACGCTCGACATGGACATGATGCGTTCGGTCGAGCGCGCATTTCGCGGGCATCCTTCGGGTGCTGCGGTCGTGGTCGACGTGCGCACGGGTCGCGTGCGCGCGCTGTTCTCGAAGCCCAGCTACGACTTGAACGAGATCAGCGGTGGGCTCTCGTCGGTGCGCTCGGCCGAGATCGCCGACAACCCGTTCCGTCCGTTGATCGACAAAACCCTGTACGAGAGCTACTTCCCCGGCTCTACGTTCAAGCCGATCTCGGCGCTTGCCGCGCTCGAGGACAACCTGGTCGTGCCGAGCGCGCGCGTGAACTGCCCGGGTTACTACGAGCTCGGCAAGCGTCGCTTTCGCTGTACGCACGTGCACGGCGACGTCGAGATGCGCACGGCGATCGTGCAGTCGTGCAACGTGTACTTCTACCAGCTCGCGGAGCAGGTCGGCATCGATCGCATCGCGCGCTTCGCACGCGAGTTCGGCCTCGGCCAGAAGACCGGCATCGGCATCAACACCGAGGCCAGCGGCTTCGTCTCCACCCGCGAGTACTACGAGAAGCGCCATCAGGGGCGTTACCACTTGGGCTTCACGCTCAACGCAGCGATTGGTCAGGGCGACACACGCGTCACCCTGATTCAGCTGGCCATGATGTACGCCGCGATCGGCAGCGGCGGCACGCTCTACGTTCCGCAGCTGGTCGAGAGCGTGGAGCGGCCCGATGGGTCGATCGTCGAAGAGTTTCAGCCGCGGGTGCGGCGTCGCATTGCGGTGGACCCGGCGCATCTCACCTACGTGATCGACGGCTTGTACGGCGTCGTGAACGACCCGAAGGGCACCGCGGCCGAGGCGCGCATCGACGGCGGTGTGCCGGTGGCCGGTAAGACCGGTACCGCCGAGGTGAGCAAGAAGAAGCTCGAGCCGGGCGAGGACCCGCGCCGCGCTTGGTACTACCGGCGCGCGCACGCGTGGTTCGCAGGCTTCGCGCCTGCAGACAAGCCGGAGCTGGCAATCGTCGTGCTGGTCGAGCACGGCGGCACCGGCGGCAAGTACGCGGCGCCGATCGCGATGCAGATCCTGCAGGAAGCCCTCGGCGGCGACACGAAGATCGCAAACCACCCTGCGGTGCTCGCCGCGAAGAAACCTTAATCACATACCCGCGGAGCAGCCTTCGGCTCTCCGTACGTGCAGCGGAGCAGCCTTCGGCTCTCCGCGTGGAAATCTTTATCATGGCTCTACGTCGCGGATTTCAAGACAACTTCGATTGGCCACTGTTCGTGACCACGGCTGCGATCGCCGTGGTCGGCGTGGTGAACTTGTACAGCGCCACCAGCGCAGCCGGCGTGTCCCTGCGCGACGTGTACCTGCAGCAAATCTACTGGCTCACGCTCGGCGCGGGCGCCGCCGTGCTGATTGCGGCCATCGACTACCGTCACCTGGAACGCTACGGCTGGGTGGCCTACGGCATCGGCATCGTACTGCTCGTGCTGGTGTTCCTGCTAGGACGCAACATCCGCGGCTCGCAGCGTTGGATCCCCATAGGCAGTTTCTCCCTGCAGCCGAGCGAGATCATGAAGCTGTGCTTCATCATCGCGCTCGCCAAGCACCTGCACAACGATCCGCGCACCGAGGGCCGCACGCTCAAGGATCTGGTGATTCCCGGGTTGATCCTGTCTGCACCGCTGGTGCTGATCCTCGCGCAGCCGGATCTCGGCACGGCGCTCTTGATCGTGTTCGTGTTCGCTACGATCATGTTTCTCACGAACTTGAAGATGCGCTCATTCATCACGCTCGTGGTGACGCTCGCGATCTCCGCCCCGCTGACCTGGCGCTACCTACTCAAGGACTACCAGCGCGAGCGCCTTACCTCGTTCCTCGATCCCGAGAACGACTTGCTCGACACCGGCTGGCACGCGCATCAAGCGAAGGTGGCCATTGGTAGCGGGGGCTGGAGTGGCAAAGGGTTTCTGCAGGGCACGCAGAATCAGCACAAGTTCTTGCCCGATCAGCACACCGATTTCCCGTTTCCGGTGTGGGCCGAGGAGCAGGGCTTCGTCGGCTCGATCCTGCTGATCCTGCTGTATATGGCGCTGATCCTGTGGGGGCTGAAGATTGCTTCGGAGGCGAAGGACCGCTTTGGTGCAGTCGTGGCCGTGGGCGTGTCGGCGCTGATCTTCTGGCAGACGGTGATCAACCTCGGGATGGTGTGCGGCATGCTGCCGGTGGTAGGGATCACGCTGCCGCTGTTCTCGTACGGTGGCTCGAGCGTGCTCACGATCATGATGGGCATCGGCTTGTTGATGAACGTGTCGATGCGGCGGTTTCATTTCTAGCGGCTTGCATTTGCGCCACCTCGGTACAAAGCATCCAGCTCCGGCCCATACTTCTTCAACACGTTGCGACGCTTGATCTTCAACGTCGGCGTCAGCATGTCGTTTTGCGTGCTCAGCTGCTCGGCGCTCAGCACGAAGTCGCGCACCGCTTCGAAGCCCTTGAACTCGCGGCTCAGCCCCTCGAGCTCGCGCTTCAGCAGCTCTATCACGCGCGGCTCGCGTAGCAGCTGACTTTCATCCTTCGGCAGGCCGTGCGTGTCCGCGAACGCGGCGAGAGCGGCCATGTCGGGGATGATCAGCGCCACGTTGTGCGGCTTGTCGGAGCCGTACACGAACACCTGCGCGATGAACGGTGACAGCTGCAACTTCTCCTCGAGTGCCGCGGGAGCCACGTACTTGCCGTTGCTCAGCTTGTAGAGCTCCTTCACGCGGCCAGTGATGAACAGGTAGCCGTCCGCATCGATGTAGCCGAGATCGCCCGTGCGCAGACCGCCATCGGGTGTGAGCGTCTGCTTCGTGTCTTCGGGGAGGTTGTGGTAGCCGGTCATCACGCCGACGCCGTAGATGATGATCTCCCCTTCGCCTTCGCCGGCGCCTACGGCGTTCATGTCGAGCTTCACTTCCACGCCTGGGATCGGCTTGCCGACCGAGCCCATGCGCCGGCCTTCGGGCGTATTCGCGGTCGTGCAGCCGGTGCTCTCGGTCAGGCCGTAGCCCTCGAACACCGTGATGCCGAGGTTGTCGATGAACTCGGCCACGTCGCGCGAGAGGGCGGCCGCTCCGGAGAATGCGAAGCGGAGCTTGCCTCCGAACTTGGCGCGGATCTTTTCGAAGATCAGCTTCTCTGCAACCGCGAGCGCGAGCTTTTCGGTAAGCGAAGGCGTCTGCCCTTTGTTCAGCTTGCTGCGCGCGCGCATGCCGGCGTGGAAGAGGCGCTGGATGATCGCGGGCTTGCCGGCGATCTGCTTCTGCACTCCGTCGTAGATGCGGTTCCAGATGCGCGGCACGGCGAACAGTACGGTGGGCTGCGTCTCGGACAGGTAGTCGATCAGCTTGTCGGTGTTGTCGCAGATCGCGAGCGAGCCGCCGTACGCGATCAAGGAGTTGAGCTCGACGCAGCCGCCGAACACGTGGGCCCACGGCAAGAATGCCAGCGAGCGTTCTTCGCCCGCGAGCGGCGTGACCGCCATGACCGCGCTGGTGTCGCCGGCCAGGTTGTAGTGCGACAGCTCGACGCCCTTAGGGTTGCCCGTCGTGCCGGAGGTGTAGATGAACATCGCCAGCTCACGATCGCCTGCCGGCGTCTTCGCGACGGGCGCCGCGTGGCCTTGCGCGAGCATTTTCGCGTACGAGCCGTCTTGAAAGTCGATGATCTGGCGCAGCTCCGGCAGCTCGTGCTGCATCGCGCGCACGCGGCCCGCGATCGCCGCGCTCGCGCACAGGCAAACCTTGGCGCCCGAGTCGCGCAGGATGTACTGCCAGTCCTTGTCGAGCATGGCCTCGTACATCGGCACGTACACAGCGCCGCCCGAGAACGCGCCGTACGCGCAGACCGCCCACTCCAAGCGGTTGTTCGAGATCACGGCCACGCGCTCGCCGCGCTTGACGCCGAGCGCTGTCAGGCCTGCGCGCGCGTCGTCGACCATGGCGCTGAACGCCGAATACGTCGTCCACTCCCAGCCGTTTGCTTTGCGCGTGCCGAACAAGGGCTTCGGTCCGAACTTCTTCACGGCGTCGTCGAGCAGGACGACCAGGTTCGTGTAGCGCGGCGTGAACGACATCGTGCCCCCTTCATCTCGCTTCAGCTCTGATCCAAGAGCCCGCCCAGCTGCGTGGGGCTCAGCGTGTAAACTTGTCGGCAGAAATCACAGGTCAGCTCGACCGGCTGCCCTGCGTCGATGATCTCCTGTACGTCGGCCCTGGGCAGGGTCGCCAAGCTGGACATCACGCGCACCGCGCTGCAGCGACACTTCCACGACAGCGGGCGCTCTTCCAAGCGCGTGAACGGCATGCCGTACAAGAGCTCGTCCACCATCGGGCCTGGTGCGGCGTCGAGCTGTTCCAGGAGCGCGTCGACCTTCTGAAAGTCGCGCAGGCGCTCGGCCATGATCGCGAGCGGGGCGCGGCCGACCTCAGGGAGCAGCTGCACCAGGTAGCCGCCCGAGCAGCGCACCAGCGCGCCGCTCCAGACGCACGCCACCGAGAGCATCGATGCGACTTGCTCCGAGCTCTGCAGATACACCATCAGCGCTTCCGACATGCCGCCGCCGGTCGGTACGGCGACCACGCCGCGATGCACGTCGCCGTTGTGGAGCGACCTCAGCACTTCCATCGTCCAGCCGTCGATCGAGAAGCGATCGTTGCCTGCGAGGCGGGTGATCAAGCCGCGCGTTCCGCCATCGGGGTACGCGTCGGCGACCAGGCGTTGTTTACGATCGGGGCTCGTCAGGAGCACTTGCACGCGATGGGTCGGAGCCATCGTCTCGCGCACCAAGATCGCGCTCGTGATCAGCTCGGCGAGCAGCGAAGCCCCGGGCCCCGCGGCCTCTTGCGCTGCGATGGCGCGCGTCACCGTGTCGGTCGTGCGCAGCGTGACCACGCGAAAGGCGCCGTCGTCGGTCATCGCGCGCAGGGCGTTGTCGTGGGGGGGCGTGGGCTCGGTCATCTCAGTCATCAGTCGTGCGTCGATCGTGGTTTGGGGGACTAGCCTGCCGAGGCTCGGGGCGTCGTGCAACCCCGGTCGACCCCAGTCTACATCGACGAAGCGCGCGAAGCCCTGCACACGACGCGCCGCAGTGACGCGCACTCGGCAGCCGGCGCAGTAGGCAACGCGCTGCGCACTCCGCACATTCGTTGAGCCGATTCGCGCTTCCAGTGCGACTTACGACCGCGTGGCCGGTTAACGGTCGAGGTCGGATGGCTGCGATCCGCGCAAAGAGCTTCTTCGAGGGACATTTCATGAGCAAGCGCATGGGTCACGGATTTCTGAGCATGGCTGCGGTCGTCTTGGCGGTCGGTTGCGGCAGTCACAACTCCAGCGCCGCCGATGGCGGCGTCGGCGGCACGAGCGCGTACAACGGCCATGCCGGTTACGGCGGCACGACCGGGGCAGCGGGCAACACGGGTGTCGGCGTCGCCGGTAACGCGGGTGCAGCTGGCGGTGGCGCGGGTGGTATCGGCGGCATTCAAGCCAACTGCGATGCGACGGCGCTCGCGGCTGCGCCGACGGCCTGCGGCACGCAAACCTGCGCCGCAGCGTCCCAGTTCGCGACGTACACGTGCCGGATCAACTGCTGCGCGAGCACGAACGTGTGCGGTACGCGGACCGCGTCGATGGACCCCACGATGAGCACGCAGTGCGCGGCGGCCGCAGTACCTGACACGCGCTGCGCGAACATCATGCTCGTGCGCAACGGCGGCATGGGGGGCGCTGGCGGTACCGGTGGTAACGCCGGCGGTCGCACGCGCATGCTGACCGGCTGTTGTACGCCCAACAACGAGTGCGGCGGCATCGTGCAGCGCACCAATACCTGCGAGTCGCGCAAGACTCTGGCCATGCAGGGCTCGGGCGTCCCGGCAGCGAGCGCATGCGACGCCGCCCAGCAAGACGCGGGTGAATGAGAGACCGGGGTTCAGCCGACCGCGAGCTTGCTCAGCAGGGCGTAGGTGCGCGCGAACGAGGCGTCGCGTGATTCGCGCATCCCCACCGCGTAGGGCACGGCCATGAAGTCGGTGACGCCAATCGCGGCCAGCGCCTGAATCTGAGCGCTCACGGCCGCTTCGTCGCCGACGATCGCCACGTCAGCTGGGCCTTCTGCGCCTTCGCGA
>JADGRF010000075.1 GCA_017881055.1 Sandaracinaceae bacterium
CAGGCTGCCAGCCGCCTCGCTGCGCATCACCCGTCTGAACAACTGCCGCTCGCCGCGTACCAAGGCGCCGCGCCCCGCGGCACAGTCTACCCGGCGAAGGGCGCATAAGATATCTTCTGGTAACTCGGCGAGAGGGCGCGTTCATGTGGCTTACGCGCTGGCTGCGTGATCGTACCGAACAAGTTGAAACACATCGGCATGGAGGACAGCAGGTCTGCATAGAGCCGCTTGGCGTCGAGCATTTCGTGCGGCTGAGGAGCGGCGAGCCGCTTGCGGACCGCGTCGACGACGCGCGGATCGACAAACTTCGCGAAGGTCTGCTTCGCGTAGGCGAGCGGTAGGCGACTGCCGAGCGGGCGCGTCGTCGCGCCCTCGATGGGATGCGTGCCCATCGGGTGGCCCTGGGACTCACGCCAGCGCGCTTGGTGAAGGCGCGCTCTCAGCTTGAAGGCGGTGGTCTCCGGATCGCGGGGGACAAAATCGACGCCAGTCGTGCACATGGCGGCGGAGATCTCGTCGGTGCTTGGCATGCGCAGATTGGGCATAGGAAACTATTCGTCGCACAAATGCGCTAGCCCAGCGAATCGAGCACATCCGGCAGCGAGCGTGTCCACGCGTCCCCCTCGATGTATACGCGGTCCGAGAGCTTATCCTTGCACGTCTTGTGCGGGTCCAGCTTCGCTGTCGAGCAGAACCTGTATTCCCAGTTGTCGGTCACGGAGTGCATGCACGCAGCGAGGATCTCGAACTGACTCGCGGAGTAGTAGCGACTGCATGGGTTGCCTTTCGCAGCACGCGTTTTCTGAAAGTCGACTTTGGGTCGCGCTTTGTTTCGACCGACGTTCTTGCACTCGATGCGAAACAGCCGCTTGCGATAGGCGATCGTGTAGTCCGGCGGGCCGTCCTGGTCGATTGGCTTCACGTCGGACACACCCGGCACTGTTTGCAGATACGTCCCGAGATGATGTTCCGCGACACGACCCCGCACTGCCGTCAGCAACCGCGCGGTGCCGCCGAGCACATTCAGCAGCTCCGCCGCGCTCAACCCGAGGGCCTGCTCGAGTGGGTGCTTCTTCCCTGGACGCGGCACGCCCGCCCTTGCGAGCTCCGCTCCAACGATCAATCGCTCCGACGCATCGAGGCCCGACGCGTGTCGTTCAAACTCGATGTAATCGAGAAAGTGCTTCGGCGTGAACGCGCAAAGCGCTTCGGTCTGAAAGCTCTCCTCGGGCAAGATCCGTTTGCGGCGCCCGGCCATCGAGCGCTCGCGCTCCCAGCCGTGCCAGCCGCGCTTCTTTGCTTCGAGTAGGTCGTCCTCCTTGAACTCGACCGAAGAAGAGAACCACGTCGGTGTATGCAGGATCGGATCGGCGGTGATGAAAAGGTCGAGCTCGTGATGGACGCCGAAGAAGAGCGTCGTGCGCTTACGGCTCGGATCAATGTAGAGGTTGTGATAGCGAGCGAAGTCGCTGCCGTACTTGATCTGGAAGCGATGCTCGTCGATCGGTCTCCCGGCGCCGCGGTACTTGTTGGCGGTGAAGGCGTAGCAGACGAGATCGCGCCGCTCGCCGCTTGGCAACTCGATCGCGTACTCGTACGGGGCGCTCGTGGGATCCGGCGCTGAGATGATCCGTCCGCCGGCTGCCTCAATCGCCGCCGTGACTCGGGCCACGTTCTCACGGCCTTGAGCTCGGGAGTATTTCTCTAGTTTCACGCGGCCAGGTTACCAGGAGGCCCGTGACGCAGCGCAGCCGTTTGCGAAAGCCGAAGACTGCCGGCGCCCGCCTATGCTACACAGGTGCGCAGTATGCGCCGACCACGCGTAATCAGTCTGTTCTCCGGTGCTGGGGGCATCGACTACGGCTTCGAAGCGGCTGGTTGCCAGACTTCCGTGGCGGTCGAGCGAGACCGGGATTGCTGCGTAACTCTTCGACAAAATCGGAAGTGGACGGTCATCGACCGCGACATCTTCGAGGTGTCGACCGAGGATCTGCTCGCTGCCGGCAAACTGAAGCGTGGCGAAGCCGACATCTTGATCGGCGGTCCGCCGTGCCAGCCGTTCTCGAAGGCAGGCTACTGGGCTCGGGGTGATGCCGGCCGCCTGAGTGACCCGCGCTCCGACACGCTTGCGGCATACATGCGCGTCGTCGAGGAAGCGCTACCTCGTGCATTCATGTTGGAGAACGTGGGCGGCCTTTCGTACTCGGGCAAGAACGAAGGGCTCGATCTCCTGCTGGCACGCGTGGAGCAGATCAACAAGAAGCATCGGGTCCAGTACAAGCCGGTGTATCGCGTCGTGAAGGCTGTCGAGTACGGCGTACCGCAACTGCGCGAGCGCTTCATCATGATCGCAGCGCGTGACGGCGACGTGTTCAAGTTCCCAGCCGCAACGCATGGGAACACGGCTAACGTGAAGGGCCAACTCTCGCTCATCGGTGCTCTCGAGCCGTATCGCACTGCGTGGGATGCGATCGGCGATGTGAAGCTAGACCCTCACGAGGAGCTGGCCGTGCGCGGCAAGTGGGCCACTCTGCTTCCATCGATTCCAGAGGGACAGAACTACTTGTTCCACACGGACCGTGGCGAAGGCTTGCCCTTGTTCGGGTGGCGTCGACGTTTCTGGTCGTTCTTGCTCAAGCTTGCGAAGAACATGCCGTCGTGGACGGTGCAAGCGCAACCTGGACCAGCGATCGGCCCGTTTCATTGGACGAATCGACGACTCAGCATGCGCGAGCTGTGTCGCATCCAAACTTTTCCGGACGACGTCATCATCACGGGAGGCCGCACCTCGATTCAGCGGCAAGTCGGCAACGCGGTCCCCGCACTGCTTGCCGAGGTCCTTGCTCGTGCGATTCGCGCGCAACTACTTGGTCAGCGCGTCGATCAGCAGCCGCGGTTGTTGCCTGCTCGCCGTACGCCCGTGCCACGCGCCGAGCGCCTGAAGCCTGTCCCGAAAATCTTCCTCGATCTTCAGGGCGAACACGTTGCACATCCCGGTACGGGCAAGGGCTATCGAGCGGAAGCTTGGAGCCAGAGCGCTGAGTAGCTGTGGCTCGCAGAGCCGCAAGCTACGTCGGGTTGCAGTCTTCGTCGGATAAGGCCAGCGCAGCAGCGCGCGGTTCAAGCCGCAAGCGCAACACGAAGCCAGAGCTGCTTCTACGTGGGGCGCTGAGACGCCTCGGAATACGAGCAACGGCCAGCGCACAAGCGCTGCCCGGTCGACCCGACTTTGTCTTCGCTCGCAAGCGCGTCGTCGTGTTCGTCGATGGTGACTACTGGCACGGCCGAAGATGGAGCGTGCGCAAGAAGAAGCTGGCGAGCGTGCACAATGCCACCTACTGGCTTGCGAAGATCTCCGGCAACCGACGACGCGATCGCAAGACCAACGCCAAGCTCCGCGACGCTGGTTGGATCGTGCTGCGATTTTGGGAGACCGACATCGCGAAAGACCCTGATGCGATCGCGCTCAAGATTTCAGCCGCGTTAGCAACGGTGAGCGCCGTGTGACGAAGCCGCGCCCCGCGGCACAGACTACCCAAGTGGAGGGCGCATAAGATGTCTTCTGGTGGGCACGCGCGAGGCCGTGCGCATCGGTGTGCGTCTAGCGCTGCACCTACCTCCACTTGGTCGATCGCATGGACAAAGTGATCAAGTCATGCGGCGGCAGGTCGCACCCAACGAAGTGGAAGCCGTGCTGTACAACATCGCGGACGTGGAAGAGTCCGCACCTCCGGGCAGGCCTGGGTTGGGGCTGCCCGTTCGCCAAGCCTCGTTACGCAGCGCTCAGCGCCGCGTCTGCGCTGCTTCGCGATCGAGCGCGAGGTCGTGCGCGCGGTGATACGCGTGACCCAGACGCGACCAATCGAATTCCCAGGAGCGGCGCTCGACCTCGTTGCGCAGCTCCACGCGCTCGCGCCGTGACAGCGTGCAGTACTCGAACAGGCGATCGGCAAGCTCGCGCGTGGCGTCGTAGTAGCTGCGACCACGACGCTTCAGCACCGACAGACCCCACGATTCGTGATCGGGCATGGTGTCCATCACGTAGCGACCGAAGCCGGCGAGATCGCTCGACACGGCGGGTGTGCCCAGCGCCATGCATTCCAGCGGCGTGTAGCCCCAAGGCTCGTACGCGCTGGGGAACAGGCCCAGGTGACAGCCGCGCACGAACTGCTCGTACTCGATGCCCCACAGCGGGTTCACGGGCGTGATGAACTCCGGGTGATAGACCACCTTCACCGCGTCGTCGGCGTGGTTGAACAGCTGTAGCTTGCGCAGCTGCACCAGCACTTCGTCGGTGCGGTCGTCTTCCAGGATGTGCGTCACGATCGGTGGCAGCACGTTCATGCGGAACGCGGCCTGCGTGCGGCGGTAGCGCAGCTGCCAGTACTCCTCGATCAAGTCGTCGAGGTGCAGGCGTTCACCAGCGGCGGCGCGGCGCGACAGCTCCTCGCCCATGCGGCCCACGATCTTGTCGCAG
>JADGRF010000076.1 GCA_017881055.1 Sandaracinaceae bacterium
CATCTTCATGTGCATCTTCATGTAAACGACGTAGCTCGCGCCGCGCGTGATGCAGGCGGGTCCAGACCGTGCCGACTGGGATCGCCAGCAGCTGGGCGATCTCGTCGCACGAGAAGCCTTCGACCTCGGCCAGCACCACGACCGTGCGCTTGGCGATGGTGAGCTGAGCCAGGCTGCGGTCCATGTCGGTGCGCAGATCGGCGACCGACGACACCGAGCGCTCGCGCTCCCGGCCGAGCCGCAAGAAGGCCAGGGCTGCCCGCCGCAGACCCCGATGACGTTCTTGAACCACGTGCGTGGTGATCGTGAGCAGCCACGGTCGCGCGCTCGGGGCCGTTGCGTCGTAACGGCCGGCAATACCTACGACCCGCAGGAACACGCTCTGAACCGCGTCCTCCGCGTACTCGCGGTCGATGCGTCGGGCGTAGCGCAAGAGCTGCGCCGCATAGCGATCATAGAGGACACCCAGCGCGGCCAGATCCCGGTCCGCGACGCGAGCGAGGATCTCGGCGTCACTGAGCTCCGTTGGGGAGCGCACGACGCGCAGCTTGGCCGCCGTCATGCCCATCTCCCTACAAAAACGCCGTCTGCGACCATGCTCACAGCTCTCCCACGCAGCTAGTTGGCCGCAACGTCACGATCGCTTCATCGGGTCGTGTCGAATAAATCACCGGGCGGGATGAAGATTTCATGCGCGACCGGTCACCTAGAGGCAAGAGCACCGCCATAGGCGGGCGGTGTCGCACGCACGTTTTGCGTCTTTCGTGATCATGCATACATCACTTCCCGCGTACCAAGCTACGCTGGCCCTCTGCATTCTCGTGGGAGCCTCGGTTTGGCTGGCCACGCTAAGCTGTGCATTTTTCTTTCGTAGCCGTAAAAAATATTCGGCCCCCGCGCTCTCGGTGCTGCCGCCCGTCACGCTGCTGAAGCCGGTCTGCGGGCTCGAGAAGAATCTGCACGCGAACCTGCGCACCGCCTGCCAGCAGGACTATCCCGAGTACCAGGTCGTGTACTCGGTCCAGCGCGCCGACGACCCGGCGATCGCTGTGCTGCGTCAGCTGGAACAAGAATTCGGCACGGGGCGGGTCACGGTCGTGATCGCGAACGTCGAAGTGGGCTTGAACGGCAAGATCAACAACCTCGCCGGCGCGTTGCCCCACGCGCGCCACGAGATCCTCGTGATCAGCGACAGCGACGTGTTCCTGCGCCCGGACTTCCTGCGCGAAGTCACCGCGCCGCTCGCCGATACCAAGGTCGGCGCCGTCAGCACGTTCTTCAAAGGTCGCGACGCCGGTCCCTGGTACGAGCAGATGGAACAGCTCTCGCTGAACGTGGATCAGTTCGCGATGGCGATGTTCGCGAGCGCCACGGGCCTGGTCGACTTCTGCTTCGGCGCTTCGACCGCGATCACGAAGACCCAGCTCGCCGCAATCGGTGGCCTCGAAGGCTTGGGCGATTACTTGGTCGAGGACAACGAGATGGGTCAGCGCATTCAGCGCGCGGGCAAGAAGATCGTGGACATCCCGTACGTCGTCGAGACCACGATCGATCTCAGCAGCCCGGGTCATTGGTGGCAGAAGCAAACCTACTGGGATCAGAACACGCGCGTGGCCGTGCCCGCGGTGTTCGTGGCCAGCCTGCTCCTGCGCATCATCCCGCTGTCGCTCTTGTTTGCGACGCTGCGCGGGTGGGATGCGCTCGGCTGGTCGATGTTCGGCGCGGCGCTCGGCGTGCGCATGGCGGCAGTCACGGCGGTGCTCGCGGTGGCGCTGCGTGACTACCAAGGTCTGCGCAGCATGTGGCTCGTGCCGATCAAAGACGTGTTGTCACTGGTCTGGTTCGTGCGCGCGTTCTTGACGCGCACGGTCGTGTGGCGCGGCGTGGAGATGGTTCTCTCCAGCGACGGACGCCTGACACCGCTCGAACCCAAGACCACTACCAAAGCAGAGGGCGCATCATGAGACCGGGACACGCGTTCGTTCTTGGGTCGGGCATCGCCGGGCTGTCGCTGGCGGAGCTCTTGTCACGCAATGGCTGGCGCATCACCGTGCTCGACACGGCGTCGGACATCGGCGGTGATGCCTCGCGCAGCACGCAGAACTGGTTTCACACCGGTTGGCTCTACGCCGCGCTGCCCAACAAGGCTGCGATGCTGGGCTGTAACAAGGCGCTCAAGCTCTTTCAGCAAATGTACGGCAGCGTGGTGCCGCGCGACGTGCTCAACCTCGACGTCGGCGACAATTCTTTGCGCTACCGCAGCTCCGAGCGCGGCTGGTTCGCTTCGGAGCGCGTGCACTATCTGTACGCGACCTCGTCGTCCGAGCTGTCGATGGTGCAGCGCTTGCTCTGGAAGCGGCACCTGCAGGCCGTGGCGTTTCGCCGGCTGCGCTCGCTCGGCTACGAGGCCGAGCCGTCCGGTGCGCTCGAGCCGAGCTTGGTCGAGCTGCTCAACTACTGGGAGGGCAGCGAGCGTGGCCAGGACAAGTACATGGTCGTGCGCTCGACCGATGCGCAGATCAACACGCGCCGCGTGCTGAACACGCTCTTGTCTTTGCTCGGCGACAAGACCGAGGTCATGGCCGGCGCCGAGTACACGCTGAGCCGGCATGGCGATCGCACCTCCGTGCACATCGGCGGCGAGACGCATACGCCGGATTTGGTCGTGATGGCGACGGGCAAGAGCATCGCGGCGCAGCTGAAGGAGCTGGGCAGCGATCAGCTCGCGCGCCGCTTCAAGTCGGTGTGCAGCCCGATCGTGGTGCTGAACCGCGCGCTCGAGCTGCCCAACTTCATTCGCTTCACGCCGAACTTGCCGACCACGGTCAACCACATCAAGTACGACATCGCGGGCGTCGGACCGCGCTCCACGCTCGGCTCGTACGACTACTACCCCGCGGGCGAAGCGCCGGACATCTCCCCGTTCGCGAATCGCATCTGCAAGCGCCTCAACATCTCCACGAGCGACGTGGCCAACGTGTACTACGGCACCAAGACCGAGTTCACCGGCTCACTCGAGCGCCGCTACAACCACGCGCTCGACCAAGTGAACGACAACACGTACTTCGCGATCCCCGGAAAGTTCTCGCAGTTTCCGCTGCTCGCGTGCGAGTTCGCCGAGCGCGTGGGCTTGCACACTGGCGTCACCAATCCGGCGCGTGGCATTCTGCGCATGGAAATCGCGGCGACGGCCCCCGAGCGCTGTCACACTGCGCCCCGAGCGGCGTCCAGTCTGAGCACTACCGCCTGAGCACCACCGCCTGCACCCCAGCCCCGAGCACCGACACCACCATGCAAATCGTCACGTTTCCAGCTGCTCTCATCGAGGCCTATACGGCCGACGTCAAACGGCTCATGGAGAACGGCCAGATGGCCGAGGGCTCGTACTTTCGCGAGCAAGGGCATACCTACGTGCCGAGCAAGCTGTCGATTCCGGTCGCTTCGGGCGGCGCGGCGATCTTCTCGCTGCTCGCGTACCACAAGCACGTGAGCGGGCGGCGGCTCGCGCTGATTCAGTCGAACACCATGCGCGCGCTCTACACCGTGCCCACGCTGCTCGACATGAAGACGCAGGTGATCGGCTCGACCTACGGCGACTTCATGAGCATGAGCGCGAGCGCGCTCGAGCAGGCCTTCGAGAGCCAAGAGGTGCGCGACACGGCCGTGGTCGTGTACTCGGTGATCGGCGGGTTCCTTTCGCCGTCGTTCGCACGCATCGCGCAGGCGTGTCGGCGCGCCGGTGTGCCACTGATCGTAGACGGCGCGCACGCGCACTATCTCGACGCGATCGTGGCCGAGCCGGACGTCGACATCGCGTACTCGTTCTACGCCACGAAGATCTTGCCGGCCGGTGAAGGCGGCCTGATCACCACCGCCGATCGCGCGCGTCACGACTGGCTGCGGCGCTTTCTGATGTACGACCGCTTCTCCAACGAGCTCGAGGTCGGCATCAACCTGCGAGCGAGCGAGCTCGGCTCCGCGCTGATCCATCGCTTGATGACCGATCCCGCGGTGGTCCAGCACTTCAAGACCGACCGCGTGCAGATCGCCGAGGGCTACCGCGCCGTCTGCGAGAAGCACGGCATCCGCTACCTCGATCAAAAAGGCGCCGCGGACTACAACGGCTACAAGTTCGTCGTGCTCGACCCGTTCGAGAAGGTGGCGAAGCTCGGCACGTCGCTGACCGAACATGCGCGCACCTCCGCCGTGTTCGATACCGACGTGCTCGGCAAGCCCACGGCGCTCCCGCACTGGTGTCCGCCCACGTACGCGTCGCTTCTGTCCCCCGCGTCCCACGTGGCGCGAACCTGAGTCGTGCTCGAAGAGCTCGCAAGGCACTGGGGCTACGTGGCGATCACGGTCGGCACGTACATCGAGGGCGAGGCCGTGCTCTTGTCAGCTGGAGCGCTCGCGCATGCGGGCGTGCTCTCGCTGCCGCTCGTCGTGCTGTCCGCGATGCTCGGAAGCTTGGCTTGGGGGCAGACCTGGTTTCAGGTCGGCCGTGTATCCGGCCGCGCGCTCTTGGAACGCCGACCCCAGTGGCAGGCGCGCGCGGTCGCGGTCGAGCGCTGGCTGTCGCGCTCCGGTCTGTGGGTGCTGATCTTCGGTCGCTTCCTGGTTGGAATGGGTACGCTGCTGCCGGCGATGATCGGTGCGAGCGGCTATGCGCGCGCGCGCTTTTGCGTGTTCGACACGCTGGGCGCGCTGGTCTGGGCTGCGGTCGTGGCATGTGCCGGTTTTGGCGTCGGTGCGGGCCTGCAGCGCATCGCCGGCCACCCCGTCAGCTGGATACAGCTGGCCAGCGCAGGCGTCACGGTCGCGCTCGTGGCGTGGCTCGGCACTCAGGTCTACGCCTGGGCTTCGGCGCGACAGAAGGCGCGGAGGCAGGCGTGACCAAGCGCGTCATCATCACGGGTGACGACTTCGGCTTGGCGGTGCCCGTGAACGAGGCGATCGAGCTGGCCCATCGCGAGGGTGTGCTCACGACGACGAGCTTACTCGTCGGCGAGGCCGCCGCCGCCGATGCGATCGAGCGCGCGCATCGCAACCCGGCGCTGCGTGTGGGCCTGCACCTGGCGGTCTGCGACGGCCGCGCCACGCTGCCCGCGAGCGAGATTCCCACGCTGACGAACGCGCGCGGCGAGCTGCACCACCCGATCGTCGCGCTCGTGAAGTTGTTTCTGCTGGGCTGGCTGCCCGAGCACAACCGTCAGCTGGAAGCCGAGATCCGCGCGCAGTTCGCGGCGTTCTTTGCCGCGGATCTGCAGGCAGATCACGTCAACGGTCACAACAACATGCAGCTGCACCCGGTGGTCCTTCCCATCTTGATGCGCGTCGCGCGCGAGCACGGTGTGCGCGCGGTGCGCCTGCCGTACGAGCCGCTGATGGCCTCGTGGCGCGCGGCTCGGCACGGCTTTCTGTTGCGCTTTTGCGTGTGGCTGGTCATGCGGCCCTGGGGCGCCTACGTGAAGCGCCGCCTTTTGCGTGAAGGCTTCGTCGTGAACGACTACCTGTTCGGCGTGTACGACTGCGGCGCCATGAACCAGGCCCTGCTGCGCAGCATCATTTGGAACTTGCCTGAAGGCCTGAGCGAGATCCATTGTCACCCCGCCACGCGGCGCTGCCCGGAGATCGACAAGAACATGCCCAACTACGGACACGAAGCCGAGCTGGAGGCGCTCACCGACCCCGCGGTACGCGAGGCGCTCGTGCTGGCGAACGTCGAAGCTGTCGCCGGGTTTGGCGGCGTGCGAGGTTCGGTCACGTGAAAACGCTCACTCGCTGGGCTGTCTCGGTCCTCCTCCTGTGCTGCGGCTGCGCCACGCTGCCGCGTGGACCCTCCGAGCGCGCGCTCTATCTCGATCTGCGCAAGATGGTCGACTCGAGCGAAGATGGCGGATGGACGGTCGATTGGCTTCGGCTGCAAGGCAACGCCGAGCCCGCGCTGCGCAGTGTCTGTCAGGTGGAACCGGCGACGCGCAGCGCGCTCGACGCCTGGCTAGCGGAACGCGTCGCGCGCGCGGGAGGCCCGGCCGAGCAGGCGTACCGGGCGAACGGCAAGCACCTCGATCGCGTCGCAGAAACGCTTTCGCTCGAGCGCACGCGGGCCCTGCTCTCGTACGCGAACGAGCACGCGGCCAAGGACTGCCCGTTCTGGCTCACGCCCAAGCCTTCGTTTCGCGGTGAGCAGGGCGACAGCGGGCGCTGGGTGCTGCTGGGTGAAACGCAAGCGTTCGGCACGATCACGTTGCCTAGCAAGGTGCCGGCGCTCGGCGGCGGCGGACGTGTCTTCTTGGGGCACGGCCTCGGGTCGCAGCTGACGCTCGCGCTCGGCGCCGACATGGCGGCGAGCGGCACCTTCATTCCGAGCCAAGGCGGCGCGCAGGGCATCGATGCCTACCTCACGTTCGCGTCGCCCGTGCTGCTGCGCGTCACGCGCTTCTCACGCCTCTTCGACGTCGAGCTGGCGCCGGTGATCCGTCGCGCGAGCGGCAAGAAGACCTGGCCGCCGGGTGCGCGCATCCAGCTAGGTTACGGCTTTTCGTCGGTGCGCACGTCACCGTTCATGCCGTACTTCATGTTCTACGTGGGCTACGAGATCCATCCCACGAACGGTCGCTACGCGGTCGATCACACGATCCAGCTGGGCACTCGTCTGTCGCTCGACCTGGCGCTGTAGCCGGTGCTTGTCGGCGCGCGACAAGTCGTCAGCTGGACACACTACATCAAGCGGCCGCGCAGCGCGATCGCGGCGTTGGCCATCATCGCGCTCTCGCGCAGCAGGCGCAGCGAGGTGTTGCGGTCGCCACACTGCGGCACGTTGGCGAGGATAGCTTCCGCGAACGCCTTCGCGGCCTTGTGCACTTTGTCGTGCTGCACGATCTGCTCGGCAGTCGCCTCGTGGTGCGCGAACACGTAGTCTGGATCGAAGTCAGGCTTCATGCGGTTCTCCCTGGGGCTCTGCGCGAGCGCGCGCTACGGCGCCTAGTAGTACCCGATCACCGAGCGCCGGAACATACGGGCACCCCAAGTTTGGTCGCCGAAACACGCCTGACTTCAAACTAACGTACCCGCGGAGCAGCCGGCGGCTCTCCGCGGATGACTGCGTGATCGGTCGGAAACCGCGGGTTTTCCCGATTATCCGACTACGGCGCGACAGGTGCAGCTGACGGCGGCGCCGCGGGCGGCGGCGGCGAGGGCGGCGGCGCTGGCACCGCAATCGTCGCATCGGACGGCGCTGCGGGAATCGGCATCGGTGTCGAGCTGTCCACCGGTGCCGGCAAGGGCGCGAGCGCCTGCGGCATCGGCAGCGTGGGCGACGCTTCCGGCTGGCCAATCAGCCTCTGGCTGCGCTCCGGCGTTGGCGGCGGCAACAACCGGGCCTTGAGCGTGGCTTTCGCCGCGGAGCACTGCTCGCCGTGAACGATGCCGAAGACCGCCGAGGCCACGAGCAGCGCTGCGGTGCCGATGCCGATGCCGGCGACCAGATCACGGCTCCCGCCGCCGTTCTGACTTTTGAACTTCGCCTTCGACTCGGTCAGCGCACTGACCGCCTGCACCGCGCTCGACGCGCCAATCACCCCGTCGGCCACCGGCAGACCCATGGTCGACGTGCAGTCGAAGTACGGCATGGTCTCGTAGTGATCCGGCACCGTCTCTTCGAACAGAAACGAGCAACCCGAAGCCGACACCACCATCACCACGAGCGAGCATATGAACAGAACGCGCATGCCCCGCGTGATCGCGCACTTTGCGCGGCGGTGCAAGAGATCCTTCTTGGGGCTTTCTGCCCGGTGCGGGCGTCGCGGGGAGATCCTTCTTGGGGTTTGCGGCCGGGGTCGTGCGTGGGTCGTCGTGCTCGCCGCTCGTGGCAACGGCGTTGGTGGCCTGCGCTAGACGGGGGCTGTTAACTGTCGAGTGAACGCAGGCAGCGTGGTGCTTGGCGCGTCCGCCGGCCGTTCAGCACTTCCACGCTCGGCTGTGCGCGTCGACCCACGCCCGCCCCCTTGCGTAGTTCCCAGCTGCGATCTCCGCGCGCCGCCCTTGGCGTAGACCGGCGGACACCTCATCATCGCTCACCCCCGCCAACGCCTTTGGCGAGCTGATGCAGCTGACGGCAGTCAGAGAGCGAGTGGCGCGGGGATGGGCGGCGCAGGTGACGGGGAGGCAGTGACGCGCACAGCCGGGCGTGGAAGTGCACAACGGCCCGCGGACGCACCACGCGTACGGCTTCACACCGCGCAGTAACGGTTCACAGCCCTCGGCCAGCGCAGGCCACTGACGCCGTTGCCACGAGCGGCGAGCACGACACTGCCTCCGCGGCACCGTCAAGCTAGCCGACCACCTCAGCACCCGAGCGACCCCGAGCGACCCCGAGGGACCCTGAGTTACGGAAGGGTGACCACGATCTCGGCCGAGCCCGTGTTCGCGCGCGCGTCGCTGGCGCGAATCACTACGGCGTGGTTGCCCTTGGGCAAGAGCGCCAGCGGCAGCACGAACTTCTCGGTCGCCGTGTCGAACAGCTCGTCTTCCGAGGACAGCAGCTTCCACTCGAGGCCGTCCACCGTGTACTCGAGCTTGCTGATCGGCCCCATGGTGTCGCGTGCGACGCCGGTGATGCGCGAGCCGTCCACGCGCAGCTCGTCCACGTGCGGCGGGTGGTTGTCGATCAAGATCGGCTCGGACTCACCCGTGTGCTTGCGCACGTTGCCTTCGGGGTTGTCGAGCTCGTCGCTGGCTTGCACGCGCACGCGGTAGTGGCCATCCGGTACGCCGTCGGTCTCCCAAGCTTGCTCGCTGCCGGTGACGACGTCGCTCTCACGCGTCATCGCACGCCACACGGAGGCATGCTCCTCGGCGTACTCGATGCGGAAGCGCAGCGCGTCTCCGTCGGGGTTCTCGGTCTTCCACTTCACCTTGTAGCTGCTGCCACCCGACTGCGAGCGGTTCTGCTTGTCGGTCTTCGGCCGCGGCGGCTCCACGCTGACCTCGGTCACGATCGGCGGCTGATTCGCTGGCAAGTAGAATGCTTCGATCGCATACACGGTACTCGGCGCCTGCGCATCGAGTAGCACGCGGATCTGCAAAAAGCGCGCGCCCGGGCTGCGAATCGGGCCTGCCGCCGTCAGCGGCGACGCCCAGTCCGACCACGTGCTGTCGGGCTTGTCGGTGTTGCCGGAGCGCGTCTGGAAGCTGAGCTTGCCGTCGCCGCGCCAGGTGAGCTGACCGAAGCGCGCGGGCACCGCGGCGTCCAGCACTTTGCTGGTCCACTGCGGCTTCTGCGCGGGCCCGGTGAGCACTTCGTAGATCGCAGCGCCGTCACCTGCGACGAACATCGGGTGTGCGCCCATGAGCTTCTGCGCGAGCACCTGGCGCTCGTCCACGTCGACCCAGAGCGCGTGCTCGTGATCGACCTGCACGCGATGAATGTGCCCATCTTTGCCGGTGCCGGCATAGATCACGCCTGGCTCGCCCCACTCGACGGTGGTGATGTGTCCTTCGTCGGCGGTGAACAGCCGCTCGGCGCGGCCGTTGCGGTCGATGCGATACAGCTGACCTTTGCCCGGCTGCGGCCGATCGGTCGGAGACACGATCGGCTGCGGCGGTGTGATCGAGGCCTGCGGCGAGCTTTGGTCGCTCGCGGGCGTCGTGGTCGCGGGCTTGCTCGCTGGCGCGCGCGGAAACAGGTTCGCGGCCACGGCCAGCTCGCCGTTGCGTACGTCGATCGCGGTCACTTCGTTGCCGTCGAAGTCGTAGACGATCTCGGCTTTGCCCGGCCCGCGCAGACGCAGCAGCCAGGCTTGGTCGCTCGTGCCGGCGTACAGCGTGCCGTCGGTGTCGCGCGCTAGCGTCATGATGTGCGTGGCTTCGCTGTCGTAATAGACGTCGGCTTTTCTGTTTCCGTCAATTGCAAACACTTTGCCTTCCGGGCCCGTGGCGGCAAACAGCGTCTTGTGCTTGTCGTCGTACACGAGCTGCCAGACGTGCTCGGCGCCCTTGAGCGCGACGAACTCGCGGATCTTGCCTGCGCTGTCGAACGCGAACACTTTGCCGTGGCCGATCGTGCCGGCGTAGAACGTGCCATGTCCGTCGCTCACGATCGACGTCACCAGCAGCTCGTGCGTCTCTGCGAACAGCTTGGCTGCGCCGTCCTTCACCACGAAGATCTTGCCGTCGTTGCCGGTGCCCACGTAGGCCGTGCCGTCCGGCATGACCAAGAGCGAGCGCGCGACCGCGATGCCCGGCAGATCGATGCGCCGCGTGGCGATGCTGCGCGTGATCGAGCCGTCGGATTGCACCGCGGTGCCTTCGAGCTTGCCTTCGGCGAGCACGCTCGCGCTGTCCAGCACGAACGAGCGCGTCGCGCCGGCCAGCGCTGGCCACGCAGCCAGAGAAAGAGCGAGGCAGAACCAAACCGAAATTAAAGCGCGCTTCATCGCAGGGGCTCTTGTCGAACGTTGAGTTTGATCTTGGCCGAGCCGGTCAACACGCGACCGATCGGCAGCTCGCTTCGCTGAAACGACGAAAACGTGGCGCCGCGATCGGCTTCATTCACCGGCTGCAGCGTGTCGAGTGCCGAGCCGGGCAGGGCGCGTACCAGCTGACCGCGCAGCTTCACGCCCTGCGACGGCAGCTTGGTCGAGAGCACCAGCGACGTACCCGAATAGCCGTGGCGCACGGCGTTCAGCATGTCGTCGAGGCTCGCCGCCTTCGGCTCGTCCAGGTGCACGTCGTCGCCGGCCTCCACCGCGATCTCGACGCTCTCGCCCGCGGCGCTCCACGGGATCTGGACCGGAACGATCTTCACTTCTTCTTGCGCGTCGAAGTGGCGCAGCGTGACGTACACGTTCACGCTCTTGCCGGGGTCGACGTCTTCGCTCGCCGCCATCGCGTCCACGATCGTGACCACGTCGCGCTGGAAGTCGATCGTGATGTCGATGTCGATGTTGGAGACGCGCGCGTCTTCGAACGGATTGCCGTAGGCCGCGCCGAGCACTGCGAACAGGCGCAGGCGCGCCAGCGTCATCGGATCGCCGCCGCCACCGGGCGTGTAGCCCACGTCTTCGGTCTCGATCTCGCCGTGGCCGTCGATCGCGACCTTGCTCTTGATCTTGAACACCGTGTCGACGTTGTCCGCCGCCGTGGCCGAGAGCGCGCTGAACGCGGCGCTGAACGTGAGGCTCGGGGTGAGCAGCCGCGAGTTGGCGACTTCCATGTGCCACTCGGTGTGCGGCGCGGCCGGCGCGCCGTGAATGTGCACGGTCACCGGCACCATGTCGGCCTTCAACTTTTGGTCGATGACGATCGCGGCTTGGCGATCGTGGATCAGCGTGCCGAGCGGCGTGATGGCCTCGGCGATCTTGAACGAGCGCTGCTCGCTCGCCAGCACGTGCAGCACGCGCGCGGTGCACGTGGCCAGGCCCACTTGGCCGGCGTTCATCATCGGGTGGCCGAACGCGACCAACCGGTCGCCCGTGACGTGAGTGACCGTGCCGATCGCCGTGGCGTTCACGTCGCCCCGGATCAGCTGCACGCCGATCGAGCCGCCGTCGATGAAGCGCGCCGTGTTGGCCAGCGGCTTGCCGCCGTCAGCAGCAGGTCTTGCCGCGCTGCCGCTGGCGCCGCCCGCTTCGAGCGGCACGATGCCGAATCGTTCCAGCTGCTGACCGAGCACACGCAGCGCGCTCTCGGTCATGCCGGAGACCATCAAGGGCGTCGCCGTGGGAATCAGCGCGCTGTGCGACTCCGCAGGCGTTTGCGCGAGCCCGACGCGCTCGGCATGCTCCCGCAACGCTGCAAACGCGTCATACCCGCGCTCTGTAGACCGCACGCCGGCACGCTCCGCGCGCGGCCCCGCATCTTTGTTCGGCGGCTCGCGTGCGCCGAGCAACGCAGGCAGCGTGCCGAGCGACTTCCAGATCCGCGGATCGAGCGGCCGGTTGATCTCGGCCAGCATGCTCGCGATCGGCGTCACGCCCGCGATCGGATCGGAGCCGAACTGCCAGCCGTACGCATACGCGCCGATCATCTTGCCCTCGAGGTAGATCGGGCTGCCGCTCATGCCGCCCACCGTCTTGGCGTGCTCCAAGATCGGGTGGTGCGTGTTGACCAGGATCAGATCCTGGTTCGGTCGGAAATTGTGCAGCACGTCGATCACGTCGACTTCGAAGCGCTCGGGCTGCTCACCGCGAAACACGGACAAGCCGTAGCCCTTCATGCCCGGCTTGATCTGCGACACGGGCATGGTGTCGGTCGTGAGCTGCGCGTCGGCCCACGCGCCGAGCCCGGGACCCGCCCAGCCGAGCGCGAGCAGAAGCAGTGAGCCCAGGAGTGCTGCGCGGAACGCGCGGGACCGAGCCAGGAGTGCTGCGCGGAACGCGCGGGACCGAGAATGGTGAGTGGCCCTGGGCAACGCGATTCCGTTCACGAGCGCAAACGCGCGAATCCGAAGGTAGACGACGCTTTTCAGCGCGGACGCGGGAGTGTATACGGCCAAGCGTCGGATCGCCATGCTGCCTATTCGCCCACGCCGCCGGTTCTTGCCACGCGCTCTGCCCAGATCGGCGGCGCTGCGGCGCGTGCTCGGCTGCGCATGGTCTGCGTCCATCGTGGTCGCGCTCGCTGGCGTAGTCGCCGGCGCGCTCGGCTGCGAGTCTCGTCCCACACCTACACGCGAGTGGCGTCCCGAAGACCACGTGCAACCGGCCGAGGCCGACCCGTCGCGCACCGGCACCCAGCCGAGCGACGAGCCCGCCGAGGTCGGCGGTGTGGATCGTGCTGCGGGAGCTCTTTGGAATGTCTCGTGCGCGAGTTGTCACGGTCGCGACGGCGCGGGCCAGGGTGCAAGCCGCCCGCCGGGTGCGCAGCTTCCCGACTTCACACAGGGCGACTTCCAGAAGTCACGCAGCGACGCGCAGCTCACGGAGGTGATCGTGCACGGACGCAACATGATGCCGCCGTTCGGCAAGCAAGTGAACGAGCAAGGCGTGCAGGCGCTCGTCGCACACATTCGTGGCTTCGCCGCGCACGCGCCCTGAGCGCGGCGCCCGTGATCACCCGTGATCGCACGTGATCACGGGCTGGGGGATTCCCAGCCCACCCGTGCTCTGGGATAACGCGGGCGTATGCCTCCATCTCCGCGTGGTCCCTCGAAGCTCGTGTGCAGTGCGCTGCTGGCCGGTCTGTTCTTCGCCGCGTGTGCAGCGCCGCAGAAGCCCGTCGTCCTAGCGCCGCCCGCGCCACCGCCCCTACCGCCCTTGGTCGTGCCTGCGGGACGCTTGCCTACGAACGCGCATCCGCTCGCCTACACGCTCGAGCTCACGATCGATCCGCAGGCCGAGCGTTTCTCCGGCCGCACCCAGATCGCCATCCTGCTCGATGCGCCGACCGAGCTGATCTGGTTGCACGGTCGCAGCCTGCACGTCACGAGCGCGCGTGCCGTAGTCGGCAGCGACGCGATCGACGCGAGCTACGAGCAGCTGAACGAAGACGGTGTGGTCGCGCTCCGGTTCAAGAAGCCTGTGCCCGCGGGAAATTCGCTGCTCGAGCTCGTGTACGACGCGGCGTTCGATCATCAGCTGAAGGGCCTGTACCGCGTCGACGCGGGCGGTGAGGCCTACGCGTTCACACAGTTCGAGCCAATCTCCGCGCGCCTCGCGTTCCCCAGCTTCGACGAGCCCGGTTTCAAAACGCCGTTCGATCTCTGGCTGACCGTGCCTGCGAAGGACGCCGTCGCCAGCAACACCGCGATCGCGACGACCGAAGCTGCCGGCAACGATCAAAAGCGCGTGCACTTCGAGCAAACGAAGCCGCTGCCCACGTATCTCGTGGCGTTCGCGGTGGGCCCGCTCGAGCTGGTGACCGCCGCTGCGATTGCGCCCGATGCCCAGCGTGCACAGCCGCTGCCGCTGCGTGGCATCGCAGTCAAGGGGCGCGGCGCGCTCTTGTCGCACGCGCTGAACGAAGCAGGTCCGCAGATCACGGCGCTCGAGCGCTACTTCGGCAGCGCGTATCCGTACGGCAAGCTGGATCTGGTCGCGGTGCCGGACTTCGCGGCGGGCGCGATGGAGAACGCGGGCCTGGTCACGTTTCGCGACTGGCTGTTGCTCGTCGATCCGCGGCATGCGAGCGAAGGGCAGCGTCGCGCGAGCAGCTACGTGATCGCGCACGAGCTGGCGCACCAGTGGGTCGGCGACCTCGTCACCATGCGTTACTGGGACGACCTCTGGCTCAACGAAGCCTTCGCTACGTGGATCGGTTATCGCGTCGCGCACGAGCTGCATCCCGAGCACAGGCCCGAGCTGGCATTTTTGAATGCGTCGCTGGACGCGATGGAAGCCGATAGTCGCACCACCGCGCGCATGATCCGTCAGCCGATCGACAGCACGCACGACATCTCGAACGCGTTCGACGGCATCACCTACAACAAAGGCGGTGCAATCCTCGCGATGTTCGAGCGCTACCTCGGCTCCGAGACCTTCCAGAAGGGTGTGCAGAGCTACCTCGCGACACATGCGTTCGCCAACGCCACCACCGAAGACTTTCTCGACGCGGTGTCGGCGAGCGCCGGGCGCGACGTGAAGACACCGTTCAACACGTTCCTCACGCAGATCGGCGTGCCGCTCGTGAAGGCGTCGTTGCGCTGCGACGCGAGCCATACGCCCGTCGCGCAGCTGGAGCTCGAGCAGTCGCGCTCGATCCCGCTCGGCTTTCGAGGCACGGCCAGCGGCCAGTGGCAGATCCCCGTCTGCGCGCGCTACGAGACTTCCGGCAAGCTCCACGAGAGCTGCACGCTGCTCACCGAGAAGTCAGGCGTCTTGCCGCTCGAGGGCAAGGCCTGCCCAACCTGGATCATGCCGAATGCCGACGCTGCCGGGTACTACCGCTTCACGCTGCCGCCTGCCGACTTCGACAAGCTGCGTACCAGCGCGTGGAAGAAGCTGTCGGCGCGCGAGCGCGTGTTCCTCGCGCAGGCGCTGGAGGTCGGCTTCGAGAGCGGCACGCTCGACGGCAACTACGTGTTCGCCGCGCTGCCCTCGCTCGTTGCAGATGACAACCGCAGCGTGATCGAGCGGCCGATGTCGCTCTTGCGCTTCGCGCGCAACGAGATCGTGCCGGAAGGTCAGCGCGCCGTGGTCGAAGCGCGCGCCCGCACGCTGTACGCGCCGCTGCACAGGCGCCTTGGCCTGCGCGAGCGCGCAGGTGAAGACGGCGACACCAAGCTGCTGCGCGCTGAAGTCGCCGACTTTCTCGCGGAGACCGGCCGCGACGCCGAGCTGCGTAAGCAGCTGGTTCGCCTGGGTACGAGCTACTTGGGCATCGGAGCTGACAACGCGATCCACGAAACCGCAGTGGCGTCAGACCTTGCCGACCTCGCCGTGCGCATGGTGGCGGAAGACGGCGACGCGGCCACCTTCGACGCGCTGTACAAGCGCTTCGTCACCACCGACGACGTCGCGCTGCGCATGCGCCTGCTGCACGCGCTCGGCTCGGTACGGGACGCACGCAGCGAACGCGCGCTCGCGCTGGCGCTCGATCCGGCCTTGCATGTCAACGAAGTGCTCTCGCCCGTGCGCGATCAGCTGGCCGACCCACGCACGCGTGATGCCGCATGGGCCTGGTTCGAAGCGCACTTCGCCGACATCACCACGCGCCTGTCCTCGAACGGCGCGGGCTTCACGCCGTGGCTCGCGACCTCGTTCTGTGACGATGCGATGGCTGCTCGCGCCGAAGCGTTCTTCGCGCCGAAGATCGAGACGCTGATGGGCGGACCACGCTCGCTGGCCGGCGCCGTCGAAGCGCTGCAACTGTGCGCAGCCAAAGTGAAAGCCCAGCGCGACAGCGTGATCGCCGCGTTCGCGCATTGAGTGCAACCCGCGGCGCCACGCTTCCTACATGTAATGATACGTGTGCAGCTTGCGCAGCATTTGCCAGACCCCCCGGGTATCGACTAGATCCCGCGGCTCTGGGGAACGCGGGCGGGCCGAACGCGGTTCATGTTCGCGCAGCCTCGACCACGAATCAAACGCAGTTACCTCGCAACCTCTGCAGTAGCTCAGCTCTCAAGGAGAACTTTTATGAAGACTCAATCTCTACTTTCCGTGGCTTGTTTGCTCGCGCTCGTCGCGGGCGGTTGTGCCGGCAGCTCCGAAGAAACTGGCGCCGCTGCACAGACCACTCCGGCCGCTGCCGCCGGTCAGCCTGCCACCGTCGAGCCGCCGGCCGCACAGCCGACGCCCGCGCCCATGCCGGCTCCCGCCGCGACGCCCGCGCCCGCGACGCCTGCCGCCAGCACCGCGCAGCCGCAGGCCCCGGTGCCGACGATCGGCGTGATCGTGACGCACAAGGTCAAGGACTACGACGCGTGGAAGAAAGTGTTCGACACGGACGCCGATGCGCGCAAGGCCGGCGGCTTCCTCGGTCACGAGCTCATGCGCGACGCGACCAACGACAAGATCGTCAGCGTCTGGTTGCCGGGCACCGATCTCGCCAAGGCCAAGGCCTTCGCGACCAACCCGGCGCTCAAGGACAAGATGAAGGAGGGCGGCGTGGTCGGTAAGCCCGAGGTTGCCTTCGTGAACCTCGTGTTGCTGAAGTCGGATCCGGCGAAGACCGGTCTTTCCGCTGCGCTGATCACTGCGACCACGAAGGACTTCGCTGCGTTCAAGACGGCCTGGGAGGGCGGCGCGGCCGGTCTCGCGGCGCAGGGCGTGGTCGGTTACGGCCTCGCGCAGGACGCGGACAAGCCGGAGATCGCGCATCTCTACCTGCAAGCCGAAGACCTCGCGAAGCTCAAGGCGTACGTCGACTCGAAGGACACGAAGAAGGCTTGGAAAGAAGCCGGCGTGAAGGGCGCGGCCAAGACCACGTTCGTCAAAGAAGGCGAAATGGTTACGTACCCGCAGTGAGCTGACTGCTCAAAACGGATCGTCGTAACGATCCCGAAACGCCCGGGCTTCACACGGAGCTCGGGCGTTCTTGGTTTAACAGGGCGCCGCACGAGAGCGTGCCGTTTTCCATCAAACTGTGGCAGGCTGTGAAGTCTCACCTTGGTAACGAAGGAGAGCCTCATGGCGGACGCCCGCATCTACGAGTTCCTGGAAGCGCAGCCGTTCTTCAAAGGCTTGCCCCCGCACTACCTGACGCTGCTCGCGTCGCATGCGTCGCTAGCCACGTACAACCCGCAGCAGCGCGTGTTCAAGCAGGACACGACCGCCGACAAGTTCTTCATCGTGCGCCAGGGCAAGGTCACGCTGGAGATTCCCGCGGTGTCCGGTGAGCCCCTGACGATCCAGACCGTGGGCGACGGCCAGCTGCTTGGCTGGTCGTGGCTGATCCCGCCGTACCGCTGGCTGTTCGACGCGCGCGCGATCACGCAGTCCACCCTGGTGATGATGGACGGCGAGAAGCTGCGCGCCGCGTGCGACAGCGATCCGAAGCTTGGCTACGATCTCTTGCGTCGCTTCGCCGTGCTCATGGCCGAGCGCCTGAGCGCGTCGCGGCTCGCGGCCATCAAGCAGTACTCGGGCAGTTGAAAACAGCGGCGCCTGGACCGCGATCCACGGCGCGATCCGAGTTGGTGTCCGGGTCCGTGCAAGCACGACCCGATTGGCTTTCTGCGGTGCGTGCTCACGGACATGAGTCCGCTGCGCGCGCTCCTCGAAACCGAAGGCGCCTCGCTCGCGGCTCGCGGCGCATGTGCCACTGTTTTGCGTCGGGTTGGCCGCGGTCGGCTTCGAGTTACTTCGGGCCGGGGGCGCCGGCCTTCGGTTACTTCGGGCCGGGGGCGCCGGCTTCGATCCAGGCTTTGATTAGGGCTAGTTTGTCGGCGGGGAGTCTGTCGTAGGTGCCTGCGGCTTGGGGCATGCGCGTGCCGAAGCCGGTCGTCACGCCGGTGCACTGGCTGGGCGTGCCCGTGTAGACGAGCTTGCCTTCGGTCGTGTCGGTGATGTCCGCGTTGAGCTTGATCCACAGCCAGCTCTCGTCGGGCTTGCCGGGCTTCACGCGCATCAGCGCGCTGTTCTCGCAGGCGGGCACGTTCACTAGCACGCTCGTGAGCGACGTTGCCGTCTTGAAGTTCACGCCGGCTTGGCCTGCACCGGCACCTCCGTGACAGACCGAGGCGGCACACGAACCGATGCTGTTCGTCTGCTCCGGGCCGCCCAAGATCTTACTGACATTCTCGTAGGTCGGCGCGTTCGGGTCCCCGCCGCCGCTGCCTGCTCCGCCGCCGCTGCCCGCACCGCCGCCCCCACTCGGGCAGCCGGCGATCGCACAAACCACAATCAACAACGGTAGATAGCGCTGCATGGGGCGTCGTCTCCTGAGGGTTCAGCTGTATCGTCTAGCACGACCGACGGGACCTTTGCTGTGGCGGCGCGCGCGGTGGTGGTTAACACACGCGGGCCGGCTCCTATTCGGGGACGTCCCTTGCTCGCGGGCGGATCCCTCGATAAAACACAGCCCGAATCCTGGACCGGTGCGCTGGGGTAGCTTCACCATGCAACTGACTTTTCTTCCACAACCCAACCGTGAATCCCCGCCGATGTTCGAGAGCGGGTTCGTCGACCAGTTCTCGCGCACGCACTGGGCGGTGGTGCCCGTCATCTTCGTGCCCGCGATCTCCGCGCTGTTCTGGCTGTCGATCACGCGCTCGGGGCTTTCGGTGCTCGGCGCGTTGGGGCTCGCGCTGCTCGGCGCCTTCGCCTGGTCGCTGACCGAGTACTGGCTGCACCGCACGCTGTTCCACTGGCAGCCCGGCGGCGCGCTCGGCGAGCGCTTTCATTTCATCTTGCACGGCGTCCATCACAAGTGGCCGCGCGACAAGTATCGCCTGGTGATGCCGCCCGCCGTCAGCATCTCGCTGTTCTGGCTCTTCCTGGGCCTGTGGCTGGTGCTGATGCCGCGCTTCGCGCTGGCGTTTCATGCCGGCTTCGTGGGCGGCTACATCTTTTACGATCTCAGCCACTACTACATCCATCACGGTCATCCGCGCATGGAGTGGCTGAAGAAACTGCGCAAGCACCACATGGTCCACCACAGCCCGAACCTCGAGAACGAAAAGAAGTTCGGCGTCTCGAGCACGCTCTGGGACCACGTATTCGGCACGTACACCGAGAAGAGCTGAACCTCACTCGGGGTCGCTCGGGTGCTGGGATGATCGGCTAGCTTAACGGTGCCGGTGAGGCAGTGACGTGCTCGCCGCTCGTGGCAATGGCATCGGTGGCCCGCGCTGGCCCAGGGCTGTGAGCCGTTGTCGGTTGAGCTGATGCCGCAAGCGTGGTGCGTCCGCGGGCCGTGCAGCACTTCCACGCCCGGCTGTGCGCGTCACTGCCTCCCCGTCCCCTGCGCCGCCCATCGCAGCGCCACTCGCTCTCTGACGGCTGCAACCAAGTCAGCTGCAACAGCTCGCCAAGGGCCTTGGTAGTTGAGGGCGCCACTGGGGTGTCCGCCAGTCCACACCAAGGCTGGCGCGCGGAGATTGCAGCTCGCGATGTCGTGAGGGGGCGGGCGTGGGTCGACGCGCACAGCCGGGCGTCGAGTGCACCACCAGGGCGGACGCGCCAAGCACTACGCCGCAAGCGTTTGCGCGACAGTTAACAGCCCCCGTCGATCGCGCGCCGAGACGCGTTTGCCACGAGCGGCGAGCACGACGACCCGCGACCGACCCCGTCAGTACGCTTCGAGAAGGATCTCCTCCCCGATCAGGGACATGCGCTGTGCATGTGTCAACGCAGCGTCTCGTTGCGTCTATTGGCTACGGGTCGCACCCCAACTATGGTGGCGCGATCGGCTCACGCGAAGGGACTGCGTTCATGCATCACCACGTTCGGTTCGGGTTCATCTTCTCCATGCTGGTCGCAGTCGGTTGCGGCAGCTCGCCATCCAAAGGCGACAAGAACCCTGGGAACACGATGGATGCAGGTGCCAGCGGCGGCGGCAACGCTGGCAGTAGTGCCGGCGGCGCTGGCGCGAGCGGCAACGGCAGCACCGGTAGCGCGGGCAAGAGTGGCAATGGTGGCAGCGCCGGCAGGGGTGGTGGCGGCGCGAGCGGCAACGGTGGTAGCGGCGGCAAGGGCGGCAACGGCGGTAGCGCCGGCAACGGCTCCGACGGCAGCCTGCCGGACCTCGA
Organism: Sandaracinaceae bacterium; assembly: GCA_017881055.1. Lineage (GTDB taxonomy): Bacteria > Myxococcota_A > Polyangia > Polyangiales > JAFGIB01 > JADGRF01. Next base: position 20,132 of record JADGRF010000076.1, read on the forward strand.
TGCGGGCATGGACGCCGCGGCCGATGCTGCAGCTGACGCGGGCGGTGTATCCGCGGCCTGCAAGGCGCTCGCGTGCGTCGCGCCCAAGATCTGCGACGAATCGGGCAGCACGGCGGTGTGCGTCTGCGACACCGGCTACACCGACGTTGGCGGCGTGTGCAAGGCAGACGACGGCGGTAGCTGCGTGCAGAACGGCGACTGCAAGAACTCGCACTGCGTGAGCTTGGTGTGCTGCGCGAGCGCGTGCACTTCGCCCGACCAGTGTCACGTATCGGCCGGCGCCACCTGCGGCGGCGGCACGACCTGCGTGTACGCGAACAAAGCCAACGGCATGGGCTGTGACGATGGCACGATCTGCACGGACAAGGACACCTGCCAGGCGGGTGTCTGCGCCGGCACGACCGTCAGCTGCGACGACACCAATCCGTGCACGGTCGACACCTGCGACGCGGTCAAGGGTTGCAGCAACGATGGCACCGGCGTGACGAGCAGCTGCGGTCCCGATGACAAATGCAACACCGGGTACAAGTGTCAGGGGGACATGACTGGAACGTGCCTGCCCACGACGACGGTCAATTGCTCGGGCATGAGCGACGACTGCAACTACGGCTACTGCGATGGCACCAACGGTAGCTGCAAGAAGATGGCGCTTACCAACGGCATCAGCTGCAGCACCGGCAACAAGTGCACCTCGGGCCAGACCTGCAACACCGGTACGTGCACGGGCGGTATCGCGCGCGTGTGCAACGACGGCAACGGCTGCACGGACGACTCGTGCGATCCCGCGAACGGCTGCGTCGTGGTGAACAACCACACAGGCTGCGACGACGCCAACCCCTGCACCACCGGGGACACCTGCTCGGGCGGCGTCTGCCAGCAGAGCACGCCGCTCAGCTGCGATGACAGCAACGGCTGCACGGACGACTCGTGCGACACGACGAAGCTGGTGGGCAACCCGTGCGTACACATGAACAACATGGTCAGCTGCAACGATGCCAACAGCTGCACGACCACGGACAAGTGCTCGGGTGGCTCGTGCGGCGGCAGCGGCAACGCCTGCGGCAGCAACGCCAACAGCTGCACCATGGGTAGCCCGAACACGTGCGCCTGCAAGACCGGCTACGTGGACAACGGCTCCGGCACCTGCGTGCCCAACAGCAACGAGTGCGCGGCCATGCCATGCAGCGTAAACGCCACTTGCGTCGATCCCTCGAACGCAGTCGGTGACGTACAATGCACCTGCAAGACCGGCTTC
>JADGRF010000007.1 GCA_017881055.1 Sandaracinaceae bacterium
GGATCGACAACAACTGCAACGGCCAAGTCGACGAGGGCTACGCGCCCGTTGCGACGAGCTGCGGCGTGGGCGCGTGCGCGGCGACGGGAACATCGAGCTGTGTGGCCGGCGCCGTGCATGCGAACTGCAATGCGGGCACGCCCGCCGCGAGCGACACGAGCTGTGACGGGATCGACAACAACTGCAACGGTCAAACGGACGAAGGCTACGTTTCGGTGGCAACGAGCTGCGGCGTCGGTGCGTGCGGTCGGACCGGAGCGACGAGCTGCGCTGCGGGCGCGGTGCAGAACAGCTGCGTGGCGGGTACTCCGGCTGCGAGCGACACGAGCTGCGACGGCGTGGACAACAACTGCAACGGTCAAACGGACGAAGGCTACGTTTCGGTGGCGACGAGCTGCGGCCTAGGTGCGTGCGGCCGAACGGGCGCGACCAGTTGCGTTGCAGGCTCGGTGCAGAACAGCTGCGTGGCGGGTGCCCCGGCTGCAAGCGATACGAGCTGCGACGGGATCGACAACAACTGCAACGGTCAGACGGATGAAGGTTACGCGCCTGTGGCAACGAGCTGCGGCGTGGGCGCGTGCGCGGCGACGGGAACTTCGAGCTGCGTGACGGGTGCAGTGCAGAACAGCTGTCACGCGGGCACGCCTGCGTCGAGCGACACGAGCTGCGATGGGGTGGACAACAACTGCAACGGCCAAGTCGACGAAGGCTACGCGCCCGTTGCGACGAGCTGCGGCGTGGGCGCGTGCGCGTCTACCGGCGTGACCAGCTGCGTGACGGGTGCTGTACAGAACAGCTGCCACGCCGGCACGCCTGCCGCGAGCGACACGAGCTGCGACGGCATCGACAACAACTGCAACGGCCAAGTCGACGAAGGCTACGCGCCGGTGGCAACGAGCTGCGGTTCGGGCACCTGCTCGGCTTCGGGCGTGACGAGCTGCGTGAGCGGCGCCGTGCAGAACAGCTGCGTCGCGCCCTCGGCGGATGCGGACCACGACGGAACGCCGGACTGCGCGGATGGCTGTCCTGCGGATCCCGCGAAGATCGCTCCGCAGACCTGCGGCTGCGGCGTCTCGGAGGTCGACACCGACGGCGACGGCGTGAAGGACTGCCTCGACAATTGCCCGAACATCGCGAACCCCGGTCAGCAGGACACCGATGGCGATCACATCGGCGATGCCTGCGATGCGCCGCTCGTGCTCTCGATCGCCGCTGGCGGTGCGCACACCTGCGCGGTTCTGCAGGACTCGACCGTGGGCTGCTGGGGCGCGAACACCAACGGCGAGCTCGGCAACGGCACGGCCGTCTCCGCGATCAAGCCCGTGACGGTGTCGAACCTGTTCGACGCGCAAGAAGTCGCGACCGGCTACGACCACAGCTGTGCGTTACGCGCAACGGGCGCGGTGGTGTGCTGGGGTAACAACGCGAGCGGCCAGCTCGGCAACAACTCGACTACGTCCTCGAACGTGCCGGTGGCGGTGTCGGGTATCGCGGATGCCGTGCAGATCGCAGCTGGACATCAGTACGCGTGTGCGCTGCGTGCCACGGGCGCCGTCGCGTGCTGGGGCGCGAACGATATCGGCCAGCTCGGCAACGGCAGCAAGATCGCGAGCAAGATCCCCGTCTCCGTGACCGGCCTCGCCAACGGTGTGCAGATCGCCACGGGCTACGGCCACGCGTGTGCGCTGCGCTCCACGGGCGCGGTGGCGTGCTGGGGCGAGAACGACTACGGCCAGCTCGGCAACGGCACGAAGGTCGCGTCCACGACGCCGGTCGTCGTGTCGGGTCTGTCGGGCATGGTGCAGGTGACAGCGGGTGATCTGCACGCGTGCGCGATAGGCGCCACCGGTGCAATCGCTTGCTGGGGCGCGAACTGGTACGGCGCGCTGGGCGACGGAACCACCGTCGACTCTTCGGCTCCGGTGCCGGTGCTCAACGTCTCGGACGCCACGCAACTCGAGGCCGGTGAGCTGCACACGTGCGCGCTGCGTGCGACGCATCAGGTCGTGTGCTGGGGCTACAACTCGTACGGCGAGCTGGGCGACGACACGTTCGCGGATTCGTCGATTCCAGTCGCAGTCGCCGGCTTGTCGGACGCGGTCGAGATCGCAGCCGGCGATCTACACACCTGCGCGATGCGCCAGAACGGTGCGGCGCGCTGCTGGGGCGATGGCGAGGACGGCCAGCTCGGCGACAACGTGGGCTCGTTCGTGACGACGCCGGGCGTGGTCACGGGCCTCAGCGGCGTGAGCAAGGCGGCGTCGGGTATCGCACACACGTGTGCCGTTCGCAGCAACGGACAGGTCGATTGCTGGGGCATCAACGCGGACGGCCAGCTCGGCAACGGTACCGGGCTCGACTCCCCGTCGCCCGTCGTCGTGACGGGCATCAGCGATGCGCTCGATCTGGCGGTCGGCTCCGATCACACCTGCGCGCTGCGCGGCAACGGTCAGGTCGCATGTTGGGGCTACGGCGACTACGGCCAGCTCGGCGACGGCTCGGGCGCGGGCTCGCTCACACCGGTCACAGTGTCGGGCATCGCGAATGCGATCGCCGTGGCCTCGGGTGATCTGCACAGCTGCGCGCTGCGTTCCAACGGACAGATCGCCTGCTGGGGCTCGGGCACGTTCGGCGAGCTCGGCAACGGCCTGGGTGCGGACTCGACCACGCCGGTCACGGTCTCGGGCATCTCGGACGCCGTCGCGATCGCGGCAGGCGGCAGCCACTCGTGCGCGGTACGCGCCGGCGGTCAGGTCACGTGCTGGGGCTACGGCACCTACGGTCAGCTGGGCAACGGCGCCGGCACGACCTCGCTCTCGCCCGTCGTCGTCTCGAACATCACGAACGCGATCGGCATCGACGTCGGCTCGTTCCAGAGCTGCGCGCTGCTCTCTACGCAGCAAGTGATGTGCTGGGGCCAGAACTCCTACGGTCAGCTCGGCGACGGAACGAAGACCAGCAGCAAGACGCCGGTGTCCGTGTCAGGTGTGACGGGCGCGATCGCCGTGCTCGCCGGCGCAGACCACAGCTGCGCGCTCTTGGCGGGCGGCGGCATGAGCTGCTGGGGCAACGACGCGCAAGGTCAGCTCGGCAACGGCACGACGGGCACCTCCTCGAACGCGGTCGCGGTCTCGGGCATCGTGGATGCGGTCGCGGCAGGCATCGGCTACTACGAAGCCTGTGCGGTGCGCGCGAGTGGCGAGCTGCGCTGCTGGGGCGATGGCAGCCGCGGCAAGCTCGGCAATCGCTACCCGTGGGCGAGCGCGCCGGTCGACGTGGCTTGGTTCTGAGCGGTCTGGGATCGTTCCAGCTGACCTCTCAGAAGTTGATCATCGCGACCATCACGTCGCCCGAGTAGGTCGGTGAGCTGTAGCTGCGACGCGGGCCGTGGTCGACTTGCGCGGCCTGAGCGTTCTGGCTGCACGCCACTTGCAGCGAGCCCGCGAAGTCTTCCGCCGTATCGAGCGCGCGCGTGGTGACGTTGCACTTGGCCACCACGACCGCGCTGACCGACAGCTGCGCACTGTTGCCCGCGTGCGCAATCGGCGCACCCGCGACGCCGAACGACACGGACAGCCACGCAGCGAACGCCGCCACGAACAGCGAGCGGCGCTCATGCCGTTCTGCATCCGTGTTGCGAGAGCTCCTGCAGCGCGTGTCCATGACCCCCTATAGAGCAACGGCCGTGCCGTCCCTGGGGATGCGCGAAAACCAGCGAAAAGATGGGCTTTTCCGCGTTGCTTCGAGGCTCTCGACGGGGTCGAGGGGCTATTCGGGACCACGGCGTAGTGGTTTCCACCACTCGGCTTCACGACCGCGCGTGGCGCGCGTGGCTCCAGCACACTCGCTCAGGGTGTCAGGCCGACACTCAAGCCGCTGTAGAACGCATGCATCGTCGGGTGCGGTGGAGCCAGCGCCGCGCCGTGCACCGTGCCTGCGCCCGTCACGTACAGCGCTTCGCCGCAGACGGCCAACGGTCGCGGATACCAGCACAGCCCGCCACGAGCGAGCGAAAGGGCGCTAGAAGGCGCCGAGCCAGTGGCACGGATGGTTGCGGTGCTGATCTCGAAGCGAACGCGTGCAAAGCGCAGGGCGGCGTAGCTACGCAGCTGGGAGCTACCGTTCAAGTTGCGCCGGGATTCTTCAGCGTCGTAGCGACCGACGAGCACGGGTCCGAACGTCACGCCCAGCTCGAACAATCGGTCGCCATCGAGCAGCTGATAACCGAGCCGACTCTCGAGCGGTTGGAACAACGAGAGCTGCAGGCGCTGATTGCCGAGCAGCATGCCGCTCGGTCCCGAGCGCAGAAAGAAGCCCGAGGTGGCGGTGAGCGAGCTGCGAAAGCCGAAGTCGAGCGCCGCGCGCAGCTGACCTTCGGTGCTCGCACTGCCACCGCCGAGCGCGCCATAGGTGAGAAAGTGGCCCGTCAGGTTGCGGTGCGTGCCGTAGTGCTCGGTGGCATACACGGTCAGGCCCGCGGCATCGAAGCGATCGTGTCCACCGCCGCTCACGTGCAAGCTGGAACCCTGGAAGCCGAGCAGCGTGCCCTTGGTGGTGTACACGAGCTCCCAGCAGCCCCAGTTCCGCTCGCAGCCGCAGTCCGTCTTCTTCGGGTTGCACACGCGCGTCGGTTGGGCCTGCGCGTGGGCGAGCGCAGGCAGAACGAGCAGCAGCCAGGCACTGAACGTGGCGAATCGCATCAATAGAGGACGGTCACGATGATGACGTCGCTGTACGCGCCAGCCCGGACGTTCTGCCTGGGCGGCACGCGGCCGAAGATCGGGATCGACACCGATTGACCATCCGCTGGGTGCACCACGTAGGTCGAGGTACCCTGCGTGCCGTCGCCCCATACGATCGTGCGCGAGGCGTCGAGGAACAGGTTGTACTCGAGCTTGCTCGTGCCGAGGCTCATCGCGCGCGGCAGAAACGAGTTGGCGTCGCCGCGGCCGAGCTCGATCGTGAGCATGTCGCCCATACTGATGTTCGAGCAGCGAAACGCGACCAAGCCCGCCGAGTCGAGCGGGTAGGTGCGCGTGGAGTCGTAGGAGCCGAAGCTCACGCCGGAGGTCCGTGTGATCGAGCAGTTCATCGCAGCGTGTGCGACCCCGGCGTGCACCAGTGTGAGCAGCGTGAGACACACGGCAAGACACGAGGTAACAGAGGTCAGCGCGGGCCACGAGGTCGGTGAGATCCGCATGGTTCGCAGTATGCCACCAGTCAGCTGCCAGCGCCGCATCTTCGCGGCTCTTCGTGCCACGGAGCCGCCCAGGTAGCCACACGGCTCATGGCATCTTGCACGTGAGCACCCCCAGATCGATCACGGTGTCGTCCGAATCGCCGATATCCAGGGTGAGCTCGCAGGTTCCCCCCGTGTAGTCGATCGCGAAGGTGCGCTTGCCGGCCTCGATGCCCTCCAGCTCGAACTCGCCTTCTTCGCCGATCGGAGAGCTGATCTCGCCCTTGCGTCCCGTCACGCGAACGTCGCCGTACTTGGGCACCAGCTGCGTGCCGTGCTCATCGATGATCGCGTGACCACGGTAGTAATGCGGAATGGTCAGCGCGAAGTCGGCGATGGCTGCGCCGCGCGCAGGTGGAGCCAGCGTCATGTCGGTGACCTCGAGGCCATACTGAATCGGCACGTCTTCTTGCGCGATGCTCAAGTGATTGCCGTAGTAGCTGATCAGGTTCGGCACGAGCAGGTTGCCGTTGCGATCGGTGCGACCGAGCTCCTGGTTGTTCACGTAGCCGCGCACGTGCTTCACGCCTGCGACGCGGATCACGGCGAAGCCGTCCTGCACGGGCAACGTCGGAAAAAGGCCCACTCCAGGCACGAGCGCGAGGCCGCCTGCGGCTTCCGCCGTGACATGGTTTGCTCCGCGCTCGCTGATGGCATCCACGCTGTAACGTCCGAACAGCGCTTGGTATTGCACCAAGGCATCGAGGTTGCTGTGGTCGGACTTGAGCGCCGAGACGCGATAGCCGTAGCCTTCGCCCACCGGCAGCGAGCGGTTGGCGTCGAACAACACGGAGGGATGTCCGTCGCTGACGCGCGCGGACGTGGCGGCGTTGAGCCGATCGGCGAACGAATAGTTGAACGTCACGAGCAGCTCCCAAGGCGCGCTGCCGTCCTCGTTTCGAGCCTTGCTCGCAGTGGCGAATACGTTGCTGCGACGGCCTAGGCGCAGCGCGGACTGCAGCGTGCCGCGCAGGCTCGTGCCGCGATCGCGGTAGTGGGAATACGAGCCCTGCACCGAGAACGTGAGGTTGCGGCCGACCGGCGTTGCTTCGTACACACCGACCGAGGACGTGGCGCGATCTTCTTTCGCGCGCCGGTCGGCCGTGGCGTAGCGGTTGGTCACCGCGGTGCCGAATACGCCTGCACCAAAGCGTCGGCTCGTGTAGCCGTACGACAGAAAGCTCGCGAGTCCGGTGCCCGCGGCGGTGTCGCGGCTCATGCCCAGCTCGAGCTCGACTTGGCCGATCGGCGTGAGCATGGTGACCGAAGGTCCCGCGCTGATCACGTTCCCGCTCGCCTCGGCGCGGCCGCCGACCGTCACGTAGTCGTTGATGCCGATGCGGTGGCGACCGAGCACCGCGCCTTGACCGTAGTCCCAGCTGGCGGTGCCGACACGGTTGCGCAGCGCGCCTGCGGAGTACGTATAGTCCTGCAGGCCTTTACGCAGCACGCCGTCGGACACGTAGAACGGTGCGTTGATCGTTTCTTCGTGACCGAACACGTCGCGCACCACGTACGTCGCGATGCCCGCGCCACCACCCACGCGTAGGTTGTCGAGGCGGAACGTGCCGGGTTGCAGATCTTCGCTGCGCACGCGCGAGCCGTTTACGTAGACGTCGAGCGTGGCCGGCGTCATCGTCGTGCCCACGTAGCCGAGGCTGGGCGCGCGCATCACGTACGGGTCGAGCTCGAAGCGGCGTGCGATCGTCACGCCACCGACGAAGTGCCCCGAGCCGAGCGGTCCGGTCAGCACCATCGCGTCACCGAGCGTGATGCGCTGCAGCTTGTCGTGATCGTCGATCAGAAAGTTGCTCAGGCCGCGCACCGGACCGGTCGTGCTCGACAGGTACGCGCTCGAGAACAAGAGGTTGCCGTCGATGCTGACGCCCGTTTCCTCGTACATGTTGATGTGGCCCTGCTCGTTGATGCGCGGCGCATAGTTCACGAATGCGCTGGTGGTCTTCTGATACACCACGTCCGGCGGGCGTCCCGCGAAGTCGAGCGTTGCGCTGGGTAGAAGCGAGATCGGTGCCGTGATCGAGAGCGTGATCGTGTTCTCGTCGAGCTCGTACGAGAGCGGCGGGCACATGGACTTGAGCGAGAGCAGCGGCTCGCCTTCGACCACCACTTCGCTCGCGGCGGTCGGCACCGTGACGCCCGCCTCGATCAGATCGGAGCGACGCACGAACACGTCGTCGTCCTTGAGCAGCACGGTCATCTCGCCCTTCTTGGCGTGATTGACCAGCAGCGTGAAAGGCGCGCGCACCTCCGTCGGCGGCGCCGGCTCGATGATGTCGGCCTCGGCGCGCACGCGCGCCGGAGTCAGCAGCGCGCAGTAAGCTGCAATCGCGACTCCGAAAACGAGGTAGGCGCTATCGCTGCGCGAGCTGCGCCCGGTGCCCTCGGTGCGCTCGGTCATGAGGAGACGCGCGCGCCCAGCAGCCACGCGACCTCGAGCTCAAGGACTGCAGTGCGCGTTGGCGAGATCAGCCTTGATCGTGCCCATTTCCGACGTGAGCTCAATGTGTACGGATTTTAACCCGGCACATGCCTCGGGGGGCAACTCTACTGCATAGCTGCGGGTGCCCCCGGCGAGCATGTACCAGCCCTCCACATCACGCGTCAGGGTGACCTTGGTCGCGTCTTTGGTCGTGACGACGATCTTTTCCGAACGAAAGTGCGCGTTGCCGTTGTTCTTGACGTCGAACGACAGGTTCTTGCCCTGCACCGCAAGCCCCGTCAGTACCGGCACTGGCTTTGGCGCGCTCGGCGTCACGAAGATCGGAATGCCCATCTTCGTGAGCACACGGATCGTGCCCGGGTCGGTCGTGCTGGTCATGAGCGGAGGCAGCTCCTGCACGAAGATGCGGTAGCTCTTCTCTTGAGTGCCGGGCGCGATGTTCATGCCCACACGCAGGTTGCGCGCTTCGCCAGGCTTGAGCGTGAGCATCGCGGGGAAGAACACGATGTCCTTGGTCGGATTCAGGATCATCTCGCCGTTCGGCTTCTGATCCCACGCGAAGCCGCTCACTTGAAAGCGCAGTGGCTCGTTGCCGCGGTTGGTCACCAGGAGCATGGCGCTCGGGATCTTGTCCGAGAGCGCGAGCGTGATCGGGGAGACGTCGAACGCACTCGCCTGGGCTTTGGGAGCGGCGAAGCTGAACGCACACGAGAGCACGACGAGCAGACAAGCCAAGAAGCGCATGGTGAGGTCCTCAGAACGTAATGGTGGCGAGGATGGCGTCGGTGTAGATGCCCGCTGCGCCGTTCTGTCCTGCCGGGATCCTCCCATAGACGGTCATCGTTTGCGGAAAGTTTCGCGTCGTACGAATGCCCGTGTTGTTGTTCCAGACGGTCGTGTACGCGGCTGTAGTGTAGAGGTTGTAGTTGAGGTGCGAGGTGCCTTGGCTAACGCGCCGCAGTGGGTTGTTGTTCGTGGAGCCCGGTGCAGGATTGCTGCCTTGACCGAGCGTTACTCGCTGGCTGCCGCCGATGCTCGTGCAGTTCAGGGTGACTCCCCCCGTGGCATCGAGCGGCTGCGTCGCATTGATTCCACCCGCGAGATAGTTCCCGAAGGTGATCGGCGAAGTCACGATCGTGCACGTGATGCTCACGCCCACGACCACGCTCAAGTTCGCCGATGCGGTACGTGGCGCCGCCGCCGCCCGGTCCCCACAAACGCAGGCGAGCGCGATCGCAAGCATCGCGCTTATCACCAGACTCTGTGTACGTGGGGAGAGTTTCATGGGGCGTCTCGATCAGACCAAGCAAGAAGTCGGAAGGTCTTCGTTCGCGCGCAGCCCACCCGGCAGATCATGCCGAGCGGGCGGCGCACTACGAAACACGCATCCTCGAGTTGCGCAGCGAGAGACGCGGCTCAGTAGTTGACGGTCGCGAGCACGCCGTCCGCGTACGCGCCCGACGCGACAGGCTGGCCGGTGGGGATGCGGCCGTAGACGGTGAGCGCGTCGTTCGCGCCGGTACCGACGCGCGTCACGCCGGTCGCTTGCGTGTTGGCCCAAACGCTCGAGAAGCCCGAGTCCTGGTACAAGAAGTAACCGAGGCGATCCGTGCCGCCCGCCGACATCTGACGCAGCGGTACCGTTGCGCTCGAGCCGGTCGCGGGCTGTGCACCTTCGCCGAGCGTCACGTACACCGGCGCGCCGTTCGTGCAGTTGATCGTGACCGTGCCGCTGCCCGTGTTCGGGGTCGCCGATGCCACGTCGTAGTTCGTCAAGAACGCCACCGCGGAGGTGGCGATCGTGCAGGAGTTCACGACGTTCGCGGTCACGTCGAGGTTGAAGCTGGACTGCAACGCTTGCGCGGACTGGCCGTTGAGCAGCGAGAAGCCCATGCCGAGAGCCGCGAGGAACAGGATCTTTGTGTAGGAGCGAACATTCTTCATGGTCTGGTGCCTTGTGTTCTTGGGGGTGTTTTTGAGGATGCGCGCCGGTTGCCCAAATGCGTCAGGCGCGATGTGTTGTCAGACTTGATCATCATGACACGCACTCCGACTAGAATAAAGCACTGACGGTGGATATTTACGTTGAATTAATAGGGGAATTTATGCGGTCGTGTGCGCGTTGTCTTGGCTTGGACCGCACGTCGGCGCGGCTCTCAGCACTCAGGATCGCGAATCGTTTCAACTGGATACGTGCGTTTGCGCACAAACCGTACGGACGAATCCGCTGAGGACGGACGCTGACCTGATCGGCCAGCGCCGTCGCTTTCGCGCGAATCGACACCGGTTTTCGGGCGACGACCGGTCGAATCGCTGGGTTGGACAAAGCTACAACTGTAGTCTGTTCGTAGTCTGTCGCAGCCGGCGGCCGTGACTCAGGCGTGTTCCGCGAGCAGGTGCCGCGCGATGGTCAGGATCTGGATCTCGGTGGTGCCGCCGCCGATCTCGACCAGCTTCGCGTCACGCGCGAGGCGCTCCACCACGTACTCTTCCATGTAGCCGTTGCCGCCGAGCACGTGGATCGCTTCCATCGCGACGAACGTACCGACCTCGGCCACGTACAGCTTGCCGGCGCAGGCATCGAGCACGCTCTGCTCGCTGTCGTCGTAGATGATGCGACGCGCGTTCGACAGCGCGACGTACATGCGCGCGAGGCGCTGCTGGATCAGCTGGTAGCTGGCGATCGGCTTGCCGCCTTGAACGCGTGACTTCGCGTAGTCGACTGCGATCTCGAAGCAGCGCTCGGCGATGCCGTAGCTCATGACGGCAAGACCGATGCGCTCGCTCGCCAGCGACTTGCGCACGTGAGCGCGATCGTCGATGCCGCCGCCGAGTAGGTTCTCGCGCGGCACGCGTACGTTGTCGAGAAACACCGAGCCCGTCGGCGAAGAGCGCATGCCCATCTTCGCGAAGGGCTTTGACGTAGCAAGACCGGGCATGCCGCGCTCAGCGAAGAACGCTTGCACCGCGCCTGCGTCGTCCTTGGCGTAGACGAGGAAGTAGTCGGCGTAGGGCCCGTTGGTGATGAAGGTCTTCTCGCCGTTCAGCACGTAGCTGTCGCCGTCCAGGTGCGCCGTGGTCTTCATCGCGCCGAGCGCATCGGAGCCTGCGCCGGGCTCGGTCAGGCACCAGCTCGCGACTTTCTCGCAGCGCAGCACCGGCGGCACCCAGCGCGCAACCTGCTCGGGCGTGCCGCGGCTGCGCACGTTGCCACCGAACAACCCCAAGCTCGCGCCGTACGACAGCGCAAAGCCTGGATTCACGCGGCACATCTCCACGGCGAGCTGGGTCTGCGCGTAGCGCAAGAGCACGGCCGTCTCGGGATCGCGGCTGTGGCTGCGTTGACCAGACAGCGAGGAGAAGTTGCTCAGGCGCTCGGCTTCGAGCGCCAGGCCCAGCTCGTCGGTCATCTCCTTCATGAGCGGGAAGGGCAGAAGCTCGCCTGTTTCCATCGCGGCCGTTTGCGCCGCGAGCTTGTGCTCCATGAAGCGGCGGAACTGATCGCGGATCGAGCGCTGGGATTCTGTCAGTTGCATCGGAGTCAGCCTTCGTCTTTCGCGAGCGACTCGCCCGCTGTCACGTGCTCGGGCCAGCGCTCTTCCGGCCAGGGCGGGATCGTGGGTGTGATGGTGGGCTCGGGGTTGGCGATCGGCCAGTTTTCGCCCCAGAGCGAGGCGCCGCCATCCACCTTGATCGTGGCGCCCGTCACGAAGTCGGCTGCGGGCGAGAGCAGGTACATCACCGCGGCGGAGACCTCTTCGGCGCGACCCAGGCGCTTTTGCGGGATCGTGCGCGCGGCGGCCTCCATCATGCCGGGCGGGTAGTTGTGCATGCCCGTGGTCAGGATCACGCCGGGCGCCACGCAGTTGATCTGAATACGCTGCGCGGCCCACTCGATCGCGAGCGTCTGCGTCATGTTCACCACGCCGGCACGTGCAGCGCCCGTGTGCACCATGCCGGGAAAGCCGCGCCACATGTCGGCCACGATGTTCACGATCTTGCCGCCGTGCGCGAGCAGCCACTTCTGTGCTGCCACCTGGCACATGTTCCAGGTGCCTGTGAGGTTCGTCTCGATCACGGCTTGCCAGCCGCGCTCGGTGATCATGGTGGCGGGCGACAGGAACTGGCCGCCGCCGTTGTTCACCACGAAGTCCACGCGACCGAAGCGCGCGAGCGCCGTGTCGAACAGCGCTTCGACGTGCGCGCGCTGCCGAATGTTGCAGACGACCGGCAGCACCTCGGTGTGATGCTCGGCCGAGAGGCCTTTTGCGGCGATCGCGAGGCGCTCGGCTTTACGCGAGGCGATCACGACGTGCGCGCCGAGCAGCGCGAGCTCTTCGGCGATCGCGAGGCCGATGCCGGTCGCGCCACCGGTCACGACCGCGACGCGATCGCGGAACAAGTCTTTCGCAAAGATCGAGGAGTGCGCCATGCGTGCCGCCCTTCGTGGTAGGTCGGGGCGGATCATCCATCGATCCTCGAGCTGGTCACAAGTGCGCGAGGTCCGCGCGCTCCTCGACAGCACGCAACACGTTCAGGGGCACCACGGGTTGACGCCGGTGCCTGCGTCTTCGGCTCCTGCGTCTTCGGTTCGCGGATCGTGGGCGCCGGCGTCATCGTGCGCGTAGAGGCACTCGGTTGGCTGGTGGATTTGCACGGTCAGCGGCACGTAGCCGCAGTCGCAGCACGCCGTCGGGCCTGCGTTGGACGGCAGGATCGTGACGGAGCGGGTATCGACCACGTTCTTGCCGACCGTGAGCGCGACCTTGTACGTGCCGACCTTCAGCATGCTGATGCACGAGTCGAGCGAGCTGGTCGCCGTGCAGTCCACGCCCTTGCCCGTGATCTGCGCCGACCAGGCGTCGATCGGCTGTTCCTTGGCGTCGGTCACCTCCAGCGTCAGCGGTTGATAGCAAGCGCCACAGACCGTTCCGTTGCAGCCATTGGCGGCATCGTGTTGGATCATGCTCGCGTCGAGCTGCGGGCCGGCGTCGTGCGCGTGATTGCCGGCGTCGTCGCCGCAGCCCGCGAGCGGGTATACGAGGTAGGCCGCGATCATGAGCAGGTGGATGCGGGGCATGGCGCGGTTCCAAACGGGTTGTTGGTGGTGAACAGAGCAACCGACATGCCAAGCTCGTAGGGGTGGCCTTCAGCGGCGCCGCGGTTGCGCGGAGCGGCCGCGCGCCGCCTCCGCGTGCCAAGCTGTGCCGTTCGCGGCGCCCGTGTTATGTGGCGAGCTGTTCGTGTTCGCGCTTTGCGGGCTTGTTGCGGCGTGCTCGTCCGGGGGCGACGCAGCCGACGCGGGCAGCGTCACGCACGATGTGGGCGGGCACGACGCAGGAACTGCGCACGATGCGGGGAGGGCGTCCGACGCAAGGCAAGAAACCCGTCACCAGCGAGAACACCAAGGATACCAAGGATACCAAGGACGCGGACGCGGGAGACTGACGGTGCTTCACGTTGCGCGCGTCGATCACGATCAGTACGCGACCAAGTGGTTGCCGGCCGGCACCAGCAGAAGGTCGCCGCCGATCGCGAGCCCGCTCGTCGGTGCGCTGACGTTCTGGCCGACGTCCATGAAGTTTTCGGGCAGCGTCTTCATATCGGTGATCGCGCCGGTCTTGTCGTCGAACACGTAGAGCGTACCTGCGCTCGACGCGACGTAGGTGTAGCCGTTCGCGGTGACGGGCGGCGAGAGCGCGCCATTGCCCATCGCCGTCCATTTCTGGTTCTCGGTGTTCACGTCGATGGCCGAGATCGCGTCGTTGCTCACGAAGAAGCCAAGGTTGTTGGCAGCGTCGAACGCGCAGCGACGCCGTAGACGGTCCCACCGCTGCCCGCACCGCCGACGAACACCATGCCGCCTGCCGCCGTTGGCGGCGAGGAGAACGAATACTGATCTTTGAGCGTCGTGCTCCATCCACGCGCGCCAGTCGCAGCGTCGTAGGCCGAGAGCACTCCGTCGGTGTTGATCGCGTAGACGCGACCGTCTCCGTAGGCCGCGGTCGCCCAGCCGTACGTGCCGCCGAGCGCGTTTGGTCCCCACAACGTCTTCCCGTCAGCTGCAGCGAGCGCGACGAGGCTCGGGCCCGTGGCCGATCTAAACGTGACGAAGATGCGTCCAGCGACGAGCAGCGGATACGACACGGCGCCCTTCAGATCGACGGACCACTTCTGCGAGAGCGGTGGCATCAGGCTGTCGCCCGTCTGTTCGCCGCTGTGCGCGATGTCGATCTGGTAGGCGACTACGCTGTCGGACGGTTGCTTTATGGCGAAGGTTCCAGAGCTCACGGCGCCATCGGCGAAGCCGACCGCGCTGGAGCCACCATCCGTAGCATCGGGCGGGATGTACTCGACGCCTGCGTCGCTCTGGGGCTGGATGGTTTGCCCGGAATCCGGATCGCTGCACGCGCCGCCCGTGCAGGCGGTGGACGTGCCGTTGATATGGCTCGAGCTACCGCATGCCGCAGCAAGCAACACGAACACGCAGAACAGTCGTTTCATCCCCCGCCTCAGCCGTGCATGCGGAGCCACGAGCGGCTACTTAAGAGATCCACTAGCTCGAGAACGCCGCTCTGTGTTCCGTCGCTTTGAAGCTGCCGGCGTCGTGCTTGTACAGCACACGTACCTCGAGCGGCTCGCCCGGTAGGGCGCGCACTTCCGAGATGCTCTGCACGCGGCGATTGCCGTCTTTGCTCGGTGCGACGTGCACGATCAGCTGCACGGCGCGCGCCAGCAGATCGCTGAGCGACATACGCGCACCTGCGAGCTTCTGCGGATCGCCGAGGCCGAGCTGCGCGAACAGCTCGAGCTGGGTGAGCGCGGCGCTGGGATCGGGCGCGTGCATGCCGAGCAGCACGCCGCTGCCAGCTGCAGCCGAGGTGAGCGCGGCGAGCGCGTCTTTGGCCGTGACGTCGTCGATCACGAGACGATCGTAGCGTAAGCGGGAGGCGTGCTTGAGCAGAGAAGCGAGATCGAGCTCGGGCGCGGCGCGGCGACACAACGGTAAGGCTTGCGCGTGCAGCAAGCTCAGGCTCGGCATGTCTTCGATGATCACGACGCGTTCGTGATCGGGCCCGAGCGTGGCAAGCACGCCGAGCAGGGTGCTCACGCCGGCGCCTGGCGGGCCGACCACGAGCAGGTTCTGGCGCTTCTGCAGCGCGCTGCGCAGGAGCGCGAGCATGTCGGCCGAGAGCATGCCGTCGGTGATCATGCTGTCGGCGGAGCTCTGGCCGCGCGGAGGGCAACGCACCGAGATCAGCGGACCCTTCGGCGAGAGTGGTGGCAAGAGCAGCTGCAAAAGGCCCCCGCCCGGCAGCTGTGCTTCGTGCACCGAGGCGTTGGTGTCGAGCGTTTTTCCGGCGCGATGCAAGAGGCGTCGCGCGACCACCAGCACCGCTTCGGGGCCCGAGAAGAAGGCGGATACCGGCGAGAGCCCGCCGCCGAGATCGGCCAGGATCCGCGCGGGTCCGTCGATCACGACTTCGCGCACGGCGCGGTTCGCGAGCAGGCGATCGAGCGGCCCAAGGCCCACCGCTTCGCTGATCGCGCTGTCGCGCAGGAAGCGCCGATCGAGATCGGCCGCGATCGCGCCCTCGCTCGCCAGCTCGTCGATCGCGCGATCGAGCAGCGGTTGATGCTCGGAAGGAAACGCGGACTCGGCGGGCCTGCGCACGTCGATCTGCGTGCTCAGGCGTTCCATCAACATGCTGAGCGCGCCTTGCAAGCGAACCGAAGGCGCGAGCACCGCGGGTGAGGTCAAGCCGCCCTGCGCGCTGCTCATGTCGTTGCTGGCCCACGGCGGAATGCTCTTGTTCGGGGCCTTGGCGGGGATCGAACGAACGATCGGCGGTAGCGTTGGCTCGCTCGGCGTGGGCGGTGGTGGTGGTGGTGGCTTGGTCGCGTGCGCGGCTTCGTGTGGCACGGGCGGCGGACGCAGTGACGGGCGCTGCGGAGCGTCGTCGTGCTCGGTGGCTTCGGGCGCGTGCTCCGGAGGCTTCGCAGCGATCGTCTGTTCTTGCGGGCGCTGCGGAATGCTTGCGCGCGCGGGTGCGTCGGTCACGTGCACGACCGGCAGCTGCGACGGGCGCAAGTCCACCGGCTCGAACGAATGCGTGCTCGGCTCTTCGCTGTCGCGAAAGCGCGTGGGCGCTTGCGAAGGTCGAGGCTGCGGCGGCTCGATGTACGGCGAGGGCGCGCGCGATGGCCGGCCCGTCTCGCCGATCACCTCGGGCGTGATCAGCGTCAGGATGAAATCGCCGATGTAGATCTTGTCGCCGCGTCGCACGACCATCGGCACGGAGATGCGCCGGCCGTTCACGTACGTGCCGTTCGTGCTCTTCTGGTCGACCAGCACATAGCGGTCGTCCTTGAGCACGATCCGCGCGTGATGTTTCGAGACGTTGTTCTTGGGCAGGCAGATGTCGTTGTCTTCGAGGCGGCCGATGCCGATCTCCGGGCCCTCGAAATCCAACTGGCGCTGGGCGCCGCCCTTCTCCGTAATTACGATCGAGAACACGTGTGTCCCATTGAACAGGTCGAACGCGCCTGGGGTCAAGCCAGTGTATGCTGGTCTCGGAGGACTCGTGGCACGCAAGCGAAAGAAGCGTTCGGGTGCAGGGGACGACGCGGACAAGGTCGCGGCCCCGAAGCCGCCACCGCCGATCGCCACACAGCTCGGTGCGCTGCTCAAGCAGGCAGGTATGACGAAGCCTGCGGTCCTCAGGAACGTAAGCCACGGACCAACCACGGGTAAGCCCGCGAGTCCGCGCACCATGCCGCCGCCATCGCCGGAGCCGGCAGCACGGGTCACGGCGCGGCCGCCTGCGCTGCAGGACGAGTTGCCAACTGCACCGGCATCGGCTCGCAGCGCCAGTGAGCTGCGCAGTCTCAACGACGCCTACGCCGGTGCGCGCCCGCTGGCCCAAAAAACACAGCGCATTAGGGCGCCCGTGGCCACGCCCGCAGCTCCCTTGGCCGACGACCTCGCGCGTGCAGGCAAGCGTGCGGACGACGAAGACGCGATCGCGCGCGCGCGGCTTTCGGCGCTGGTTGGTGGCGGCGTTCGTTTCAAGGTGCGCAGCCAGGACGACTTCGTGGAGGCGGTGCGCGAAGGTGCGTCGCCCAAGTTGCTCTCGCGGGTGTCGGGCAGAGGGTTCTCGCCCGAGGCCACGCTCGATCTGCACGGCGCGCGTGCCGCCGAAGTGGCGCAGCGGGTCTCCAGCTTCGTGCGCACGCACAAGCGTGCGGGGGCGCGCTACGTGCTGGTGATCACCGGCAAGGGGCTGAATTCGGAGGGCGGTGTGTCGGCGCTGCGGCAAGCCGCGGTCGAGGCGCTGACTCAGGGGGGCGCAGCGCCCTTGGTGCTGGTGTTCGCGACGGCGCATGTCGAGCACGGCGGCACGGGCGCGCTGGCCGTGCTGTTGGAATGACACGCAGATCGGACACCAAAAACGGTCCTACCGCGCATGCGGCTTCGCGCTAAAGTAGCGCGCCATGTTGCAGCGAGAGCTCGAAATCGCAGTTGCCGTCGCGCGTGAAGCGGGACGGGTGTTACTCGACATCTACGCGACTGACTTCAGCGTGGACTTCAAGGGCCAGGGCAAGAGCAACCCGGTCACCGAAGCCGATCGCTTGGCCAACGCGCTGATCGTCGAGCGCTTGCGCGCGAGCTTCCCGGACGACGGCATCGTCGCCGAGGAGAGCGACGACAACGACAAGGCGCTCAGCAAGCGTCGCATCTGGTACGTCGATCCGCTCGACGGCACCAAAGAGTTCGTGTCGAAGAACGGCGAGTTCTCCGTGATGATCGGTCTCGCAATCGAAGGTCGCGCCCAGCTCGGCGTGGTGCTGCAGCCGAGCGAGGACAAGCTGTACTCGGGCGTGGTCGGCTTTGGCGCCACGCTGGTGCAAGAGGGCATCACGCAGGGCCTATCCGTGAGCACGTTCGCGTCGCCGCGCGATCTACGCTTGATCGTGTCGCGCTCGCATCGTCCGAAGAGCACCGAGGAGCTGATGCAGCGGCTCGGCATCGACAAGGAAGCGATCAGCGGCTCGGTCGGCTTGAAGATCGGCCAGATCGCCGAGCAACGCGCGGATCTCTACGTGCACGTGTCCGACAAATCGAGCGCTTGGGACACCTGCGGCCCGGAGGCCATCTTGCACGCGGCGGGTGGCCGCTTCACGGATCTCGGCGGCAACGCGATCGTCTACGGCAAGCGCGAC
>JADGRF010000077.1 GCA_017881055.1 Sandaracinaceae bacterium
GTTCGTCGACCGCGCGAGCGCGGTCGGGGCCAGCTCGGCCGGTTCGTTCGTGGCGCGAGTCACCGCGCAAAAGGACGCCGAGCTGCGCATTCGGCTCGAGCGCGCAGGCATCCACTACGAGGATTCGCAGAAGCGGACGCTGCACGTGGTCGTCGATCGCGTTCCGGTGATCGGGATCGAGGCGCCCGAGAACGCGAGCGTCGTCGAGCGCAACGACGTCGTGACGCTGCACTTCGCCGCCAACGACGACACGGGGATCGCGTCGGTCGACTTGCACGTGCGCCTGCCGAACGGCGACGAGAAACAGCGCCAGCTGTGGTCGGCGTTGGACGACGGCGGGCCGCGCACGGAGCTGCGTGCGAGCAGCGCGTTCGGAGTGAACGAGTTTGCAGTGCAGGAAGGCGAAGAGCTGGTGCTCTGGCTGGAGGCACACGACAGCGATCTCGTCACCGGGCCCAACACGGGGAAGTCTGCCGAGATCACGCTCGAGGTGGCGTCACCCGGCAAGCGCTTGGCGACGTTCATTCCTAGCCTGCAGGCCGCCGCCGATGCGGCCGTGCTCGTGCTCGCGAGCCGGCTAGAGCACGAAGTCCCCGCGGACGGCGGCACCGCAAAGACGCGCTTCGCGCAGCTCGAGCACGAGACGCGCGCCTGGCTCATACAGCTCGACGACGTGGTCAAGCAGGCGGAACACTCGGACGGTGGGCGGGCGCTCGACACCGATCAGGTAAAGGGCATGCGTCGGCGCAATCAGCGCTTGCTCGATACCGAGGGCACACTGCACGACGAACCCGTGCGACCGATCGCCGTGCGCAGCGCGCACGACGCGAAGTCGGTCGACGAGCTGGAGCGGGACGTGATCCTGCTCGTGGATCTCTTGGCGAAGGCGCACGTCGACGAAGCAGGCGCCATTGCCGACGAGCTGCGGCAGTTGAAGAAGAAGATCGAAGAACTGCTGGGCAAGCTCGGCAAGGCCGATAGCCCTGAAGCAGAGCGCGAGCTGCTTGCGCAGATCCAGCAAGCAGAGCGGCGACTCGCGGAGCTCTCGCAGAGCCTGTCGCGCATGGCGACGCGCGTTCCGAGCGAGTTCGTCAACCGCGAAGCATTGGAAGCGCCGGACGCCGACAGCACGCTGCAGAGCTTGGAGAGCTTGGTGCGCAAGCACGACCTACACGGCGCGGCCGAACAACTCGAGAAGCTGGCGCAACAGATCGATCAGATGGCGAAGCAGATCGGTCAGGGCGGCGTACGGCTCCGTGAGTCGCGCTTTGGGCCGCATGATCAAGCCGTGGCCGCGGCTCGCCAGCAGCTGGACATGCTGAGCGAAGAGCAAGCGCGCTTGGCCGGGCGCTCGGCGCAAGCCATGCAAGATGCGCTCTCGCGCGCACAGGGCAGCGAGGGCGCCGAAGCACGTGCGCACAGCCTCGCGCCGCAGGCTGAAGCGCTGCGCAAGTCACTCGACCCACTCAAGCGTGGCGACCCGCAGGATTGGCGTTCGCAAGCCGTCGACCGTGCCCAGGCGCGGCTCGGCGACGCGCGCGATGCGCTGGCGAACGGGGATCTCGCGGCGGCCAACGGGATGGCCCAAGGCGCGCAACAGGATCTCGAACAAGCAGCCAACGAGCTCGAGAACGAAGCGCGCTTCCAACAGGGTGGCAACCAGGGTGAGACCGCGCGTGCGGCGGAGCAGGCGCGGCGCGCGGCCAACGACACCGCGAAGCTGTCTCAGCAGATTGGCGGCAGTGGCCCCGATCTCGCGAAGCAGATGAGCCCAGGCGAGCGCAAGCGCATGCAGGACGACGTCGAGCCGCAGCACAAGACGCGCGACGCAACTGCTGAGCTGCGCAACTCCATGGAGAAGGGGCCTGACGGAACACCGGTTTCGCCTGACGGAATCGAGAGCCTGGATGCGGCGCAAAAAGCCATGCAGCAAGCAGAGCAAGCGCTGCAGCGCGGGAACTTGCGGGAAGCGGCGCAGCAACAGGCGAACGCGACGTCGCGTCTGCAGAAGCTCTCGCAGAAGCTCGCGAGCGAGCAGAAGCCGGGCGGCGGCTCGGGCTCCCCCGGACAAGGCGAGCGTGCCGATGGCAAGGGCGAACAGGAAGGCGATGGGACCGATCCCGACGGGCCCGTACACATTCCGTCGGCCGACGAGTTCAAAGGTCCGGCTCAGATGCGCCGCAAGCTGCTCGACGCGATGCGAGAAGCGAGCCCAACCGGCTTCGAAGCGGCCATTCAACGCTACTACCAGGAGCTGCTGCGATGACCACACGACGAATCGCGCTCGCGTGTCTGCTCGCGTGCATGCTCATGCCATGGAGCGTCACGAGCCGCGCCGAGAACAGCGGCAAGAACAGCGATCTCGCACGCGTACCCGCACTGATCGAGGCGCTGCAGCTCGACGAGGCGGAACGCCTGCTCGCAAAGGTCGACGCCGAGATTCCGAGCGGCCCGTCAGTGCTCTGGGAGCGCTCGATGCTCGACTTCTACCGCGGCGACTACGCGGCCGCCGTCAAGCGCTCGCAGCAGGCGATCGATGCCACCAAGGACGAGCACGCGCACAAGGCATGGACGGAGATGCACGAGCTGATGCGTGCGACCGAAGAAGGCACGCACGATTTTCAGCACGTGAAGTCAGCTGACGGCCGCTACATCGTGGAGTTTCCCGAAGGCAAGGATCGCGTGCTCGTGCCGTACGCGCTCGATGTGCTTGCGCGCATGGACCACGAACTCGCGAACGTGATGGGGCATCCGGTACCGGGGCCGATTCGCTTGGAGGTGTATGCCTCCGCGGAGTCGCTCTCCAAGGTGAGCACGCTGACACTCGAGCAGATCCAGACCTCGGGCACCGTCGCGCTGTGCAAGTGGAACCGCTTGATGATCACCTCGCCGCGCGCGCTTGTGCGCGGCTATCCGTGGGTCGACACGATTGCCCACGAGCTGACGCATCTGTATCTGACGTACACGACGCAGGAGAAAGCGCCTGTCTGGCTGCAGGAAGGCACGGCGAAGCTGCTGGAGCGCCGCTGGCGCGACCCCAGAGCGCCGTACGTGCTCGAGCCGACGTCGCGCGTGCTCCTGGAGCGTGCGACACGCGACGGAAAACTTCTCACATTCGAGCAGCTGCATCCCTCGATTGCGCTGTTGCCGTCGCAAGACGATGCCACCCTCGCCTTCGCGCAGGTCTCCACGTTCATGAACGACTTCGTTCTGAACCAGGGCGAAGGCACGCTGCGTGCTGCGTTCGCGCTCGTCGCAGGCGGCAAAGATGCCAAGGAGGCGCTTGCCCAGGCTGCGCATCAGAGCTTTGCGGCGCTCGAGAAGAGCTGGCGGAGCAAGCTCCCGAAGGCGGCGAACGACGTGCCGGCGCCGCGCAAGCTGGCCCGACGCTTCCGTGCGGGTCACGAAGAAACACCGGACGAGTCGGCCGACGTCACGCAAGCCGAAGCACGCCGCTTCATGCGACTCGGCGACTTGCTCTGGAGCGCGCAGCATCCGCGCGCCGCGATGCTCGAGTACGACAAGGCCCACCGCGCGGACGCGGACGATCCGATCGTAGCGGCGCGCTTGGCACGCGCAGCCTTGGCGGGCGGTGACCCCGCTCGTTCGCTGGCCGCGTTGGAGCCTCTGATGGCGCGCTATCCGGAGCATGCCCCCGCACACGACGTACGCGGGGAAGCGTTGGCCGCGCTCGGTCGCAACGATGAAGCGCGCACCAACTTGATCGAGTCGATCCGTATCAACCCGTTCGATCCGGCACCGCACTGCGCGCTCGCGCGCTTGCCAAACGCAGGTGATGCCGCCACCGAGCGCAACGCGTGCACCCTGCTCGGCGGCTCGCTTCAGAGCTCGAGATAGGGCTTCACGTCGAGCGGGCCGACCTGCCGCGGGTCGCGCAGCGAGCGCGCCAGTCGGACTAGATTCGCATCGTGCGGGTGCAGCGCCAGCGCGAACACGAGCGATGAACGCGCAAGATCGCGACCGCCGAGCGCGGCGAAGTAGAGCGCGTCCATGTAGTGAATCCAAAGCAGCTGACGCGCGGTTTCGACTTCGTGCAGGTCGCCCCCGACGTTCTTGTAAAGCGCTGAGAACGTAGTGCGGCGCTCGTGAGCGATCGCGACCGCCGTGGGAATCTGCGCGGGGCTCGTCAGTACCCGATGGAGCAGCTGGTCGGGCGCCAGAATGCGATACGCGGCGCTCGGAAAGTGGGTGTCGAGCTCGACTCGCACCGGGCGTGTGTTCGCGAGCGGGATCAAGTCTTCGGCGCGCAACATGTCGGCTGTCAGATAGCCGCGCACGAGCGGCGCGATCTCGGGGCAGCGCTTCATCAGCAAGTCCGCGGTGCCCGGGTAACGCAAGAACGAGACAGGAACGCCGATCACGTCGGGGCGAACGACGTCGACGGCGTCGAGCTCCCAGTGACGAAACGAAGTCTGCGGCGTGGTCTCGATCACGACAGCGCGCGGCGGGAGCGCGCGGAGCCGCGGCTCGTCGAACGCTTCCGGAGCTGCAAAGCTCGCGAGCGACGAGCGTGCCAGCGACACCGGGGCGTGCAGCAAGGCTGCGATCGGAAAGAGCCAGGCCACACGCGTCAGCCGCGCACGCACAAGCGGCGCCTGCTTCTCCGCGATCCAGGTCAACGATGCAGCGAACAAGGCAGCGAGCGCGCCGATCGCCAGAAACGACGGCGCCAGGTAGCCAAGTATGTCGGGGTTGGCGCGCACCGAGCCCATCCACGCGCGCACACCGGCGTCGATCACCAGCAAAAGACCGAAGAACAGCGTGTGACGACGCGTCGCTGGGTGACGCAGGCCGAGATACAGGCCGAGCAGCGCGGCCAAGATGCCGAGCGCGTGAAAGCTCTGCACGCCAATGTCGCCGACGTCGAAGAAGCGCTGCGCCACCGGCTCCATGTCGAGCAGGTGCAGGTTCTGCGAATACACGCGCGCGCTCACGACCCACGCGAAGTTCGCAAGCGTACGCGGATCGCCGAGGTTGATTGCAGGCTCGGCGAGCGCACGCACCGGCAAGTACACGTACGTCATGAGCGCGAGCAGGCCGAAGCCGCTCGCGAGCAGCAGAGGCCGAATGCCGCGCTGCCTGGCGACCCGCACGACGCACGGCAGGAGCGCCGGCATCACCAAGAGCGCGATCAGGTGATGGTTGGCGAGCCCGAAGCCCAGCGCGAGCGCGGCGACGTAGAGCGGCCGCGCATCGTCCACCGTGTGTTTGCGCTCGAGCTCCGCCACCGCGGCGATCGCCACGCTCATGCACAACGTTTGCAGCGCGTAGACCTCGGCGCGCACCGCTTGGAACCACAGGCCGTAGGTCAGCGCCGAGAGCCAGGCC
The DNA here is from genome assembly GCA_017881055.1 of Sandaracinaceae bacterium. Taxonomy (GTDB): domain Bacteria; phylum Myxococcota_A; class Polyangia; order Polyangiales; family JAFGIB01; genus JADGRF01. The sequence continues at coordinate 5,350 of JADGRF010000077.1, forward strand.
CCGCCGAGCGCGATGCTCCATGCTGCGGCGTCTTCGAGCTCGAGCGTCGCTACGGCTGCGAAGATCGCGCGGCATAGAAACAGCGAGGCAAGCGCCGTGGCAAAAGCTTGGCCAACCGCCACGCGCCAGGTGATCGAGCCGAAGGGCAGCAGCGTGAACGCCTTGCCGTACAGCTCCGACAGCGGATGGCCCGGCGGATGGGCGATGTCCAAGCGCGCCGCGGCGGCCACGAACTCGCCCGAGTCGAGCCAATACGAGATGCCACCGCTCGTGAGAACGTACGCGACGAACGGAACCGCGAATGCGAGCCACAGCGCCAGCGTTCGTGAGCGCGCGGGTTGAATCTGAGTTGCCTCCGCATCGCGACCGGAGCGCGACTGATTCAGTCTGCGCAAATCATCGGAGCGCGTCAATCAAGCGTGTGGCAACGGGCGCACGCCCGGGCTAGGCTCCTCACCGCCGCAGGCTACCGTGTGTGCACGTGCTTTCCGCGCATGTAAACGAGACATGATGGACGACGCCCCGATCGAAAGCGCTAGCCCAACGCCGCCGTCCTCGTCCGATGTCGAGCGTGTCGCCGCGCTCGCGGACGCCAAACGTCGAATCTTGGCCGAGCTGCGCCGCCGCATCGTCGGTCAGGAGCAGGCGATCGAGCTGCTCCTGGTTGCGCTCTTCTCGCGTGGCCATGGTCTGCTCGTCGGCGTACCCGGCCTCGCCAAGACATCGCTGGTCACAAGCCTGGCGCAGACGTTGTCGCTGCGTACCAACCGCATTCAATTCACGCCCGACCTCATGCCGAGCGACATCACGGGCACCGACGTGCTCGAGCAGAACATCTCGACCGGCGAGCGGCACTTTCGTTTCGTGCGCGGCCCGATCTTCACGAACATCCTGTTGGCGGACGAGATCAACCGCACGCCGCCGAAGACGCAGGCAGCGCTCTTGCAGGCGATGGAAGAGCAGCGCGTCACGGCATCCGGCACGACGCACGTGATCGAAGCGCCCTACCTCGTGTTCGCCACGCAGAACCCAATCGAACAGGAGGGCACCTACCCGCTGCCCGAAGCCCAGCTCGACCGGTTCATGCTGCAGATCGAGATGACCTATCCAGAGGAGTCCGACGAGCTCGAGATCGTGCGGCGCACGACGTCCCCAGAGGGCGAAGCGCCGCACGGCGTGCTGTCGCGCGAAGCGATCCTCGATCTCCAGAGCTTGGTCCGCCGCGTGCCCGTTGCACCCCACGTGATCGCACATGCTGTCGCGCTGGTGCGCGCGTCGCGCCCCGCCGACGAGCGCGCCACATCGCACGTGAAGAACTACGTGTCGTTCGGCGCGGGTCCGCGCGCAAGCCAAGCGTTGATTCTCGCAGCCAAGGCCCGCGCCGTGCTCGACGGTCGCTACGCAGCGGAGGTCGAAGACGTACGCGCGCTCTTACCGCCAATCCTACGCCATCGCTTGGTCATGAGCTTTCGAGCCGAAGCCGAAGGCGTGCGCGTCAGCGCGATTCTCGACGAGTTGCTCCGAGAGATTCGTTGAGCGCACCCGCGCGAGGCTAGATGACGCAGGCGAGCGAACGTCCACGCGATCACTTGCTCGATCAAGCGCTGGTCGAGCGCATCTCGGGCTTGCGTGTGCGGGCCCGACGCGCGGTCGACGGCATTCGCTCCGGCATCCACAAGAGCCCGCACCGCGGCGCCAGCATGATCTTCGCGGAGCACCGCGACTATCGACCCGGCGACGACTTGCGCATGCTCGACTGGCGCGCGTTCGCGCGCAACGACCGCTACACCGTGAAGCGCTTCGAGCAGGAGACGCACTTGCGCGGCAACCTGCTGCTCGATGTCTCCGCATCGATGAGCTACGACGGCGGCCGGCCGGATCAGCACAAGGGCGACTTTGCAGCGACCCTGTTGGCTGCGCTCGGCATGCTCCTGCTCGGCCAAGGCGATGCCGTGGGCGCGTACGCGTTCGATCGCGATCTGCGCAAGGTGCTGCCGCCGCGCAATCGACCGGATCATCTTGCGCTGCTTCTTGCCGTGCTTGATCTGCCTCCGCGCGCTGCCGCTGACGGCGGCGCGGCGCAGCTGGAAACCGCGCTGCGCGCCGTCGGCGAGCGCATTGGACGGCGCGGCATGGTCGTGCTGGCCAGCGATCTGCTGGACTTGGATGAAAACGCGCTGCGGCCGCTGTCGCACTTCGCGGCGCTCGGGCACGAGGTGATGGTGTTCCACACGCTGCACCCGGACGAGCTCGAGTTTCCGTGGAAGCACAGCGTGCGCTTCGAGGATCCCGAGAGCGACGCCATCCTCGAGACCGACGCCGATGCCGTGCGCCGCGGCTACCACGAAGAGCTCGGACGCTTTCTGACAAGCTGCCGCGAGCGCTGCACGGCGGCCGGCGCGCGCTACACGCTGGCACGCACGGATCAGCCGGTGGAGCGCTTGCTCGCGGCCGCACTGCTGCCTGCGAGGCGCACATGATGGGCTTCGAAGCGCCACTGGCCCTGCTCGGCTTGCTCGCTGCCAGCATTCCGTTCTTCGTACATCGCATGCGCAAGCGCGAGCTGCCGCGCATCGTGCTGCCCACATTCGCGTTGGTCGCACGCGCTGCCGCGCAGAGCCGCCGGCGGCGCACGCTGCAAGACCTGTTGCTCTTGGCTCTGCGCATGGCGATCGTCGCCGCGGCTGCGCTGGCGATCGCGGCGCCCTACGTTACCGCCAGCGTGCCCTTCGGCGACGGTCGCGTCGCAGCCCTTGCCGTGGTGATCGACGACTCACTCTCGATGTCGCGCCACGAAGGCTCGGACTCGTTGTTTGCGAAAGCTCGCCAGCGCGCCGCGTTGATCGCGGCCACGCTCCCGCCCGGTTCGGAGGTGAGCTTCGTGCTCGCCGGAAGACCGGCGCGCCTGATGCAGGGAGCGAGCCGCGATCTCGCCGCGGTGAGCAGCGCGCTCACGGCGTTGCCGGACGTTGCCACGCGCGCCAACGATCTCGGCGCCGCGGTCGCGCTCGCGGCTCGTGAGCTGGCGCGCTCGCACCTGCCCGCGCGGCGCTTGCTTCTGCTCTCCGATTTTGCCGCGCACGCCGCGTTTGATCCCGCTGTGCTCGAGCTCGATGGCATTGCCATTGCGGCCGAACGTGTCGGCGAGCCCGAGAGGCGCGGCAACGCATACATCGAAAGCGCCACGGCCGCTGCGGACCCAACCCAACCCGGGCAAACGTCGATCGCAATCGAAGCACGCGCCCACGGCGTCGTGGCAAATCGCGCACGCGTCGAGCTGAGCCGCGCTGGTGTCGTGGTCGCGCATGAAGACCTGGTGTTCGTGAACGGCGCAGCTCACGCCGTGCTGCACGTGCCGACGCCGGACGACGCAGACGATCCGCGTGCGCGTGTCCATCTCGTGCTCGACGACGCGCTCGAAGCCGACAATGACGCGGGCCTGGTGCTCACGCGCGCCGACTCCGTGCGTGTGCTGCTCGTCAACGGCGACCCGCACCCGGCGAGCGACCGCGACGAGCTGCGCTACGTGACGCGCGCGCTCTCACTCGTCCCCGACAACGTGTTCTCACTCACGGTGCGCAGCGTCGATCCGGCGAGCTTCGCGCAGACGCGCCTCGCGAGCAACGACGTGATTGTGCTGGCCAACGTGCCCGCGCCCGACGCGGCCACGGCCAAGAACCTGCTCGACTATCTGCAGAAAGGCGGTGGCGTGATCGTCGCGGCAGGGCATCGCGTGGATCCCGCTGCATACAACGCGAGCCTGAGCGAGGTGCTCGCCGCGCACGTGACCGGCATGCCCGCCGCGATCGATCTGCGCTTCGGCGAGGCCGACGCGCGCTTTCTGCCGCAGGGCCTCACCGGCCTACGCGAAGCTCGCACCACGCGCCGGCTCGCGATCGAGCCGACCGCGGAAACCCTGCTCTCGTTTCAAGACGGCTCGCCAGCGCTTGCCGCTCGCGACGTGGGCGACGGCCGCAGCCTGCTGTTCGCCAGCACGCTCGACGCCGACTTCACCGACCTACCGCTGCGACCCGGCTTTCTGCCGCTGCTGGTAGCCGCCATCCGCGAAGCCGCAGGGGCATCCGGTCTCGCACGCAGTCAGCTGACACCCGGCGAGACGCTCGATCTCCCCTTCGCGAAGCACGCAGCAGCGCTCGAGATCACCTTCCCGGACGGCCATACGCAGCGAATCACGGCCAAAATGACAGCGCAAGGAGAGCCGCGCAGCGTGCGCTTCGACGCAACCGCCGCGATCGGCGCGTACCGCGTCCGTGAAGCGCGCAAAGACGATCCCTCACAATGGGTTGCGCGCGGGGCCTTCGTGGTGGGCGCGCCGCTGGCCGAGAGCGATCTGACTCAGGGCACGCTGCCGAGCCCCACGCACGCAGGGATCCACGCAGAAGCCTCGCAAGTTCATCGGCCCTTCGCGAGCACGGTGTTCTTGCTCGCGGGCCTGCTCATGCTGGTCGAAGGCGTAGTGCGCACACGACGCCGCCGCGGATAACCCGCTCCCACTTCGAGCAACGCTACAGCTTACGCACGCCGAGCCTCGATCACCCGCAGCACGCCACCCAAGTCGCGGTGCGCGCGAACGCCCGTGAGCTCGAAAAGCGCCGCCATGCGCGCCATGACCCCTTCGGCCTGCCCTGCCCCGAGCTCGAACAGCAGCGTGCCGCCAGATGCCAGCCAGCCGCCGACTTCGACGCACAGACGCTCGATGATCGCGAGGCCGTCCTCCCCTGCGAACAGCGCAAGCTCGGGCTCGTGCAGGCGAATTTCGGGCGCCAACGACGGCGCGTCGCCCGCTCGAATGTACGGCGGGTTGGCCACGATCAAGTCATAGAGCACACGCTCCGGGAGCGCGCCGAACAAGTCGCCCTGCGCGAAGCGTATGCGCTCGGCCACACCATGGCGCGCCGCGTTGTCGCGAGCGACCGAGAGCGCTGCGTCGGAGAGATCCGTCGCATGCACCTCGGCGAGCGCCCGCTCCGCTGCCAGCGTGACCGCAATCGCACCGCTGCCGGTGCACAGGTCAAGCACGTGCACGGGCTTGTCCTCGGGCATCAGCTCGAGCGCGCGTTCGATCAGCGTCTCCGTGTCGGGCCGCGGAATCAGCACCGCGGGGCTCACGCTGAACGCACGCTGATAGAACTCGCGCTGCCCCACGATGTAAGCGACCGGCTCGCGCTTGCGCCGGCGCACGACCAGCGCGCGCACGGCAACGAGCTCCTCGGGTGTCAGCGGACGGTCCAAGTCCAGATACACACGCACACGATCACAGCCCAGCGCGAACGCGATCAGGATCTCCGCGTCGAGTCGCGGTGTGGCGATGCCCGCGGCTTGAAAATCCTGCGTCATCCACGCGAGCAGGCTGCGGATGGTCCACGCCGGCTGCGGGCTCGGCTTCACGGCGAGCGCTTAATCTTCATCTTGGGCGCGAAACCGGCCTCGGCCAACGTCTGCTTCGCGAGCTGAATGATCTCCGGCTGCGTGCCCTTCTGCATGAACGCCGCCAGCATGCCCGGCTCCACTTGGGCGAGCGTCTCCATGGCCTTCTTTGCGAGGCCGCGCTTCTTCAGCTGCAAGCTCGTGAACACCTGCGCGCGCAGCAGCATCGGTCGCGCCTCGGCGTACGCGGGATCGGTCTCCGAGTACGTGTCCAGCAGCTTCTTCGCGTCTTCGGCCGCGTTGGTGCGCGCCATCGCTTCAGCCATGACCGCCGCGTAGAACGCCTTCGCCTTGGCGTTCGGCTGGCGGTCGAGCCGCATCTCGTCCGCCATGGTCCGCGCCTCGCGCGTACGGTTGTTGCGAAGATACAGGAGCGTCAGCTGCGCACGCACCTCGTCTTGCACCACCATCGGCGCCTTCTTCAGGTCCACGGCTTCGAGCGTGCGCAGCGCTTCGTTCGGATCGGTGCTCGCCAGGATCTGCGCCTTGGCCACCGCCTTCATGGCGTCGTTGTCGCCGGAGGCCCCGAGCTGATCGAGCGCGCGCTGTCGACCTTCGGGATCGGTCGCGGTCTTCATGATCTCGAGGATCGCGCGCTGCTTCGAGGTCAGGCGCCAGATATAGATACCGAAACCTGCTCCCGCGATCGTGAGCGCAGCGACCACGCCGATGCCCCACCAGCCGAACATCGGCTTGGCCATGAACGCCGTCACCCAGAGCACGGCGAAGCCGCCTGCGATCTGTGCGAGGACCTGCCAGCGAATCGTCGGCGTCTCGATCTGCGCCAGGGCGTCGGCCGGGTCTTTGGGCGTGAACTTCTGCTTCTTGGGGTTCGCCACGGGGTTCCTCGTACTCGCGTTTCAGCTCGGGACGGCTCTTAACCCGGCAGCCCGGCCGCGGCAAGACGCGACGGAGAGAACCGTGGCCGGGGACGGTGCGCGCGGAGCCCACGAACGCGTCGCGACACACTTCTGCGGCCCCACCACATGTGAGACATCGCCCCCCGCAACCTTCATCAAATCGCAGTAATTCGTGGTGTAAGCCACGCGCCACGCGGCGGTTTCAATGCATGCAGCTTGACAATGCACAGCTCAATTTCGGAACCTCACTCGATGTCTTCCGACCGTATTGGCGAGCTACTCGTACGCCAGAAGCTGATCAGTCTTCAGCAGCTCCGTAAGGCACAAGAGACCCAGCGCAAGGACGGGACCAGCCTCGGGTACGCGCTCGCCAAGATGGGCTTCATCTCGGACGAGCAGATCACCGACTTCCTCTCGCAGCAGTACAAAGTCCAGGCGGTCGACCTCAAAGAGTACGAGATCGATCCCGACGTACTGAAGCTGATCTCGCAGGAGATGTGCGAGCGGCACAAGATCATCCCGGTCTCGCGCGCTGGCTCCTCGCTGATCGTGGCGATGGCCGATCCGTCGAACCTGCACGCCATCGACGACATCAAATTCACCACCGGCTACAACGTCGAGCCGGTCGTGTCGTCGGAGGCGTCGATCGTCGAGGCGATCGAGCGCTACTACTCGCAAGAAACCAACATCTCGTACGACGAGATCATGGAAGGTTTCGACGAGGAAGAAATCGAGTTCGCCGAGGAGGACATGGACTCCGACTCGATCGACCTCGAGAAGATGTCCGAGGACGCGCCGGTCATTCGACTGTGCAACGCGGTGCTTTTGTCCGCGATCAAGAAGGGTGCTTCGGACATCCACATCGAGCCGTACGAGAAGCTCTTGCGCGTGCGCTACCGCATCGACGGCGTGTTGCACGACGAGATGCATCCGCCGATGAAGCTCAAGAACGCGATCTCGAGCCGCTTCAAGATCATGGCGTCGCTCGACATCTCCGAGCGCCGCTTGCCGCAGGACGGTCGCATCAAGCTCAAGCTCGGCAAGGGCCGCGAGATGGACTTCCGCGTGTCTTCGTTACCCACCATTTGGGGCGAGAAGATCGTCATGCGCTTGCTCGACAAGGGCAACCTGCAGCTCGACATGACGAAGCTCGGCTTCGAGCAAAAAGCGCTCGCCGACTTCATGCACTCGATTCACAAGCCGTTCGGCATGGTGCTGGTCACGGGCCCCACCGGCTCGGGTAAGACCACCTCGCTCTACTCGGCGCTCAGCGACTTGAACCGCGTCACCACCAACATCTCCACCGCTGAAGATCCCGTCGAGTACAACTTGATGGGCATCAACCAGGTGCAGATGCACGACGACATCGGCCTGAACTTCGCAGCCGCGCTGCGCTCGTTCCTACGCCAAGACCCCGACATCATCATGGTCGGTGAGATTCGTGACTTCGAGACCGGTGAAATCGCGGTCAAGGCCGCGCTCACGGGCCACTTGGTGCTCTCTACCCTGCACACCAACGACGCGCCCGGCACGATCTCGCGTCTCTTGAACATGGGCGTCGAGCCGTTCCTCGTAACGGCGTCCGTCAACTGCATCCTGGCGCAACGCCTGGCGCGCAAGATCTGTGTCGAGTGCAAGGTCGAGGCCGAGATCGATCCCGCCGCGCTCGAGATCGCAGGCTTCTCGCCGGAACAGATCAAAGGCGCGCGCCTGATGAAGGGCTCCGGCTGCCGTACCTGCGGCGATTCCGGCTACAAGGGCCGCATCGCGCTCTACGAGGTCATGCCCATGACCGACCGTCTGAAGGAGATGGTCCTTCAGGGCGCTTCTTCGGCAGAGCTCAAGCAAGAGATGATCGCTGAAGGCATCAACACCTTACGTATGTCCGGGATTAATAAAATTCTGGATGGTGTGACGACCGTCGAAGAAGTCTGTCGCGTCACGGTGTCGGACAAGAACTGAGCGAACCGCGGATCCGCGGTTCACCCCGCTCGGGATCGCTACGGCGGCGACCGGGGGATCTCATTTGAGATCCCTTCGTTGGAGGGCTGCAGCTGATGGCGGCAGCGGAGGGGATCATGCGTGCCACGCGTGATCACGGGTGAGGTGTCGCGTGTGATCGCGTCGAATGCAGAGATCGGGCCGGATGCCTAACGATCGTGTGGGAAATCTTTTGGGAGCGCGACGATCGGCGATCGTTTTTGATTTTTTTTGGAAAGAGGATTCTTGCGTAATTTCAGTGTGTTATGGAAAGATCTTGCGCGTGACATGACATTTTATGACGCTACATTGCACTTCACCCGTTGTCGCTTCGCCGACGATCTGGTAGATGCTTTTTCATGCGTATCTCAAACAGCTTCTCCGAAGGCGAGATCCAAGTCCTCGAATTCATCGTCCAGACGCTGCTGCGCGGCGGCACCCCGACGATGGCAACCCGTCACAAGGAGTTCGCCTCCCTGTGTCGCAAGGTCATGGCCATGCGGTCGAAGGTGAACGAGCAGAAGGCTCGGCCGGTCCGCGAAGAGTCGTCGGTGGGCCTCGTCAACGCGCCGGGGGCTTCGGGCGAAGCCGTCGAGCACGGCGACACCGCTGCCGAAGACATGGCCAAGGCCGTTTAATTACATACCCGCGGAGCAGCCTGCGGCTCTCCGCGGTTTACATACCCGCGGAGCAAGCCTGCGGCTCTCCGCGGTTTCGCGCGCACGCCCGTTGGTTGCCATTGACAGCCGCGGGGCTGGTCGCGTACTCGCGCAAGCCATGCTGGTACTTCGAGGTGGTCGGGTCATCGATCCCGCCCGCGGGTACGACGAGGTCGTAGACGTCGTCGTCGAAGCGGGACGCGTGACGCGTATTGGACGCGACGCTGGCAAAGGGCTGGGCGGCGAGAAGGTTCGTGTGGTCGAGGCCAAGGGGCACTGGGTGGTCCCAGGCTTCATCGACCTGCACGCACACTTCCGCGAGCCCGGCTTCGAGTACAAGGAAGACATCGCGTCGGGCCTTCGGGCGGCGGCGGCGGGCGGCTTCACGGGCGTGTGCGTCATGCCCAACACCAAGCCAGTGAACGACACGCGTGCCATCACAGAGATGATGATGGCGCGCGGGCGTGCAGCCAATGGGCCGCGGCTCTACCCATTCGCGGCGGCGACGGTCGGGTCGAACGGCGAGCAGCTCACCGAGATGGCCGATCTGCGCGATGCGGGCGCGATCGGCGTCAGCGACGACGGCAAGTGCGTGATGAACTCCGCCGTGATGCGCGCGGCGCTCGAGTATGCGCGCACGTTCGACATGCTGTTCTCGCAGCACTGCGAAGACCATGACCTGACCGCCGGCGCGCAGATGCACGAGGGCACGATCTCTACGCGCCTCGGCCTGCAGGGCTGGCCGCGGGCCGCCGAAGACGTGATCGTCGCACGCGACTTGATCCTGGCTGAGCTGACGGGCGCGCGGTACCACGTCGCGCACGTGTCGAGCCTGGGTGCCGTGCGCCTGCTCCGTGAAGCCAAGTCACGCGGCATGCAGGTGAGCGCCGAGGTCACGCCGCACCACTTGATGCTCACGCACGAAGCGCTCTTGGGCTTCGATACCGCGTGCAAGGTGAACCCGCCGCTGCGTGAGCCGGAAGACATCGCCGCGCTGCGTGAAGCACTGCGCGACGGAACGATCGACTGCATTGCCACCGACCACGCGCCGCACTCCTCGCTCGAGAAGGACTGCGAGTTCGCCGCGGCCTCGCCTGGCATGATCGGGCTCGAGCCCGCCGTGCCGGTGCTGCTCGACCTGGTGCGCGATGGCTCGCTCTCGGTGATGCGCTTGGTCGAGACGCTATCCAGCGCGCCCGCGAAGGTTGGCCGGCTGCCGGGGGGAACGCTCAAAGAAGGCGCCGTCGCCGACATCGCCGTGATCGATCCCGAGCGCCGCTGGACGATTTCGGCAGCGCAGCTAAGCTCCCGCTCCTCGAACACGCCGTTCCTGAACCGCGATGTGCAGGGCAAGGCGGTGCTGACGATCGTCGGCGGCAACGTGGTGTACGAATCCTGAGCGCACGAATCATGACCGCAAAGACCGCAAGAAAAGCCCAACTCGTGCTCGCCGATGGAACCGCCTTCGCGGGCGTGGCGATCGGCGCCGAAGGAACCACGACCGGCGAAGCAGTGTTCACCACCGGCATGACCGGGTATCAGGAGGTCCTCACGGATCCCTCGTACTGCGGGCAAATCGTGACGATGACGGCGACCGAGCAAGGCAACACCGGCGTCAACGCGGAGGACCACGAGGCGGAGCGTCCCCGCGTGGCGGGCTTCGTGGTGCACGAGCTGTCGTCGCTGTCGAGCAACTGGCGCGCGCGGGCGACGCTCGACGAGTACTTGAAGCAGCACGGCATCGTGGGCATCTCGGGCGTCGACACGCGCGCGCTCACGCGGCACCTGCGCGACCAAGGCGCGCAGATGGCCGCCATCGGTACGGAAGACGCCGCGACGTTGCGCGATCGCGCTAAGGCTGCGCCGCCGATGACGGGCTTGGATCTCACCACGCAGGTTTCTACAAAGACCGCGTACGAGTGGATTGAAAACGCTGGGACGTGGACTGTGGGTAAGGCGCACGGCGCGCGATACCACGTGGTCGCCGTCGATTTCGGCGTGAAGCAGAACATCCTGCGCTGCTTGGTCGAAGCGGGCTGTCGCGTGACGGTCGTGCCGGGCACCACGAGCGCAAGCGACATCCTGGCGCGCAATCCGGACGGCGTGTTTCTGTCCAACGGTCCCGGTGACCCGGCAGCGGTGACGCAGGGCATCAAGACCGTGCGCGACTTGATCGGCAAAAAGCCGATGTTCGGGATCTGTCTCGGGCACCAGATCCTGTGTCTCGCGCTGGGCGGCAACACCTACAAGCTGAAGTTCGGGCACCGCGGGCTCAATCAGCCGGTCCAGGACTTGGAGACCGGGCGCATCGAGATCACGACACAGAACCACGGTTTTTGCGTGGACGTCGACTCACTCAAAGGCAAGAGCGAGCTCACGCATCTGCACTTGAACGACGGCACGTGCGAAGGCATCCGGCACAAGGAATCGGGCGCGTTCAGCGTGCAGTACCACCCGGAAGCCAGCGCCGGTCCGCACGACGCGCGCTACTTGTTTCAGCGCTTCGTGCAGAAGATCGAAAACGGCGCCGCCTGAAGCCCGATCCACTTCGCGATCCGTCTTTGCTTTCTGCGGTGCGTGCTCACGGACATGAGTCCGCTGCGCGCGCTCCTCGAAACCAAAGACGCCTCGCTCGCGTCTCGCACTTCAGGCGACGTCGTTTTTGCGCTACTTGCCGAGAGTGAGGGGTGCGCGCGTCTTCGCGGCTTTGCGGGTGCGGCCTAGCTCGCGGGCGAGGATGCGGCCGGTGTGCGAGGCACTGACCTTCATGATCTCCTCCGGCGTGCCCTCGGCAACGATGCGGCCACCCCCGGCGCCTCCTTCGGGCCCTAAGTCGACCACCCAATCGGCGGCGATGATCACGTCGGGGTGATGCTCGATCACGACGACCGTATCGCCGCGGTCGACGAGCTCCTGCAGGATCGTCAACAAGCGACGCACGTCTTCGCGATGCAGGCCGGTGGTAGGCTCATCCATCACGTACAGCGTGGGACCACCGGCGCTCTGGGCGAGCTCCGACACGAGCTTCAAGCGCTGCGCTTCGCCGCCGCTCAGTGTGTTCGACGGTTGACCGAGCTTGAGGTAGCCAAGGCCCAGACGTACGAGCAGATCGAGCGGGCGCCGCACCTTGGGCACTGCAGCCAACAGCTGCGCGACCTCGGCCACGTCCATCTCGAGCAGGTCACCGGCGCTCACGCCGTGCAGGGTGACCGCGAGCGTCTCGGGTCCGAAACGTCGACCGTCGCAGGCTTCGCAGGTGACCAGCGCCTCCGGCAAGAACGACATCTCGAAGCTGGTCGCGCCCTGCCCTTGGCAGATGTCGCAGCGTCCCTTGGCGACGTTGAACGAGAAGCGCGAGGCGTCGTAGCCGCGAGCACGCGCTTCGGGCAGCGCAGCGTACAGCTTGCGTAGCTCGTCCCAGACGCCGACGTACGTGGCGGGCACCGAGCGCGGCGTGCGGCCGATTGGCGACTGATCGATCTCGACAGCGCGCTTCCAGGCCTTCACGCCGCGCAGCGCGCGAAACGCGCCTGGCGTTTCACCGACGAGGCCGAGCGAGTCGCGTACCGCGCGCAGGAACACTTCGCGCACCAGCGTGCTCTTGCCGGAGCCGGATACGCCGGTCACCGCCACGAAGCGACTGGTCGGGATCCACAGGTCGACGTCGTGCAGGTTGTGCTCGTAGGCGCCGGTCAGCAGCACACCTTGCTTGCGATCGATCGGACGACGCGTCTCGGGCGCTGCAAGCGGGCGCGCCAACGACGCGAACGTGAGCGATGCCGGATCGACCGCGAGCTGTGCGGGGGAGCCTTGCGCGAGGATGCGCCCGCCCTGATGACCGCCGTGCGGGCCGACGTCGATGACGTGATCGGCGGCGCGAATGGTCTCGGCGTCGTGCTCGACGAGCAGCACCGAGCAGCCCTTGCCCACGAGATCGCGCAGCGCCGCGAGCAAGCGATCCGTGTCACGCGGGTGCAAGCCGATGGTTGGCTCGTCGAGCACGTACAGAAGACCCGTGAGACCGCTGCCGAGCTGGGCTGCTAGGCGCACGCGCTGCAGCTCACCACCGCTGAGCGACCACGCAGGACGATCGAGCGTGAGGTACGCGAGGCCGACGCGTTCGAGGAACGAGAGTCGCAGCTGAGCTTCGCGCAGCGGCAGCGCGGCCACGGCCGTGTCCCGCTCGCCGAGCTTCACGCGTGCAAGACGGGCGATGGCGTCCGTGATGCTGAGCGCCATGTAGTCGGCGATGTGCTGGCCGTCGAGCGTGGTGTGCAGCGCGAGCCCGGACAGGCGCTTGCCGTGGCACACGGGGCACAACGTGCGCTCCGGCTCGGCGCGACCGCGCTTCTCCAGCTCGAGGTAGCCGTGCCCCTCGCACTTGGGGCAGGCGCCTTGCGCGGTGTTGAACGAGAAGAAGCGTGGGTCGAGCTCGGGGAAGCCATCGCCGCACTTGGGGCAGGCGCGGCGGCTAGAGAGCAGCAGCTCGGCGCGGCCGGATAGCGCGCGCACGGCGCCATCGCCGAGCGTGAGCGAACGTTCGAGCAGCGTGGCGAGCTCGCTGCTGCCTGCACGCGCTTCGCCGATCAGTAGCTCGACATCGTGCTCTTTATAGCGATCGAGCGACATGCGTGGCGTCACGTCCACGAGCTTTCCGTCGATGCGTGCGCGCGTGTGGCCATCGCGGCGTGCGCGCGCGAGGAGCTCTTTGTGTGCGCCTTTACGGCTGCGCACGACGGGCGCGAACAGTGTCACGGTGGCGCGGCCGAAATGCGCGCGGGCGTGCTCCGCCAGCGCAGCGACCGAGCGCGGCGCAATCGGCAGCGCGCAGCGCGGACAATGCAAGAGGCCCGCGCGCGCGAACACGACGCGCAAGTAGTGGGCAACCTCGGTCACCGTAGCCACGGTAGAGTTCTTTGCGCCGCCCGTGGAGCGCTGCTCGAGCGAGACACCCGGCGGCGTGCCGACCACTCGATCCACCGCCGGGCGTGGCAGCTGCTTCAAGTATTGCCGGACGTAGGGCGATAACGTTTCCAAGTAACGGCGCTGCGATTCGGCGAACACCACATCGAACGCGAGCGTGCTCTTGCCGCTGCCGCTCGGCCCGGTCACGACCACCAGCTGCTCGCGTGGGATGTCGACATCCACGTTACGCAGGTTGTGCTCGCGTGCACCGCGCACCATGATCACGTCGCCGCTCGGCGCGGGCATGGTCACGGCCGTCGCCGTGCTGCGCGCAGTCGAGCCGAGCGGCGCCGGTGCGCGTTCGGCACCAGCGCTCGTACGCCCACGCAGGGCAGCTCGCAGCGGTGCCGCCGTCTTCGAATCGGCGCACTCGGCGACGAGCTCAGGCGTGCCTGCAACGACGATCTCTCCACCGAGCGCACCCGGACCCGGACCGAGATCGATCACGTGGTCGCAGGCGGCCGCAACCCGCATATCGTGCTCGACGACGACCACGCTGTTGCCTCGCTCCACGAGCGTATCGAGCACGCGTAGCAGCGGTGCGACGTCCTGCGCGTGCAGGCCCGCGGTCGGCTCATCCAGGACGACGAGCGCGTTCGTGGTGGCGTCCGCCAGCGCAGCCGCCAGCTTCAAGCGCTGAGCTTCGCCGCCGCTCAGCGTGTTGAGCGCCTGGCCCAGGCGCAGATAGCCCGCACCGACACCTACGAGCGGCAGGAGGCGCGCGACGATGTCTTTCTTGTCGGCGAACACTTCGCACGCTTGCGTCGCCGTGAGCTCCAGCACCTCGGCCACATTCTTCCCGTTCACGCACACGTCGAGCACGGGTCCCGTAAAGCGCTTGCCGGCGCACTGCGGGCACGAGAACGTGACGTCCGAGAGGAACTGCATCTCGACGGTCTCGGCGCCCTCGCCTTTGCACGCTTCGCAGCGCCCACCCGCGACGTTGAACGAAAAGCGTCCTGCGGTGTACCCGCGCTCGACTGCGATCGGCTGCTTCGCAAAGTGCTTGCGCAGCGCGTCCCACGCGCCGAGATACGTCGCGGGATTGCCACGCGACGTGCGCCCGAGCGCGCCTTGATCCACGAACACGAGCTGCTTGATGCTCTCGATGCCGGACAGGGCCGTGAACGCAAGCGGCGTCATGCTGCCGTCGCCGAGCGCATTCGCTACGGCCGGCACGAGCGTATCCAGGATCAGACTGCTCTTGCCCGAGCCGCTCACGCCGGTCACGCAGGTCAGCGTGCCGAGCGGAATGCTGAGCTCGACGCTCTTCAGGTTGTTGCCGCTCGCCCCACGCAGCACGAGCTGCCGCTCCGAGCTGCGGCGTTCCGCGCGCGTAAAGCCCTCGAGGCCGTGCTCGAGCCAACGCGCAGTCGCCGTGTCCGCGCGTCGCAGCGCGTCGGGCGTGCCGTCGAAGACCACGCTGCCGCCGGCATCGCCTGCGCCAGGCCCTAGCTCGATCACGCGGTCGGCGCCGAGCACGAACGACTCGTCACTCTCGACCGTGACCACGATGTTGTCCGCACAGGCCAACCTGCGAACTGCCGGCAAGAGCGCAGCGACGTCGCTCGGATGCAGGCCCACGGTGGGCTCGTCGATCACGAACAGCGTACCGGTCAGCTCGGCGCCGAGCGCGCTCGTGAGCGAGACGCGCTGCAGCTCGCCCCCGGAGAGCGTGCGCGCCGTGCGATCGAGCGACAGGTAGCCGAGGCCGACGGCTTCGAGCGTGGCCAAGCGCGAGCTGCACTCGGCCAACACCTGGGCGTGCGCGGGATCGCGCGGTGCGTGCGTGGTCGCGAGCCCGCGCATGAACGCATGCGCATCGCGAACCGAGAGCGCGTAGAGCTGCGGCAGCGTGTGACCCGCGAGCTTGTAGCCGAGCACCTCGGGCTTGAAGCGCGTGCCGTTGCAGGCACCGCACTCCACGTACTTGCGATAGCGCGAGAGCATGACGCGCACGTGCATCTTGTACGCGCGCGATTCGAGCCACTTGAACCAGCGACGCAGGCCGGGATAGCCGTTCTTCCAGCCGCCACCGTCGCCTTCGATCAGGCTCGTCTTCTGTTCAGCCGACAGCTGCTCGAACGGAACGTTGAGCGGGATGCCCGCGCGCGTGCAGTAGCGCGTGAGCAGCTTGCGTTCCCAGACGGTCGCTTTGCCGGACCACGGCTTCACGGCGCCCTGGACGATGGTCTTCCTCGGGTCGGCGAAGACCTTGGCCCAGTCGACGTCGATCACGCGGCCAAAGCCGCGACATGCGTCGCACGCACCGATCGGGCTGTTGTACGAAAACAAGCCCGGCGTGGGCCGCCTGTACTCCGCGCCGCAACCGTCGCAGCGCAATCCGCGCGAGAACGTGAGCGCGCGGCCTGCGGGCGTGAAGACCTCGACCTTGCCGGAGCCGCGCGTGAACGCCGCCTCGAGCGCTTCGGTCAGACGAGAGCGCTCGGCGGGCTTGGCTTCGGCTCGATCCGTGATCACGCGCAGCGTGGCGGCGGTTGCGGGCGCTGCACTTGCCGCCTGCTTCGCGCCCTTCTTTTTCTTCGCAGCGACGGGCGCTTCACCCAGCAGCTCGCTCGGCCTCAGCTGGTCGAGCTCGTGCACCGCGCCTTCGTGCCAAAGCCGACGATAGCCATCGCGCGCAAGCGCATCGCGGACTCCGAGGTAGTGCTCGGCGTCGGACACCGCGATCGGATACGTCACGACCACGCGCTCGCCCGGTAGTGTCTCCAATACATGACTCGCGGCGCTCTGCGGCGAATGGCTGTGCACCTTTTCGCCGCACTGCGTGCACCACAGCTCCGCCGCGACCGACCACAGCTGCTTCGCGTAGTCGTGCAGCTCGGTCAGCGTGGCAACGGTGGAACGGCTGGTCTTGACCTGCGCACGGCGATCTACGGCGATCGCGGCCGGCACGGGTTCCAGACTGTCCACGTCCGGTCGCGCCAAGCGCTCCAGGAACTGCCGCGCGTATGCGCTGAAGCTCTCGACATACCGACGCTGGCCCTCGGCGTACAGCGTACCGAACGCCAGCGACGACTTGCCGGCGCCCGATGGCCCCGTGACAACCAGGAACGAGCCCGGCGCGATGTCCAAGTCGAGACTGCGCAGGTTGTGGGTGCGAGCACCACGGATGCGAATGGCGCGCATGGAAGCGGTACATACGCCATTTCCGCGGGTTGGGAAGCCCCCTAGGTTTTTGCGCTATGATGGCTGGCGATGAAGACTCGCTTGGCGGAAGCCTCCCTTTGTGCCGCGCTGCTCGTGCTTGGCGCGTGCTCGAAGAATCAGATCACGGCACCCGCGAGTCCGGGCGGCGACGGCGCCGGGAACATAGCGGCCCGTGGCTCGGGGAAAGATGCCGCGGCAGCCCACGGAGACGACTCGGGTACGAGCCCCGGCGAGGCAGGCGCTCTGAGCGATGCTGGCGTCCTCGTCACGGACATTGCGCTGCCGTGCCGGAGAGTCGATCCGGTCGCCGCAGCCAACGAGGACATGACCGTCGATACACGTCCGAGCGGCGCTACGGCGCCGGCCGACTTCGTGATCACGCGCGAGAGCGCAACCTGGACCAACGGCTGCAGCGATCCGCAGCTCTTGATCGAGCTGGCGGGTGGCACCTGCAGCGCCAGCAACGGACACAAGCTGCAGATCTGGATCTCGAAGAGCGCCTTCGACGATGCCTCGCTCGTGATCGGCGAGAACATCCTTTTGCCCGAGCCGGACAACCGTGGCGTGCGCGTGCGTTACACGCGCCCCAGGTCGCTCAGCAGCGATCCTACGACGACCGGCACGTGGGGCACATGCTCCGGCGCCACGGGTCAGCTGGTGTTTCCCGACGTGCCCGATCTCACGCTGAACAGCACCCAGCAAGTGACCGCACGCTTTCTGCTCACGCTCACGCGTTGCAGCGGCGAGACCGGCACCCCCATCGACGTGAACGGCGCATTCAACATCGCGGTCAGAAACAGCCTGGCGAGCTACTGCCCCGGCAAGTAACTATCTCAACCCGAAGCGCCGTCGCAGCCACCACTCGCTGCAGATCAACGCCACGAAGCAGGCGAAGAACCATGGCGTGGCAAACGGAGCGTAGACGTCGGTGCCGAGGGTGTGCGAGCGCGTGCTGGGCAGATCGTCGAACGAGAGCTCCGCGCCGGCATCGAACGAGTGGCCGCCCGTGGCTTCTGCGATCTTGCGCAGCAGCTCGGGGTGCGCGCGCGGGTCGGCGAGCTCGTCGCCACCCGCCTCGACCACGAACGACTCCTCGGCGAGCGCGTCGCTGCTGCCTTCATCACGCACTGCGATCGTGTACGCGCCCGCGACCGTGGGCGCGGCCAGCTCGACCGTTGCGTGCCCCTCCGCGTCGCTGGTGATCGGAAGCTCGCGAAGCAACTGGCCGTCGTCGCTGCGGAGCACCACACGAAAGCCATGCTGGGCCAGCACGCGATAGCGCGTGTCGCGTAGATACGCGGTCACGCGCAGCTTTGCGCCCGGACCGTAGCGCTCGCGATCGGTCGACACTTGCGCGGGATCGAGCAGAGGGTCGCGTCCGAGCCAGCGCAGCGTGCGATCCCAGAAGCGTTCGTACGCCGAGGTGTCGCCCGTGCGTCCTCCCGTCGTGATGCCCCAGCGGAACGACGAATCACTCAGCAACGCCACGCTGCGACCGCGACCCGCATTGCCTGCGACCAGCACCGGCATCGGCTCGCCGTTCTGCCCCGTGATCTTCGGGTGCTGCAACAGAACCTGAGCACCCTCGCGCGCGCCGGCCACGAGGTTCACGCCCACGAGCGGCGAAAGGCCCGCCCAGGCCGCAATGTTGTCGGACAAGCGCGGCGCCAGCTCGACCAGCGGATGATGCGTTGCCTCCGCCACCAGCTGCGGCGCGAACTGCGCGAGATCCACGGTGTGCTCGCCCGAAACGATGTCCACAGGCAGCACATCCGCAATCGGCGTGCCCTGATAGCCGCCGGCACCGAAGCTGCGCGCCCCACCGAGCATCGCGAACGAGCCGCCGTTCATCACGTAGTCGCGGATGTGCGGCAGGTAGCGACCCATCTGGTACGGACCAAAATCGAAGTCCTGAAAAATCACGAGATCGAAGCTGCCCAGGTGCTGCTCGAACAGCTCGTCAGTTGGAAACGGGATCAACGACAGCTCGCCCGGCGGAGCCATGCTGTTGTCGTTCTGGGTGCGCAGAATGAAGAACGTGATCAGGTCGATTGCGGGGTTGCCCTTGAGCAGCGCGCGCAGAAACCGCGCATCCCACGAGGGCTCGCCGCAGACCAACAGCACGCGCAGCTTCTCGCGCACGACACGCACCAGGAACGCACGCTGGTTGTTCTGCGGCACTGGATCGTCCGAGGCCGTGGGGATCGACACGGTGTACGCAGCGCGGCCTAGCCGCGTCGGCGTGAAGGAGAGGTTCGCGACGCCGCTGCCGTCTGCGCCGATTTCCACGTCGGTCTCGCTGAGCACGATCGAGCCCTGACGCAGCGTGATCGGCAGCGGACCTTTCTGGGAGCTGGCTGCGCGCACGTGCACTTGCACTTGCGCCGGCTCGCGCAGGAACGCGACCGAGTCGGCTTGCAGCGTGACGATGGAGGCGTCGTCCAACTCGGCGTCACTGCCAGTAGCCAGCGTATGCACGCGCACGCCGAGCCGCGCGAGCGCTGCGGGCAAGCCGGCGGCGTTCTTGTCCGCGCCGTCGGTGACCAGCAGCACCGCCCCGAGCTCACGGT
Organism: Sandaracinaceae bacterium; assembly: GCA_017881055.1. Lineage (GTDB taxonomy): Bacteria > Myxococcota_A > Polyangia > Polyangiales > JAFGIB01 > JADGRF01. The sequence goes on from JADGRF010000077.1 coordinate 25,003, forward strand.
CGTCTGCCACCAACGACGCCAGCGCGTGCGCGATGCGCGTGTCGTCGCCGCTCGCCAGGGTCTCGTCGGAAAGCGCCGCACGCGTGGCGGGAGCGAGCTCGTCGCTGAACGTGTATAGGCTGGGCTTTTGCTTGGCGCGGTCGAATGCGCGGCTCAACGTTTCGGACACTTCCGCGGTGCGGGTCTTGTCTCCCTTGCGCACCGACATGCTGCGGGAGGCATCCAGCAGCACGGCCAGGCGCCCCTGCACTTCTTCCACGCGCTCGCGGCTCCACTGCGGTTGCAGCATGAGCGCGAGCGCAGCGAGCACGCTGGCGATGCGCAGGGCATCGAGCACACGCCGACGCCGCACGCTCGCGAGCGTGGCGTGCTCGCGAAACGCCAGCACCACGAGCGCGAGCAGCGCACACGCGAGCGCGATCACGAGCCACGACGGCAGGCCCGAGGCGAAGCGCAACCCCGCAGAACCCACGCGTTCGCTCACGGGCGCCCCGCCCAGCGTCGCAGGATGAACGGGGCGTGCACCTGATCGTCTTTGTAGTCGAGGCAGAGCGCGTAGAGCACGAAGTTCACCGCCGTACGGAACGCCATCTCGCGATCGCTGGCTGGCATCGCGAAGTCGTAGTGCCCGACGTTGTCGCGTTCGAGCGCACCGCCGATGTCGTGACGGCTGTATACGACTGCCACGCGGCCGGCGCGCTCGATCGCTTCGAGGAAGTCGCCGGAGGCCGCGCGCCCCGTAGGATGCTGCACGAGGTAGAACGAACGGTAGATCACGTGCGTCCCCGGCAGCTTGATCAACGCGCTCGTGCCGAAGGCACGCCCGAGCTCACGACGCACCGACGCATCGAAGCCCGACGGGCGCACATCCTGGGCTTCGCCGGACGGCGCATCGGGGGCGGCGTCGTCGATCCACAGAAAACCGCCGAACTCCACGAAGCGACGCAAGCCCGATAGCTCCGCCGGAGACAGCGCAGGAAACGCGTTCGCGCCCGTCCAGTACAAGAACGGGCTCTCGAATACGCGCGGGTCGGAGAGGCGCATGCGCGTCGGCTCCAGCTTCGTCGACACGCTCGTGCGCTGCCGGACCTCCCAGGCCAAGCGCTTCATCGCGGTCGGATGCAAGCTCGCGTCAGCGCCGGCGTACTCGACGGTGCGTAGCTCGATGTCGGTGCCATCGCCGATCGCACGAGCAACGGAGTCGCCCACGCCGAGTACACACCGGCCGGGCACACACAGGCCGGCGAAAACGATCAGGGTCGCGAGGATCGGCCGAGCTTGCATGGCGTGCGATGGAAGATGCGAGGCGTTCCGTCTAGCATAGCGCCGCCGCGCGCACTACCGCAGCACGCGAGCGCAACCTCGCTATGAAACCTGCCCGCCCCACTCCTCGTCTCCGCAGCACGCGCGCTACGGCCTTCGCGCTCGCGGGTGCGGTGGCCTGTCTCATGGCGCTGTCGCTCGCATGCGCGTGCCGCACCAACGCGGACGACAAGCCGCTGGCAACGACGCCCGCGCCAGCTGCCGCACCGCCAAAGGACACCGCAAGGCTGCCGCCCGTGCCTGCCCCGAGCACAGCGGCGGAGCCACCCGCACCACCCGAGCTCGTGCATGTCGAGCGCAGCACCGAGATGATGGGCACCATCATCAAGATCTTCGTGGTGGGCGAGCCCGAGGAAAAAGCCGGACCCGCGATCGAGGCCGCATTCACGGAAATGCGCCGCCTCGAGAGCGTGCTGTCCGAGTGGCGCCCCGACAGCGAGATCTCCCAGATCAACGCCGCCGCGGGCCTGCACCCGGTAAAGGTCGGTCCCGACACGCTCGCGAACATCAAGGTGTCCAACGAGACGTCCGTTTGGAGCGACGGCGCGTTCGATTTGTCGTGGGCCGTGCTGCACGACCTCTACACGTTTCGCCCGGGCGAAGAACGCGTGCCGACCGCCGCTGAGCTAGCCGAGCGCTTGCCGCTGATCGACTACAAGCGCATCCGCGTCGACGAGAAGAAGCAGACCGTGTTTCTCGAGAAAAAAGGCATGCGCCTCGGCACGGGCGGCATTGCGAAAGGGTACGCGCTCGATCGCGCAGCGGCGATCCTGCAACGAGCCGGTCTACAGAACTACATGATCTTCGGCGGCGGTCAGGTGCTCGTGCACGGCAAGAAGGGCGAGCGCAACTGGCGCGTCGGCATTCAGCATCCGCGCATGAACGACTACTTCGCGTTCCTCGAGCTGACGGATGCGTCGATCTCGACTTCCGGCGACTACGAGCACGCGTTCTTCCGCGACGGAAGGCGCTGGCACCACATCATCGATCTCAAGACCGGCATGCCGGTGCAACACACCACGTCGGTGACTGTCGTGTGCAACTCCGGCTTCTACGGCGATGCCGTGGACACGGCGATGTTCATCATGGGCGCGGAAAAGACGCTGTCGAAGTTGAAGACCGTGCCCGGCGGCGGACCGATGGACGTGGTGATCGTCGACGCCGACATGCGCGTGCACGTCAGCGCCGGCCTGAAGGACAAGATCATCATGCGCATGCCGCTCACCGACGGGAAGCTGCCGCTCCCGCCGACCGTCAGCGAGCATTAAACAGGGGCGCCTGGGCTGCGATCCACGTCGCGATCCGCCTTCGCTGGCGCCCGCGCTCAGCGCTTGTCCATCGTCACGAACTCGCGATCCGCTTTGCCGGTCCACACTTGGCTCGGCCGGAAGATGCGGTTGTTCTCGAGCTGCTCCAACAGGTGCGCGAGCCACCCTGCCACGCGCGCGATCGCGAAGATCGGCGTGAACAGATCGCTCGGGATGCCCATCTTCTCGTACAGAATGCCGCTGTAGAAATCGACGTTCGGGTAGATGCCCTTGTGGCCCACAAGCTCCGCCATCTGGCGTTCGAGCTCGGTCGCGACGTCGTAGAGCGGCGTGGAGCCGTGCTTCTCGAACACGCGCTGCGAGAGCTTCTGCAGAATCGTCGCGCGCGGATCTTTCACCTTGTACTCGCGGTGGCCGAAGCCGCTGATCTTGTCTTTGCGTGCCAGCCGGTCTTCCGCCCACGCGCGCACGGTGCTGGGCTTGCCGTCCGGAATCTCGCGCAGCATCTTGAGCACTTCTTCGTTCGCGCCGCCGTGCAGAGGACCCGACAGCGTGCCGACCGCCGCCGAGGCAACCGCGTACGGATCAGCAAGCGACGAGCCGGTGACGCGCGCGCTGAACGTGGAGGCGTTCATCTGGTGCTCGGCATGCAGGATCAGCGCGACGTCCATCGTGTGCGCGATCAACGGCTCGGGCTCTTCGCCCGTGAGCATGTACAAGAAGTTCGCGGCGTGACCGAGATCGGGCCGGGCACGAATCGCGTCGTCGCCGTTGCGGATGCGACCCCAGGCCGCGACCACCGTCGGGAAGTTCGCGACCAAGCGCACGACACACTCGCGCAAGAACGCGCGATCGTTCACGTGATCGCCAGGATAGAACATGCCCATGGCAGCGACGGCAGCGCTCAGCGCGTCCATCGGGTGCCCGCTCTCGGGCAGCAGCTTGAGCATGTCGATGATGCGGAACTTGATCGTGCGATCACGCCGCAGCTCGGCGTCGAAGCTCTCGAGCTCCGGACGCGTTGGCAGCTTGCCGAACAGCAGAAGATAGGCGACCTCTTCGTAGGTGCTCTTCTCGCTCAACACTTCGATCGGATAGCCGCGGTACTGAAGCTTGCCGATGCTGCCATCGAGGTAGCAAACACTGGATTCAGCGGCCGGTACGTTGGCCAAACCAGGGAAATAGGGCTGATCAGTCATGACTTGGGTGCGAGGAAGCTAGCCGGTGGCCGAACAGCGAACAAGGGGATTGTCCGATGTGTCACGTCACGGCGCACGCCACTATCCCGCTTCGCGGACACGTTGCACGAGCAGCTTCGCAATCTCGCTCGCGAGCTTGGCCGTGGGCGCCGAGACCTGCAGCTCCGTGAGCGGTGCAAGTACCCGCGCGTCTGGAAGATGAGTCGAGTGCGGCGTGCTGACGAGCGCGCAAAACAGCGGGTGATAGAGGATTGGCAGCGCGTTGCCGAGCACCACGACCCAAGCGTCCGGCGCGAAGCGAACGAGCGCACGCGCCAAGGCGGCTTTCGCAGCATCCCGAGGTATGCGCACCCAGGCGCTGTCGCGCGCACCGGCATCGACTAGCGCGGCCAGCGCTGCCTGGGCATCCGCGTGCACGTCGTCGGTCGTCACGAGCGCAGCGACCGCAATACCTTCTGCGACGAGCGCTGCCACGAGCTGCGCCGCAAACACGCTCGCGGCCGCGCCCGTCGTTGCTTGCGCGACCGAGATCACGTGCTGCGAAGGCGTCTCACGCTCGACCGGCGGCGGAATGGATCCGGCGTGCGGACCCGCCGACGCACGACCACGCGCTTGCGCGGTGGGCAGCGAGCGCTTCATCCCCGCTCCACTTCGAGACCGTCGGCCTCCCAGTGCAAAAAGCCTCCGACCAGAAACGCCACGTCGACCCCACCCGCGCGAATTTTCTCCGCGAGCTCTTTCGCGTCGTCGGTCGTGCGCCCGTAGAGCACGCGCAAGCGACCGTCCTGTGGCACGAGCTCGGCGACGCGCGCAGCGATGTCTGCCTTCGCGATGTTGACGGCGCCAGGAATGCGATAGCGACCGAACGCCGCGGGCTCGCGCACATCCACCGGCACGGCACGTTTCGCCAGCAGCAGCTGCTGCAGATCCTTCGGCGTGACTTCGTCGGCAGCAGCCGGCAAGAACGGCTGCACCATCTGCAGCAACGCGGCTTTGTCGACCAAGCCAACGACTTGATCCACGGGCCTGCCCTGGGCGATCAGCACGAGCATCGGAATCGACTGCACACGAAACGAGCGCGCCAAGAGCGGGCTCTGCTCGACGTCGACACGCACGATCTTCAGCTTGCCGGAGAGCTCCAGCGCAACTTGCTCCAGGATCGGCGTCAGCTGTTTGCAGGGCTGACACCAGTCGGCGTACAGGTCCACCAGCACCGGCACGCTGGCCTGCAATACTTCACGCTCGAATTCCTGCTCGGAGATGAGGGGAATAGCCATAGTGGCACCACCATAGTTTCTGACCCACGCGCCCGCAAGCGCTCCTCAGCGCGCGGGCTTCGCAGCCGCGGTCGCCAAGAGTGCTCCCGCGCTCGTGCCGATCCGATCGGCACCTGCGGCGAGGAGCTGCCGCGCGAAGTCTACGTCGCGAATCCCGCCAGAAGCCTTCACGCCCATGCGATCCCCGACCACTTCGCGGAGCAGCGCCACGTCCTGTACGGTGGCTCCGCCGCTCGCGAAGCCAGTCGAAGTCTTCACGAAGCGCGCGCCCGCTTGCTCGGCGATCGCACAACCGAGGCGCTTCTCGCCCTCGTTCAGCAGCGCGGTCTCGAGGATCACTTTCACCGGCCGATCCCCCGCAGCCTTCACCACGGAGGCGATGTCCTCACGCACGGCGTAGCGGTCGCCCGCCTTGAGCGCACCGAGGTCCACCACCATATCGATCTCGTGGGCCCCCTCGCGCACCGCGAGCTCGCACTCGAACGCTTTGGCCGCGCGCGTATTCGCACCCAGCGGAAAGCCGACCACGCTGACCAGCGTGACCTCGGTGCCGGCCAGGAGCTTCGCGGCCCGCAGCACGTGGACCGGGTTCACGCACACCCCGAACAGCGCGTACGTGCGGGCTTCGGCGCACAGTCGATCAATCATCGCGGGCGTGGCCGTCGCTGCGAGCAAGGTGTGCTCGATCGCCGCTTGCAGCGGCAGCGCGGGCGTCCAGCGGACAAAGGCCTTGCGTTCCATGCTGCGCAGCATACCTGAACCGCTCGCAGTGACGCGCGACGCACACACCGACGTACTCTTCGGGTAGGATTCTCGCGCCGGGCGAGTTGCATTTGACCCTGCGCGGGCGAACGCGCAGGATCTCGCGCGGCGACGCCCGATGGATGTCACTTGCGACCGCTGCGGTACCGACTACGAGTTCGAAGAGGCTCTGGTCTCGACGCGCGGTACGACCGTCAAGTGCACGCAATGCGGGCATCTCTTCAAGGTCTGGAAGCAGGACACGCAAGCGGACGCGCCGGCGGCGAGCGCGGAAGCCGCCGAGGCGCATCCCTGGACGGTGCGCCGGGCGGACGGCACGTCTCAGGCCCTGGGCTCGCTCGCCGACCTCACCCGCATGATCGGCGAAGGCGCCTTCACGCGTGAAGACGAGGTCTCCCGCACGGGCAAGGCCTGGAAGAAGATTGGCGAGATCGAGGAGCTGCGAGGCTTCTTCCCGGAGCGCGAACCCAATTCGGAACGGTCGAGACGGCGCACGGGATCTCCGCCTGATCTCGGCCTCAACAACGCGCAGGGCCAGGACGCACCGGCCGTGCTACCGCGCGGCGTTGGATCCCTGCCGCCGTCGAGCCCGAGCACGCGACCACGCCGCAACTCGCGCTTCGAGACGCTGGGCAACGAGGTCGACCTCAATGGGCGCGCGGACGTGCGCGAGCAGGCACCGCCAGCTGCGCCGGCACACGCACCGGCTGCGAGCGCGCTGCAAACGTCTCGCCCAGCCGCCAGCGAGCCCGCATCCGGTGCGGCTCTCGACGCCGCCACGACCTCACGCCGGCAAGCCGTGGTGAACGACCAACCGGCGCCGAACGAGGCACCGCGCGAGGCACCGCGCGAGGCACCGCGCCGCTCGTATGCGTGGCTAGGGTCGCTGATCCTGTTGTGCTCGGCTTCCGCCGTCGGAGGGTTTCTGCTGTGGCCGCGCTTGGTCGAGCGCATGACGCCGCCGCCGCCGCTCGATCCGACCGCGGAGTTCGTGGCGCGCGCGGACTCTGCGCTGGCAACGCACCGCATTCAGCATTTCCAAGACGCGATCACCGACTACGTGAAGGCACTGGCGTTCCACGAGAATGATCCGCACCTGTTGAGCTCGGTCTCGCGCGTGTACTCGGTCTGGAGCCAAGAGCTGCTGTTCAAGCTGCACTTCCTGCAGACACGGAACACAGGGCAGAAGGATCTCGACCGGCGCTCGGAGATGGTCGCGCTCGAAAAAGAGGAACGCCAGCTCGCCGAGCAGGCGAAGCGCTACGCGGAGACGGCGGCCCGCAAGAACCCGGGGGACGAAGAGGCGTCCATCGCGCTGGCGGATGCGTTGCGGCTGACGGGCAACTTGGTCGCGGCGCGCAGCGAGCTGGACCGAGCGCGGGCGACCGACACCACGCCGAGCGGCGAGACGCTGCGCGTGTCGGCGCTGCTCGCGATCGACGAAGCGCAGGGCGACCTGCGCAGCGGCGTGAAGATCGCATCGGCCGCAGTGGCCCAAGAGCCTGAGCTGATCCGCGCGCGGCTTCTGCTCGCGCGCTGCCTCGTGGCGGACGGAGACCTCGCCGGCGCGCGCTATCAGCTGAGCGTGGTGGAAACGCGCGATCGCAGCCATCCGGGCGTGCTCGCGGTGCAGCAAGAGATCGAAATCGCGCCTTCGCCGCCGACGGCGGCAGACGCCGGCAGCGACGCGGCGAGCGACGAAACCCACAAAGACAAGAAGCAGGCGGATCCGAACCAGGCGCCCGAGACGCTCTCGCCGGAAGCGTGCATCGTTCGGGGCCAGCAGCTCATGGAACAGGGGGAGGTCTCTGCGGCCAAGCGCATGTTCGAGCAAGCGCTCTTCATGCGCCCGAGCTCGGCGCAAGCGCACACGGGCCTGGGCTACGTCGCGCTCGAGAAGGGTCGCGCGCAGCTCGCGGTCGAGCATTTCCTGCCTGCAGCGCACGCCGGCAATCTCGAGGCGCTGATCGGCCTGGGCGACGCGTACCGTAGGCTGAACCGCCCGCGCGATGCCCTGAAAGCATACCAGGGGTATCTGTCACGCGACCCGAACGGCCCGCGCAGCAGCATCGCGCGCACCCAGGTCGAGCGTTTGAACGCCGAGCTGGGGTCGCGCTGAGCGCCAGAGGCCCTACAATGGCCGGACCATCATGATCGCGCGCTGCCTTCCCACTCGTTTCCTGGTCGCTTCGTTGTTCCTGGCATGCACGAGCAGCTGCGGCGGTAACCCGGATCAACCGAAACACAAGCCGGCGCGCGAGGACAAAGACGGCAAAGAGCTGCGCGAGCTGGTGCTGCGCGAGCCTTCACCCGAGGATCAGAGCGAGGGCCTGCTCGGCTCGACGCGCTATTCGCACCGCGAGATGCTCGATCGCATCGGCGAGATCGCTACGGAGCCGAGCGCGAAGGGCCTGTTCCTGCAGGTCGGCCCGTTCACGGGCGCCTGGGCTCGCAGCGCCGAGCTGCGCGAGAAGCTGCTGGCCGTGCGCAAAGCCGGCAAGCCCGTGCACTGCTACTTCGAAGAGACCGACAACGTCGGGTACGCGCTCTTGGCGAGCGTGTGCGATCGCATCAGCATGACGCCGACGGGCATGCTGAGTCTGGTCGGCGTGCACGCGCAGGTCGTGTACGCGCGCGACTTCCTGGAGCTGCTTGGGATTCGCGCCGATCTGATGCAGGTCGGCAAGTTCAAGGGTGCAGCTGACGGTCTGACCCGCAGCGACATGCCACCGGAAGTCCAGGAAACGCTGGGCGCCCTGATGGACGACCTGCAGAGCGAGGTGGCGGACGCCGTCACGAAGAATCGCAAGCTCGACGCAGCCGCGCTGGCCGCCGCGCTCGAGGCCGGTCCGCAGTCGCCGCTGACCGCACTGCGGTTGCACCTGGTCGACGCCATCGCCTTCGACGACGAAGCGCGCGCTCATGCGAAACAGGCAGCCGGCGCCGACACGGTGGTGATCGTTCCCGATCACAGCGACACAGAGCCGAAAGGCCTCTTCGACATGCTGAAGACCCTGTCGGGCGGCGGCGGCGACGAGCACCCGCACGGCAAGCGCATCGCGCTCGCCTACTTGTCCGGCACGATCGGCAACGACGAAGAAGACAGCGGCTCGGGTGTGAACGCCGGCCCGTTCATCAAGGCGATGCACCGCTTCGCGGACGACGCCGACGTGCTCGCGGTGGTGCTGCGGATCAGCTCGCCCGGCGGCTCGGCGCTCGCGAGCGACCGTATGTGGCATGCGGTGCGCCGCGTTGCCAAGCGCAAGCCCGTGATCGTCTCGGTGGGCGACATGGCCGCATCCGGCGGCTACTACGTGGCGTGCGCGGGCACGGAGATCCTGGCCGAGAGCACGAGCCTGGTCGGCTCGATCGGCGTGGTGGGCGGCAAGATCGTCGTCGAGGACTTGGCCAAGCGCCTGGGCGTGCACGTCGTGGAGCTGGAGCGCGGCAAGAACTCGGGCTGGATGAGCGTCGCCCACCCGTTCAGCGACAGCGAGCGCGTCGCAATCCGAGGCGCCATGGAGGAGACGTACGACACGTTCCTGGCACGCGTCAGCGAAGGCCGACACCTGTCGCAGGCTGCGCTCGCGCCGATGGTCGAAGGTCGGATCATGAGCGGGAGGCGCGCCAAGGAAGGGGGCCTGGTCGATCAACTCGGCGGGCTCGCAACCGCGCTCGATCACGCACGCACGAAGGCCGGGCTTGGCGCGGATGCGACCGTCGAGCTGTGGCCGAAGCATCGCTCGATGCTGCAGCGCATCGCCTCCACGTTCTCCGGTAGCGACGCGCGCGCTCTAGCCGCCAACGCGCTCAAGCAAGCCGTCGCCATGCCGGAAGGCCCGGGCCTGGTCATCGCCTTGCTCTCCGGCCAGTCGGGGACGTTCGCCGCGCTGCCCTACTCGCTGACGATCCGCTGAACTGGGCCGCAGTCGTGCTTGGATCGTGCTGGAGTCGTCCACGCCCTCACGGGCCCTGTCGTGCGCCGGTTGGCCCTGATATCGTGGCGCTTCTATGGACGTCCTGCCTCTTGCGGTGAGTCCTTCGGCCAAGCTCCTGCTTCAGTTGGCAGAACGACGCGCGAGCGGCTCGCTCACGCTCGGTGGACGCACTCTCTTCGTGGTCGACGGCGAGCTGTGCGACGTGACGCCGGGCGCCGACGATCCGGATCTCGGCGCATTCTTGGTGGCCTCCGGTCGCCTCACCGACGATGAAGTGGCGCTGGCGCGCAATGCGGCGAGGCTCGACTCGTTACCGGGCGGATCCGTCGAAGAGGCACTGGTCGCGCGCACCGCGTTGACCAAGCACGATCTGCACACGCACAAGCGGTCGCTGTGGCTCGATCGCTGGGTGCGCGCGCTGCGCTTGTCCGCGCAGCAGCACGAGCCGCTGCCCGACCTCGGGGCACTCACTCCTGCCGCCAACAGCGGCAGCCACCCGCTGCTGCCGTTCGTGCTCGACAGTCTCGCGCGCCTCGCCTTCGACAGTGACGCCTCGGTCGTCGGCATGAACATCAACCACCGGCTCACCTGGCTCGAGAGCCCGTTGCGCGAGCCGGCGCAGCGTTGGGCCGCATTCGGCGAGACGAGCGAGCGCCCGGTGATCTCGTCCGTGCTCGCGAGAGTTCCAGCTGTCGCGCCACAAATTGCGGCGCTCGCGCGTGCCGGCCTCGTACGCCTCGATCCGCCCGGAACGCCCGGCGCGCGCGCCAAGTCCCGAACCGGCACGTTGCCACCGCCGCCACCGCGCTTGTCCGTGATTCCCGACACGCCGGTGCGACCACCGCAGGCCTCGGTGCGACCGCCGGCACCGGCGGCTCGCGCGCCACGTCTGCGCCTCGATCCCGGAGCGGACGGCATTCCGATCGAAGCGATCCCCGCGGTATCACTCGCCCGGGCCGAGGCGGAGCCCATCGTGCTCGACGACCCGCTGCGCGAGATCGAGCTACGCATCGCCGCGCTCGAGGCGAAGAACGCGCCCGGCGCAGAGCGCGCACGCGCCTTCGTCGAGCTGTCTCGCCTCTGGCACACGCGCATCGGGTCGCTCGAAGAAGCGGCACGCGCGCTGCGCGAAGCTGTGGCCGCCGATCCCCAAGACACGCGCTTGCTCGTGGATGCGGCGCTGCATTGCTCGTATCTCGGACGGACCGATCTGGGCATCGCGTACGCGCAGACAGCGATCGCAGCCACACCGATCTCGGTGGAGCGCGCCGCCGGCCTGCGCTTGCTCTCGGACATCTATCGCGCCGCAGACGATGTCGACGGCTGCATCGACTCGCTCTCCGAAGCAGCAGCCGAAGACGCCTCGAACCCAGAGCCCCACGAGCTGCTCGCGCATCTCCTTGCGGAGCGCGACAACCTACCGCTCGCAGTCTCCCATGCGCGTTTCGCCGCCCTCGGCTGGGCCGAGCACGACACACGCCGCGCCGCGATGCTGTACGCGATGGCGTACGGTTGGAACCCGAGCGATCCGCTGCTCTCCGAGGAGTACGCCGCGCTGTTGTATACGCTCGGACACGTGGAAGCCGCGGTTGCCGTCGTTGCGGAGACGGCGCGCAACGTAGACGACCCCGAGCTGCGTCGGCGCGTGCGCCTCGGTGCGGCGCAGCGCGCCGAAGGCGGGGGCCGCAGAGATCTCTCCGCCGAGCTGCTGCTCGAGCTGTTCGACGACGAACCGAGCTTCTTTCTCGTCTACGCCCCGCTCGATGCCTATCTCAACGAGCACGCTGGGATCGCGGAACATGCCGCGGTGCTCGAATCGATCGCCATCGCGTGTCCGCCCGATCAACGAGCGCACTGGCTCACGCGCGCCGGCGAAGTCTCGTTGCAGGACGCGCGCGCGCGCCCGAGCGCCCTTAAGTTCTTCGCGCGCGCGCAGCGTGCAAACCCCGAGTCTGCGCAGCTGCGTACGGCGCTGCAAGGCGCCGGCATCTCGTCCGAAGAGCTCGCGGAGGGCGGGCGATACGACGCCACGTACGCGGGAGAGCTCGAGCTGCGGCTGGCATCCGCGGCGACCGAGGGCGAAGAATATGGGCTGCTCGCAACCCTGATCGACGTGCGTGCCGCCAACGAGGACGCACGCGGCGTGGCCAGTGCAGCGCTGCGCCTCTTGGCGCTGGATGGCAAGCACGCGTTCGCAGCCGCTCGCCTCTGGCGCGCGACGCTCACGCTGCGCGACCCTGCGCTGATCCGCGAAGCGCTCACCGTCCGCGCTCGGGCAAAGGACAACCCGCAACAGCGTGGACGTGCCCTGGCTGCGCTATGCAGGCAGCTCGAGAACATGAACGAGCTCGACGACGCGGTCGGCAGCGCAGACGCCGCGCTCGCAGCCGATCCTAACGCAGCCGACGCGGCCATCGTCGTGCTCCGTCACGCACATCGCTTGGAGCCGGGGCGCGCCACACAGCTGCTCGGCCGTGCGCGTGCGTTGCTCGGCGACTCGCCACCGCTGCTGTTCGCCTTGGCACAAGCCGCCCTGGCCGCGCGCGATGCGGACACGCACCTGCGCGTCCTGCACGATTTCTGCGAGCTTGCGCCGCTGATGCCCGAGCCGCGTTTGCTTTCGCTCGCCCACCGCATGACCCAAAGCGATGCGACCGCCATCATGGACGACGCCGAAGCGCTGCTGCGCGACGGCGGCGGTCCGGTCGTCGTGGCCCGCAGCCGAGAAGCGGCCGATCGACTGGCCGAGCTCGGTGCCTACGAAGAAGCCGCGCGGCTCGCGCAGCGCACGCTCGACGAGCGCGGTCAGCTCGATCCCGAGTACGCCGCGCGTGCGCTCGAGCTGGCGCGGCACGCAGCGGACCCGTCGCTGATCACGGTCGCGCTCGAGCGCTGTGCGAGCGCCGAGAGCGGCTGTGAACGCCTCGCGCGCCTGCTCGAGCTCGCAGCGCATCACGCGGCGCTGGGTGATCACGTCGCGGAGCTGCGCGCCCTTCTGCGCGCGGTCGCGCTCGATCCCGGCAGCGAGCAGGCACTCTCCGGCCTCGCCGACCTGTTCGGTCGCGCGCGGGATCATCATCGGCTGCTCACGGTACTGACACTCGAGCTCGACATGCTCGAGGATCCGAAAGCGAGGCAGGCGAAGCTGCTGGAGCTAGCGGCCGCTGCCGCTGACGGCGGCGAACGCGATCGGGCCGTCGAATACATCGGCGCGCTGATGATCGAGAACGCCGCCGACCGCGCCGCGTTGCTGATCGCGCTCGGCGCGCTGTTTTCGCTGGGCGATCCGCGCTGGGCGATCGAGCAGGCGAAGACGCTCGCAGCCCGCGTCGAGGGTGACAATCGCGGCGCCATCTACCTGTGGATCGCGCGCAAGGCCGAGGTCGACATCGCTGATCCCGCGCTCGCGCTGACGCTGGCGATCGAAGGTGCAAGCCTGTGCCCGTCCGTGGGCGAGCTGCTGCTGATGGTCGAGCGCATGACCCTGGCCACGCACGACGCCAGCTCGGCGATCGGCCTCTACGAGACGCTGATCGAGGCCGCGATCGGCCCGCATGGTCAGCGCGCATTGCACTACCGCGCCGGACGCTGGCTCGAGCGCGCTGGTGCACCGAAAGATGCGCTCAGGCACTACCTGCGGGCGTTCGAGCTCGCGCGCGGCGCGGGCGTCGCCTACAAGGCGATCGAGCGCGTGACGCGTGCCACCGGACAGCTCTCCACGTTGCTCGACGCGCAGGAAGAGCTCGCAGAGACCTTCCGTGATGCCGATGCGCGACTCGCGCTGCTGCAAGACGCAGCACGCATCGCGCTGAACGAGCTCGACGACCCCGCGCGCGGCTTCCGCCTGTTGATGAAAGCCGACGAGCTCGCAGACATCGGCAAGCTGGGCACTGCGCTCGTCGACGCCGCCCATCGCATCGGCAGCCGAGATCGCGGCGCCGAAGCTCAAGCGCTCGGCTCGATAGCCAGCACCTGGGAAGAACGCGCGAATAAGTACTGGGATGCCGACACCAAGGCCAAGCTCTTGATCGACGCCGCGCGCGTGCACCTGCGCGAGCGCGGCGATGCACCGGCCTCGCTGCGTGCGCTCGACGCGGCGCTCACGACCGAGGTGGTCGCCAACCTGTCGCAGGACGCGCACGCCGCAACGCTGTGCGCCTACGCGGAGACTCTCGAGACCATCGGTCGCACCAGCGATGCGCTCGCCGCCGTGACGCAGGCGCTGGTCGTGGCCCCCGAGAACACGCAGGCGCTCGTGCTGCGCGCCCGGTTGCCCGCGCCGTCCGAACCTCCGGTCGAGACGGTGGCCCCTGTCACGGCCCCAGCCGTCCCGCCAACCGAGACCAGCGCGCCCGTCGAGCCTCCGCCGCCCGAGCCAGTCGAACGTGTGCCGAAACAGGCGGGCGAAACGCAGCTGCGCACCCGGGCGGAGGCTGGTGAAGTCGAAGCGCTCAGCGAGCTGTCCGCGATCGCCGGCGCCGATCCAACCCGCAGCGCCGAGGCCCACTACTTGCTCGGCCGCTTGGTCCGAGCCGAGCCCTTCCGCGTCGAGGCGTTGCGTCAGCTGCACAGTGACTCGCTGCTGCTCGGAGCTTTCGCGGAGGCGACCGTGAGCGCCGAGATCCTGTCGCTGTTCGATCCGAGCTTCGTACCGCAGCGTCACGGCGCCTTCCACGCGGGTCTCTTACGCGGCGAGGAGCTGCACCGTCTGATCGACGCCGCGACGCCACCCGAAGTGCGGCGCCTGCTTGCGCTGCTCTGGGAGAACGCCCGCGCCGTCCCGCGCTTTCGCAAGACGATCGAGGCGTATGAGTTGGGCCCGCGGCAGCGCGCGTCGCTCGCCACCAACGTGCCCTCCGTGGTCGCGTTCGCGCAGGCTGCGCGCCTCTTGCAGTGCCGCGATACGCCGCTCTACCTCAAGCCACGCGCGCAGCCTGCGTTGACCGTGGTGCCGACCCATCCGCCATCGATCATCGCGCGCGCAGACCTCACGGCGGCACCTGCGTTGCTCTACCGCATGGCGCAATCGCTGATCTGGGCCGATGCCGAACACGCCCTCGTCTGCGCTCTTCCAGAGCAAGACGGACGAGACTTGCTCGAGGGCATGCTGGGCGCGTTCGGCCCCAAAGAGGCCTCCGCCACGCTGAGTCGAACCGGCAAAGAGCTCGCCTCCACGCTCTGGCACACCGTGCCTATGCGCATGCAGGCGCAGATGCGCGACACCATCGACGCGCACTACGCCGCGTTCGACTACGACCAGCTGCGGCGCGCGTCGATTCTCGCATCGCACCGCGCGGCGACCTTCGTGATCGGTGACACGCGCGTCGCACTCGAAACCGTCGCCAGCCTCGAAACGGCGCCCTCGATCGAAACCGTCCAGACCGAGGATGGATTTCGGGAGGCCTGCGCTCGCTCCGAAGCCTTCCTGGAAGTGCTGCGCACAGCCTTGTCGGAGACGTATCTATCGCTCACGGCGCAGGTGCTCTGAGCAGGAGCTAGGGCTCAGCAGGTCGGGTCGATGCAGACCTGATCGTCCTCGCCGAGGTCGCTCTGGCACGCATCCTTGTAGATATCCGTATCCTGCTTCTTCGCCGCGATGATGGTGCTCTCGCAGATCTGCCGGCAGCCGTCGCAGATTTCGATCGGGTACACGAACGACTTGAAGTTGACGTCGATGTCGCCGATCGTCGTTCCAAAAATCTGCACTTCAGCCAGGATCTTCTTGCCCACGAAGGAATCAAGCTGATGTGCGTACTCGAGCGGAATCGCTTCGACCGTGACGGCGTCCTGCGACGGCGTGCCGCCGACAGCAGGATTGATCGTGACTGACGTGACGTTGGAGAAAGGGTTCGGCAGCGGCGGCTTCTTCTTGTCACGATTGAAGAGGATCGGCTCCTTGTTCACCGTCATCAGATGAACCTCGGCGCCCTTCACCTGCAGGTAGTTCGGCTCCGCACGACCGATCGCGTCCTTGGCGTTGGCGCGCAGATTGCTGTCGACCAGGAGATTCAAATAGTATGGGTTGTCGCAGTACGCGCCACTCCCTGGACTCGGCGAGATGTCGAACGTGCCGGTCGCAAATCGCTCCGCCGTTCCGCTCGGCTGTAACACGCAGCTGGATGGCACCCTCAGATTCGCAATGACGAACGCGCTCGCCCCATCGGGTGCGCATCCAGACGTCGCAAGGATCGTCGACATAGCAACGAGGGCCGAAACACAGCGCATGCCATCCTCCAGAAGGATCGAAGTGTCGTGCTCGGATCGTAACTGGCTACGCGGCGTGAACCAAATTTGCGGCGTGTCGGTTGTCGCCTACCCGCGCAGCAAGCGTGCGACCTCGGACAACGCGAGCGGCACCGTCTCGACGTGGCCGGGCGGCCCGGGCACCACGTAGCCGAGCGTGGCGGCGGTGCGCTTCTTGTCGGAGCCCAGGAACGAGAACACGTTGTCGTTCAGGTAGGTTTCGATTTCCGTCGGTAAACCGAGCGCTGTCAGCAAACGGCGCATGCGCTCGCCGCCAGCCGCGTCGTTGCGCCCCAGCCGCTCAGCCACACGAAATGCGGCGACCATGCCGAGCGCCACCGCTTCGCCGTGACGCATGCCGTGGAAACCAAGCGACGCTTCGATCGCGTGACCCAGCGTGTGTCCGAGGTTGAGCAGCGCGCGCCGACCCGTCTCGTGCTCGTCTTCCGTCACGATCCGCGCCTTGAGCTCCACCGACATGCGAATGGCGCGCACGGTGGCCGCAACCTCGCCTGCCGCCAACAGCTGCGCGTCGGCCTCCAGCCGCGCGACCGAAGCTTCTCCGTCGATCCAGGCCGACTTCACCACCTCTGCCAGACCCGCGCGCCGCTCGGCGTCGGGCAAGGTCGCCAGCATGTCCACGTCCGCCAACACGAAGCTCGGCTGGAGAAAGGCCCCGATCAGGTTCTTGCCGTGGCGGGTATCGAAGCCCGTTTTGCCACCGACCGAGCTGTCGACCATCGCGAGCAGCGTGGTGGGCAGATGGGCAACCCGTATGCCGCGCAGAATTGTGGCTGCGGCGAATCCGCTCAGGTCGCCGATCACACCGCCACCCAACCCGATCACGAGCGAACGCCGGTCGAGCCCCGCGTCGAGCGCAGCGTTCCAGATGGTGTCGACGCTCGCCAACGTTTTCGCACTCTCACCGGGTGGCAGCTGCAACGCGGTCACCGTCTGACCATCGGCGCGTAGCGCGGCCAGCACGCCATCCTGAAACCTTGGTCCCACTTCGGTATCGGTCACGAGCAGCACGCGCGACACGTCGCCGAGCTCGCGCACCTTGCTCGCAACCTGGGCGCGAACGCCGCTGCCCACCTCGATGCGATAGGTTCGCTGACCGAGCGGCACGACGACCGGCGGATCCTGCGCGACCCGCCACACCGCCTGCGCCACCCCGCGCACATCGAGCTTGCTCGTGTCGATCTGCACGTGACACTCCGCATACGCGGCAGCACGCGCCTGGCGCAGCGCCTCCAGCTTCGCCACCACATCCTGGCCATCGAGCAGCGGCCGCCCTCGCCCACTGCCAACCCGCTTGGCGAGCACGGCCGTCGGTGCGGTCAGCGTGACGCACAGGCCGTGCGCGAGCGCGCTGCGCCGCAGCTCGAGCTGCGTCACCGCGCCACCCCCGAGCGCGATCACTGCGCTCTCATAGGTCTCGATCAGCGTCGAGAGCGCCTCGCGCTCCAGCTGCCGAAACGCGGCCTCGCCGCGCTCCGCGAAGATTTCCTGAACCGAGCGCCCCACCCGACCCGCAATCCGCTCGTCGAGATCCAACACCGCGAAACCCGACAGCTCGCCGAGCGCCCGAGCCACCGTCGACTTCCCGCTGCCCATCGGCCCCGACAGAAAAATCCGCATCCCGCGCTTATGCCAACCCCAGCCCGCTCAAGCAAGCCCAGTGCGCCCCCACCCTCGCCACCTACGCAAGCGTCACGATTTGGGGCCCAGTCGCGAGCGCGCCCGCAGCGCGGCAAGGGAGCGTACTCATGTACGTGACCGAGCCAAGCGAGGACGTAAGCCGCGAATGGACCCCAAAGCGTGGCGCGATCAATGCGAGAGCGCTTCGCTGCGGTTCACGATGCGCGGCGTCAAGAAGATCAAGAGCTCGCTGCGGCCGTCGCGCTGCGTGTGGTGCTGGAACAGAACGCCCAGGATCGGGATGTCGCCGAACACGGGGATCTGGTCGAAGCCGTGACCGGTGTTGCGCGTGTAGATACCGCCGATGACTGCCGTGTGACCATCCTGCACGAGCAAGCCCGTGTTCGCGGTACGCTTCAAGATCGTCGGGTCGCCGCGCGCACTGGTTTGGTTGAAGTCCGGCTCGTTGCGGGTGATGGCGACGTCCATCTTGACGGCGCCGTCGCTCGTGACGTGCGGCGTGACCGAGAGCGACAGCGCCGCTTCCTGGAACGCCGTCTGCACGCCGGAGGCGCTGACCTGCGAGTACGGAATCGACGTGCCCTGTGAGATCGTCGCAGCTCGGTTGTCGAGCGTGAGGATGCGCGGCGCGCTGATGATGCGCACTTGGCCCGTGGTCTCGAACGCGCTCAAGCGCACCGAGAAGTTCACGTTGCCGGAGAGCGAGCCCATCGACAGGCCGATGGCCGCACCGCGACCCGTGCCCGCGGGAGCTGGGAAGTTCACGACGAAATTGGGATTGGCCGCGCCGCCGAACGGTGACAGACCCGAAGTAGGCGTCGAGCCGTCGGTCGAACCACCGGCCAACGTCAAGTCGTGCGGGAACACGAGGCCCGTCGGATTGCCCGTCGCCGAGCTCATCACGACATCGCCGCCCCACTGGATGCCGAACTCGTTCGTAAACGCCGTCGTGGCTTCCACGATGCGCGCTTCGATCAGCACCTGCGGCGTCTGACTATCGAGCGAGCGAACCAGCTCCTCGACGCTGTCGAGGTTCTCCGAGACGTCGCGAATCACCAGGATGTTGGTGCGCCCGTCGACCGATGCGTGACCGCGCGGCGAGAGCAAGTCGGCGGCGCGAGCCGCCAAGTCGTTCGCACTCGCGTAGCTCACGGGGATCAAGCGCGTCTCGAGCGGCGCGAGCTCGAGCGCCTGCTTCTGGCGCTGAATCGCCATCTCGCGCTCTTTCTCGAGGCGTGCTTGCGGCGCGACACGGATCAGGTTGCCGCGACGAACCATGCCCAGGCCCTTCGACGTGAGGATCACATCGAGCGCCTGATCCCACGGGACGCCGCGCATCTTGATCGTGACCGAGCCACCGACGTCATCGGCAGTGACGACGTTGACGTTGCCGACCTCGGAGAGCAAGCGCAGGATGTTGTGGATATCCGCGTCTTTGAAGTCCAGGTCGATGCGACGACCCGAGTAGCGTTTGTCCGACTTGTTCATGGCGACCTGCATCGGCACGTCGCTCAAGAACGCGGCCACTTCCTGGCCGTCGATCTGCACGGACTTCTCGCGCGCCACGGTCTGAACACCGCGCGTCACTTCCGGCGCAGCTGCTTCGGCCGCGAACAACCAGACGATGCGATTGCCCTCGCGCAGCGCCGTCGCGCTGCTACCCGTCGCGCGGTCGACCTGCAGCAGCACGCGACCACCGTCGAGCTTCACGTCGACACCACGCACGACGGAGCCGCTGTCGCCCGAGACGTGCGAAGGCACACCCGCGGCGAGCTGCGCGTTCTGAACTTCCATGCGTACGGGACCCGTGTCACCTGGAACAACGCGAAAATCGGTGGGTCGATCGAGCTCGACCACCACGCGCTCGCGACCGTTACGTCGCTCGATACCGACATAGCGCACGCTCGCCGCTCGCGCGACGGTGGCGGCCGCGGCATCATGCTCGGCGCCCGCGCTCGCATCGAACTGGACGCGAATCACGCCAGCCTCGCTGTGCGCGCGGTAGGTCGCGCGTCGCGTCAAGCCGATCACGATGCGGACACCTTGCGCCGAGGTGCTCGCCGTCGTGCGCACGATCAGCTGCGCCGTGCCATCGACCTTCAGCCCTTCCGGAGCGAGCGAAGCATCGGCGACTTGAATCACC
Organism: Sandaracinaceae bacterium; assembly: GCA_017881055.1. GTDB lineage: Bacteria > Myxococcota_A > Polyangia > Polyangiales > JAFGIB01 > JADGRF01. The sequence continues at coordinate 44,818 of JADGRF010000077.1, forward strand.
ACCTGCTTCCCATCGCCGAGCGCATCGATCGAATACGTCGGTATTCGGAATGATCCGCGGATCGAAATCTCCGCCGTATCCTTCTCGCCGACCACATGCAGCTCGGCCACGGAGGGGTCCGCCGCCTGTGCCAACGTAGTCGCCGGAATCCCCAGCAGAGCCAAAATCAAGATCGTTCCGCAGACACGCATGGACGTCTCCTATGCTGTTTCTAAAACCAATGATTCAGTACCCAGCCCGCGAAACGCAAAAAACCAACAGTCAATCTTCCAAGTCCCACGGACGCACCTCTCCGGCGCTGCGCCCCGCGCAGCCGCGCGCTCCGCATCTCCCCAACGCAAGCGGCGCGAATTGGGGTACAGCCGCGAGCGCGCCCGCAGCGCGGCGAGGGAGCGTACTTCCTGTACGTGACCGACCCGCGCGAGGACGTAAGCCGCGGATGTGCCCCAAGGCGCGCCGCGCTCAGTCAGCCTTAGCGAGCTCGTCGCGCATACTGATGATGCGCGTCAGCGGCGGCCGCGTCGGATCCGTCGGATCCGCGCGCGTCAGCACCACTTCGTTCTCGCGGATGCGGTCGATGCGCCAGTTCAGTGTCATCGAGACACTGCCCGTCGTCTGCAACACCTTCGCGCGACCAATGTAGTCGCCGCGCTCCACGACGTAACCGACGCCGCTCAGATCCACGAGCATGGCCTTGGGACGGGGCATGCCACCGATGATCGCAATCAGGCGCATCGATTCCACTGCCGTGGTCGGCATGATGACCGGACGCTGTGTGTTGCCTTCCGCCGCATCGGCCACGCCGTGCGAGCGAAACGCGGACGCGTAGCTGCGAAACGGATCGCGGTTGTGCTCGGACTCGACGAAGTCGTCATCCTTGAACACCAGCGCTTCGGCTTCCTTCTTCTGCCCCGCTGCAGCGGCCGCCGCCCCAGCAGCAGCCGGCGCAGCGAGACCACGCGAGGCCGACTCGGCGGGCGGTTCGTCGCTGCACGCTGCGACCAACGCGAGGGCGCATGCCAGCACCGCGACAAAGACTGCTGTCTTACTGCTCGTGGTGCGCATGATCATTTCTTCGCCCCATCCGGCCGCCGAAACGTGGTCGCAAGCACGGCCACGTTGAGATTGATGTCCTCGCCCTCCTTTTCAGGACTGGTGAGCGCGATGTTCTCCATGTTGATCGCGCGCTCCAAGCGCGAGATGTTGTAGAAGAACTTGGCCAGCTGGTGGTACTTGCCCTTGAGCGTGAGCGCCACCGGCACGCGCGTGAAGAACTGTTCCGAGAGCTCCGGACGCGGGCCGACGTTCATCACGCGCAGACCGCTCAGCTCCGCGAGCCGGTTCAGGTCGTCGAGGAACGCAGGAATCTCGGCCGTGTCGGGCAGGATGCGCATATTCTGGCGGTCGAGCGCATCGCGACCCGCCAAGTCTTCGCGCAGCTTCAAGAACTGCTTCTGACGCTCGTGGGCTTGGTTGAGCTCGCCCTGCAGCGCCTCGTGACGCCGCACGGCATCCTCCGTCTGCTCGACCACAGCCATGTGCAGGCCGAGGTAGTAGCCGGAGCTGATCAGCGCGAGCAGCGCGAAGAGCATGAAGATCTTCGCGCCGGCAGGCAACGTGGCGAAGTTGGTCTGTGGCAGCTTGAGCGCCATCTCAGTATTTCACCTGGCAGGAGAGCTCGAACGACACCACCGGCAACGAGCTCGCACCGTCGACCGCCGAGGCCGTCGCCTGCAGCGTCACCTTCTCGAACAGATCCGAGAGCGCGAGCCGACGCAGGAACTCCGCGACGTCTTCGTTGGTCTTGCCGAGCCCGCGAATCACGCACTTGCGGTGATCCTCGGTGAACGCCGTCAACCACAGACGCCGGATATCCCAACCCGCGTTGTAGCCAGCGAGCGGGTTGTCGTGACGCAGCTGCTCGAGGCGCTCGGGCGTGACCGCAGGGCCCCCACCTTCGCTCAAGATGCGGCTCATCTCCATCAACACGCGCGACGGACCCTGGCGCGCCGACTGCAGCTTACCGACGACTTCTTCGAGCTGCCGACTCTTGGCCAGCGCCGCTTCGACCTCGCCGATGTTCGCGCTCTTCTGCTTGGCTTGCTCGATCTGCTGCTCGAGCGCGGTGTTGGCCGCCGCCTGCTCGTCGAGCGTGCCCTTCTTGTTCAAGTAGACCAAGACCAGCACGATGCACCACGCGAAGATCGACAGCAGGTAGACGATGGCCCAGACCTGCGTCGAACCACTCGCGACCGCAACGCGCTTCGCTTCGGGCAGCAGATTGATGCGAATCATGCCGCGCGCTCCCGTTCCTTGCGCAGCGCAAGGCCGTACGCGACCACGGCCTGCGCCGTGCGACCCTGCAGGGCGAGCGGGTCGACGCTCTTCGGATCGGGCTGCGCCACGAGCAGCGGATCGAGCGAGAGCACTTCGACCTGACAGCGATCGGCGAGCTCGTCGTGCAGCGCCTGCACGTTGGCCGTGCCGCCCGACAGGTACACCTTGTGCACTTCACGGTCGCCGCTGGTCGCCAAGTAGAAGTCGAGCGAGCGCTGGATCTCGCCAGCGAGCGTGCCGACCACGTCTTTGATGATCTGCGGAACCTGCTGCGGAACCACGCCTTGCGCGCTGCCGCACTTGTACGCCTCCGCCTCTTCCTGACTGATGCCAAGCTGACGCTGAATCTCTTCGGTGATCGCGTTGCCTCCGTTCACGATATCGCGCGTGAACGCCGTCGTGCCCGCCGCCAAGATATTGAGCGTGGTCAGCGATGCACCTACATGCAGCAGGACCACGGTCTGATCGGGAGGAGGCGCGCCGTACGCGGCCTCGAAGCAGTTCTGGACAGTGAAGGCATCGAGGTCGACGACTCTCGGACGCAGCTTAGCTTCGAGCGCTAAGTTCGTGAGATCACCGATTTCTTCCTTCTTTGCGGCCACCAGGAGCACGTCCATCTGGCCCTGCTCCTCCCGGCGGTTCACGACTTGGTAGTCGATCTGCACGTCGGCGAGCTCGAACGGGATGTGCTGCTCCGCTTCCCAGTTGATCTGCTCGGACAGCTCAGCCTGCGTCATCAACGGCATCGTGATCTTCTTGATGATCACGCTGTGCCCACTGACGCGCATCGCGACGTCGCGGCGCTTGACCTTGTGGAAGAGCCTGTCGAGCCCTTCCACGATCGCGCCGGCATTCATGATGTGGCCGTCGACGATCGTCTGCGCCGGAAGAGGGTGATAACCGAAGCGCACGAGAGTTCTCGCGCCCTTCCGATCTTCTTTAATCTCGCAGACTTTGATCGCGGAGGTCCCGATATCAACGCCGACGAGGTTCTTGCCTTCGGAGGCCACCTGGCATCACTCCTCCTCGCCGAACACGCGAACGCGATCGGCGAGGCTCAATCCCAGGGCTTCTAGGATTTTTCTCTTGGTGTCCATGCGACAACCCAGACCCTTTTCGACGCGGTCGATCGTCAACACCGAGAGATTCGCACGCCGTGCCAGTTCCGCTTTGGACATCATCTTTTGGATGCGTGTCTCGCGCAGGCGGTTCTTGCGCGTAGGCACCACGGCCTTCTTGCCCTTGCCCTTGGTTTCGGGCTTGGGACCTCGTTCGACTTCGTCATCCTGTTCAACCCGCGTGTCATCGCGCTCGCGCGCGCGCTCACGTTCGCGATCACTGGAGTCCGCAGCGTATCGGGCGGGCCTCGCAACTTGACTGCGTGCCGAGGCGGTAACCTCGGAATCGGACGGTGCTGCCGTCGCACGCGTTGTCGCACTCATGGATTTTTCGCGTTGCTCCACGGTGATGTTTGCAGTGCGCGTGTTGACGTTCTCGAGCGATAGCCGCGACGGAAAAAGACCGGCGTGACTAGCTCTGATTTTAAGGCGCGCGCCGGAGTGAGGTCAAGCAAACTTCGCTAAAATTCTGCATAGTTAAGCATAAATTATATCTAATTTGAGTCTCCAATTTGAGACTCAACTCCGACGAGCAGCCCAAACGGGCGTCGTGCGTTTCTCTCGGTTGTCAAGGATCGGCCAGGTCGAGTCGAAGCGTCGCACCCGGCCAGTGCCAGCGCAAAAAAACGGCGCCTGGTGTGCAGCCCAATCCGTGCGCTAGCGTCTGCTCCGCGTGGCGATCTTCCGTCCCTACCCCCTGATGCGGCTGGTCGTAGTCGTATCGTTTTCGCTGCTGATGTTCGCCGCGCACCCCGCGCGAGCAGAGCACGAGCACACCGTGCAGCCAGGGCAGTCGCTCGGCGGCATCGCCAAGCACTACGGCGTGACCGTGTTTCAACTCGCAATGCGCAACCGCATCAAGCGCGAAGCGACGCTGCGCAAGGGACAGGTCCTGATCGTTCCCGCGCCGGGCATCATCTACGTCGGCTCGGGACAAACGCTGGCCAGCATCGCGCACCTGCACGACGTCGATCCCATCGAGCTCGCGCACCGCAACGGCCTGTCACCGCGTGATCCACTGAAAGCCGGACAACGCCTTTTGCTGCCAGGCTTCGACGACAGCGGCGACGCCGACGACGCACGCAAGAAGTGGGGCGCGCCGAAGCACCCAGGCGTCGTCAGTTTGTATCGCATCTGGTCGAAGGAGACGCGGCACCTGCGCATGCTCGATGACCGAGCTCGCACGCGGCCGCTCGCGCTGACCCAGATGCGGGATCTGTTGCGCCCACGGCTCTCGAAGCAGAAGAAGCTCCCTCACCCGCGCTTACTGCGCTTGATCGCGCAGGTGTCCGATCATTTCGGCGGCCGCACGCTGAACGTGGTCAGCGGCTATCGGTTGCCAGGTGGTTACACGCGCGAGTCGAGCCGGCACGTCGCCGGCGAGGCCATCGACTTCTTCATTCCCGGTGTGCCGCTGACCGAGCTGCGCGACTACTGCCAACACTTCGAGCACAGCGGCTGCGGGTACTATCCGCGCAGCCACTTCGTGCACATGGACGTGCGCGTGAAGAGTACGCGCTGGACCGATTGGTCCCTGCCCGGCCAAGCCCCGATCCTGAGCGAGCCCAGGCCCGACACGAGCCCCGCGCTCGACGACGAGAAGCCCACGCACCAGCCGCACGACGAGACCGAGATTCAAGAGCCGCCTCCCGCCGAAGACGACGGCTTGCCACCGACGGACGACGACACCGCACCGTGAGCCCCCTGAGAGCTGCTCGGGTGTTCGCACGCAGTGCTCAGAGAATGCTGTAGTCGCTGAGTCTGCGATAGAACGTGCGGCGCGGCATGCCCAAGGTCTGGGCAGCGCGCACGCGGTTCCAGCCGCACGACTGCAACGCGTCCAGGATGCGCTGCTTCTCGTCCAGCCGATGGTGATCCAGCGTCTCGACGCGGCCTACCGGCGCCTCGCTGGGCAGTTGCGTGGGCAGCGTGCTGGGCTTCCCAGCGACGAGCCCGAGGTCATCCACGTCGATGCTCGAGCTCTCGCACATCACGCAGGCCTGCAAGAGCACGTGCTCGAGCTGGCGAACGTTGCCCGGCCAGGGTTGCTCCATGAGCTTCGCCAGCGCGGGCCGGGTCAAGTGGTGCTTGGGCTTGCCGTCACGCTCGGCGAACACGCGCAGCAAATGATCGCAGAGCAGCGGGATGTCGTCGCGGCGCTCACGCAGCGGCGGCAAGGCAACCTCGACCACGCTCAGCCGGTAGAACAAGTCCTCGCGGAATCTACCCTCGGCCACCAGCTCGGAGAGCGGACGCTGCGTCGCGCACACCACGCGCACATCGACCGTCTCCTCGACGTCGGAGCCGACCCGGCAGACTTTTCCCTCCTGCAGCACGCGCAAGAGATCGACCTGCATGCGCGGCGGCATGTCGGAGACCTCGTCGAGAAACAGCGTGCCACCTGACGCCGACGCGAACATGCCGCGCCGATCGCGATCGGCGCCGCTGAAGGCACCCTTCACATGCCCGAACAGCTCGCTCTCCAGCAGCTCCAACGGCAACGAACCGCAGTTCAGCGCCACGAAAGGTGCGTGCGCGCGCGGCCCTGCGTAGTGAATCGCACGCGCCACCAGCTCTTTGCCGGTGCCGCTCTCGCCGCGTACGACGACCGAAACCGCGGCGTTCGCCAGCCGCTCGACGGCGTCGAACACGCGCTGCATGCCAGGCGTCCTACCGACCATGCCGTGATGCACGCCGTCGCTCGACTTGCGTGTGGCCCGCGTAAGCTCGCGCTGCACGTCGTCGAGCTGACGCGTGCGCGCGATCAGCAAGTCCTCGAGGTCGGCCTTGGCTTTCCCAAGCTCGAAGTTCCTCAGCTCGAGCTCGCTCTTCTGTCGTTGGATCTGAGCGAGCAAGCGCGCGTTTTCGATCGCGATCGCTGCTTGGTCTGCAAAGGCGCACAGCAGATCGACCGCCGTCGGGCTGAAGCGTCCACGGCTTCGACGATGCTCGAGATAGAGCACGCCGACGGTTCCCGAAGGACCGCGGATCGGCAAGGCCGCAACGGACCGCAGCATCAGCTTGTGCACGGACACGTACTCCGAGAGACGACCATCGACCGTCGCATCGACGGTCACGATTGGCTCGCCGTCGATCAGCACGGCTTCCGCGATCGAGCGACTGAACGCCGCATGCGCGTCGTCAGGCATGGGTTTGCGCAGTCGCGTGACGTGAGACTCCAGCTTGCCCGAGGCGTCCACGAGCAACACCGAGCCCCGCTCGGCGCCGGAGAGATCCACCGCGCTCTCGGTGACGCGTTCCAACAGACGATCGACGTCGTGCTCGCTGGCGAGCCGCTTCAGGATCTCGAGCAGGCGTTCGCGCTCGGCGTAGGCATCTTGCGCAACTCCGCTGGTCTGACTGCGCTCGCTAGAGGCCTCGAAGCGATGCTCGGTGCTCTGTGCACGCTCACGCACGGCCCTGCGCCGCGGGTCGTGCCAGAAGGCGTCACGGTGCTCGCGCGGCACGCGCAGCGCGATCTCTTCCAGCACCTCCATGGCCGCACGCGCATCGCGTCGCGCAGCAAAGCGTGCGCCAAGCGCATCGTGCGCCAGCGACAAGGCCGCGAGCGCGGACCACTCGATGTCACGGTCACGAATCTTGCGCGCACCTTCGAGCACGGCCCCTAAGCTCAGCACGGCACCGTCCACGTCGCCGCTCGCCACGCGCGCACGGCCTACCAGCAGCTCCATGCGCAGGCGCAGATCCCCGATCTTGTCTCGCTCGATGCGCTCGCGCGCGGTCGACAAGCGCGCAGCCGCAGCTGAGGTATCGACCGGCCCTCCGCGGTCCAGCAAGGCCTCCGCTGCGTCGAGATGGTGCTCACTGATCTCGCGCGTCTGCCCAAGCTTCGTGTAACGCGCGATCGCGTCGTCGTACCGGATCAAGGCCTTGTCGACGTGGCCCAAACGCGCGAGCAGGTCGCCCAGCAACGCCGTCGCTTGAGCCGCGATGAACTTGTGCCCCGCACCCTCCGACTCCGCGAGCACGCTTTCGATCTCGCCACGCGCGCTCTCGTACAAACCGAAGTACACGTGAATGTGCGCCAGATTGAACAACGCTTGAGCACGCGTCGATTGCCGACCCGCGCGCAGCGCTAGCCGCGCGGCGCTCTCGTAGTGCTCGGCGGCCAGCGCCGGCTCTCCGAGATAGAACAACATCGCACCGAGATTCATCGAGTGCGTGGCCATGCTGCCCACGTCGCCGAGCGTGCGAACGATCTCGAGGCTCTGTTCCAAGAGGCTCCGGGCCGAGACCATGTCGCCGCTGCGTTGGCAGCCGATCGCGAGATACGCGAGCACGTTGGCCTCGTCGCGCTTCTCGCCGAACGCGCGCGCAAGCTCCAGCGCGGCCTGGTGAGCGTTGCGCGCTGCTTCGTGGTCGGATCGATAGCTCGCCACCATGCCCTGCGAGCAAAGCAGCTCGACGCGCACGGGATCCTGCGCGGGCGCGCACGCGAGCCCCACGCTGACCGCAGCATCCACGCCAGCGTAGTCGCCGCGGCGAAGGTGCACCTTAGCCAGCTCACGCTGGACGCGCGCGCGGCACGCGCCTTCGGCGTCCGCTGGAACCGTACCGAGAGCCGAAACTGCGTCGTCGAAGCGTCCGAGCACGGTGAGCGCACGCGCAGCCAGCACGGCTGCGTTCGCGCGTTCGCTCGAGCTCGCGGCCGTGTCGTGCAGCAGCTCATCCGTATGTGCGAACGCAGCTTCGTCGTCGCCCAGCGCATGCTCTTCTTGCGCAAGCTGGAACAGCGCGTCCCGACGCCGCGCCTCCTCTGCATGTGGCAAGAGCGCACGCAGCAGCTCGGCCGCCGCAGCGTGCGAGGACACGCCACGCAGCACCTGCACGGCTTCTGGAACCAGCTCCCGCACACGCGTGGCGTCGTCCGCGAGCACGGCGACACGCGCGCGGTCCACGACATCGAGCCGCGGCAACCACGCGGCCCGCTGCCAGTGCGCCGCCTGCTCTCGCCACTCGTGCTGCGCACGGCTCTTGCGAAGCGCGCCGCGCAGCGTGTTGTCGGCGAGCGAGATCCGCGCTCCATGGGTCACCAAGCGTTGCGCGACGAGCTGGCCAAGCGCCGCCGCAGCATCCGCTTTGTGCAAATCCAGCACCTCCGCAACCAGCGCCTCGGGAATGGAACCGACGAACGCCAAGAGGTTGAGCAAGTCGAGATGCTTTGGGGCAATACGCAACAGCCGCGCGCGGATCAGCGCGAGAGACGCTTCGCCGGGTGGCAAGTCACGCACGTCGGCGGGCGTGACCGCCGGCAGCGCCGCCAGTGCGGTGAGCGCGCTGACCAGCGCACCCGGCAAGCCTTCCACATGCTGGACGAGCGCATCGACGACCGAGCTGTCGAGCGCGCCGAGCGCGTCGTTCGCGAGACTGGCAACGTCGTCGTGCGAGAGCAGCGGCAGCTCGAACGTTCGACTGGCGGAGAGCTCGCGCAGCGCGGGGGCAGTGAGCTGTGTCGCCGAAGCAACGACGGAGATCTCGGCCCCCGGGCGCGCGTGGATCGCGGAACGCAGCACACGTGCGAACACGGCTTCCGCGCGATCGAGATCATCTATCAGGACCGCGACTGGAGCCTCCGCGGCCACGGCGCCGAGCAGCGCCGCGAGCGCTTCCGCGGCGGGCTCTGGGGCGACCTTGCCCCGCTGAAGATCCTGCAGCACGGCACGCCCTAGCGCCGCCGCGGCATGCGAGGGATCGACCGCGATCAACGTTTGCTCGAACAGTGACACGAGCTCGCCGCCTGCATCCGCGCCGCCGGCTGCGACCTCGAGCACACGCTGCGAACGAAGCGACAGACGCCACTTGAGCTCCCGCAGCAGCAGAGATTTACCGGAGCCCGCCGGCCCATGAACGAACACGACGGCGCTGTGCCGCCCCGCATCCCCGCGCTGGCCGAGGCTCGCGCTTGTTGCTCGCTCGTCCAGGCTCGCTTCTATATCCGCCAGCAACGGACCGTGACCACGCGGACGCGGAAGCACGAGCTCATGGTGTTCCGGGGGCGGGGTGGCGCTCGGGGCGCGCGTGCCGAGCAGACGGTCGAGCGCAGCGATCAACTCGTTGACGCTGGGAAAACGGTCGAGCGGCGCTGGTGCAAGCGCGCGCAGCGCGATGACCAGCGCTTCACGCGAGAGCTCGTCGACACCGAAAGGAAGCTCCGGCGTCTTACCCTCGAGCTTGGCCGCGAGCGCGCGCGCGCCAAGCTCCGCGAACGGAAGGCTGCCCGACACGACGAGAAAGAGAGTGACGCCGAGCGCGTAGATGTCCGCCGCGACGCTCGCGGTCTCGCCGCGCATCAGCTCGGGTGCCATGAACGAGGGCGTGCCTGCACCAGCCAAGCCGTCGCGCGCGCTGCCACTCGTGCGCATCCGCGACAAACCGAAGTCGATCAGGAACGCATGCCCCTCGCCATCGATGATCGAGTTGCCGGGCTTGATGTCTCCGTGCACCACGCCCGCGCGATGCAGCGAGGCAACCACACGCGCGACCTGACGAAAAAGCGCGATGCGCTGCGCGACCGGCAGCTCCGCCGCAGCAGCTTGATCGAGCGGCTGACCCTCGACGTACGCGCGCGTGAAGAACGGTCCGCTCGGTTGGCCCGCGCGCTCCGGCAACACACCGAAGTCGTAGACCTGTGCCACACCCGGCAGTGAGACCGATGCCATCATCGCGAACTCACGCTCGAAGGCCGCGCGCAGCAGGTCATCGACCCGCGCACGCAACGTCTTCAGCGCGACCTCGCGACCGCCCTGCAGGCGATCGCGAGCCAGGTAAACGTCGCCAGAGCCGCCACGCCCCAAGTGACGCAGAACCTCATACCGA
>JADGRF010000078.1 GCA_017881055.1 Sandaracinaceae bacterium
GCGTCTCGAGCAACTTGCCTCGCTCATCGGCATCGAGGGGCTCCCGCAGGCGCCGGGCCAGCGCTCGTACCAGGCCAGGATCGAAGAAGTAGAACTTCGGATGTTGCACTTCCTTGATGCGTGCGCGCGGGCGATACGCTGGAAGCCATGTGCCGACGAGCGTGTCCACAAGCACCTCGAAATGACCTTGCACCGTGGGCCGCGCGATCGCCGCATCGCGCGCAATCGCGGCGACGTTAGTCACCTGGCCATTCGCGAGCGCCACCACTTCGAGGAAGCGAGTGAACGTGTCGAGACTGCGCACCAGAGCCTCGGCGCGGATCTCTTGAGTCAGATACGTCTCCACGTAGGCTTCGAGTAGATCGATGCGTCCGGCATGGCTGCGCTCCCCGCGCACCAAGGGCAACGAGCCAAAGCACAACAGGTCGTCGAGCTTGAAGTGAAAATCGAGCTCGGCCGCGGTCAACGCGAACATGCGACGCGTGACCACTCGGCCGGCCAGCAGGTTGGCATCTGCGCGCTTCAGCTTGCGCGCAGACGAACCGGTCAACGCGAACTTCCAGCGCTTGGGCTCGACGGTCAGCAAATCGTGAATGTCGTTGAGCAGACTCGGCAGCTTCTGGATCTCATCGACCACCACCCACGACCCACGCGGTAGCGCCTGCACTTCTTGCCGAAATGCCTCGGGCTCACGCATCAGGCGCAGGACCTCGCGATCGAGCAACAAGTTGTAAAAGCGAGCCTGCGGCAGCACGCCGTGCAACCACGTCGTTTTTCCCGTCCCTCGGGGGCCCAGCAGGAAGAACGAGCGGGCGGGAAGCTGGAGCCTACGTGCGTATTGCCAGCTGTCGCGAGCTCGGCCACCGTGCGGCATGAGCTCTTTGTCCCCTTTCGCTCGCTGCGCCGTGCATCCCGAGCGCGAAGCTACGCAGACCTGCCCGCGCTGTGGCAACTACGCGTGCCTCGACTGCTTGCCCGCGACATCGCCTAACGCCACGTGCTTGAGCTGCGAACAGGTCACTGGCGACTACCGCTACCACGTGGTCCCGGTGTGGCGCTTCGTGCTGATGAGCGTGCTCACGCTCGGCACCTATCAGGTTTACTGGACCTACATGAACTGGCGCCAGATCAAGCGCACCGACCAGAGCGACATCTGGCCCATTCCGCGCACGATCTTCGGCGGGGTCACCTATTTCCAGCTGCTCAACGACATCAACCTCTACACCGCCATCCGCGCACGCGATGCAGCGCCGCTGGGCTCGTGGATCGCGGTCGCGTACCTCGTGGCCAGCGCGGCCTATCGCCTGCCCGGGAGCATCTCCTTGCTCGGTGCGGTGAACACGTTGTTTCTCGTTCCGGCGGTGGAGCGCGTGTGGGCGCTCGCACCCGAGGTCGCGCGCAGCAAGGCGGGTTGGGCCACACGCCACACGGTGCTCAGCGCAATCGGCGGCGTGTTCGTGGGGCTGGTGATCGTCGGGTTGCTCTCGAAGCGGTGACGACGCGCGGTCAGGGACTCACCGGGACTCACTGTCACCCACGCGAAACGCGCCGGCCGAGCGTGGTGAGGCTTGCTATCACTAGCTCTTGGCGATGCGCGGGGAGTTGGCGCGCGATCGGGGTTACGAGGCCGAGCGGCTGCAGGTCGCGCTTCCAGCGCTCGACGTGATCCAGGAACTTCCAGTCGTTGAGCTTCAGTGTGAGCACGGCGCCTAGCAGCGAGCTCTTGTAGTGCGACAAGAACCGACTGGCTTGGCGTAGCGCGACTTGCGGAGCGAGGTGCACATCGAGCAGCAGCCAGTCGATCGTGCGCGGCAGCGTATTCAAATCGACGGCGTTCATCGGCAAGCGTACGTGCGTGAGGCGCGCGTTCTCGGGGCCGGTGAACGCGAGCACGTGCGGGTCCATCTCGGCGGGATCGATGCCGACGACCGAGATGCCGCGGCGTAGCAGTGCGTAGGTGGCGCCGCCGGGAGCAGCACCCAGCTCGAGCGCGTGATCGCCAGCGCGTATGGGTAGCGAGAACGCGCGGATGGCTTCTTCGATCTTGCGGTACGCGCGTGACGGCGCGTCGTCGGGGACTTCGTAGCGGTAGGTGCCGCCGGGCTCGGGTGGACGGGCCTTGTCGTGGACGTGCATGCCGAGCAAGAGCGGGTCCGTGCTGCCGGCTTCGCCGAGGATCACGTCGATCACGCGCTCACTGGGCTCGGCGGTGGTGCCTGAGCGAATGCGCTCCCCGAGTCGCGCGCGCAGCTCGGCGTCGATCCGCGCTGCGTGCTCGCCGGGCTGGTAACCCTTCGGTGCTTCGTCTTCGCGGTAGAGATCGCGTTCGATCACGTGCAAACGGAGCGGTGCAGGCAGTGTCTCGAGCGCGCTGCACAGCGCATTCAGATCGGCGTACGTGCCCAGCGATAGACCCGAGCTGCGCGCCAACACCGCCGCGATCTCGACGCTCTCGTCGATCGGCGTCGGCGCGCGGAACGTCAAGAGCCCGGGGCGCTGGTATGCGGCTCGCCACTCGGGCTGGCTGCGCAGAAGCTCGCGCTTGAGCGCGGCCTCGGCACCGCGCTGGCACAGCACGAACGCGAACTCCGAACGAATCGGTCGCGGCGCTCGCGTAGTACGAGTGTCGCGAGTGTTGCGCGTGTTGCGAGTGGTCACTGAACGTGGCCGAGCGCGCGCAGCTTCTTCGTGGTCTCGGCGTCGCCCGCACGCTGCAAGAAAGAAAGCCGAGGTGCGCATGGCGCTCGCGATCGCATGCGTCCGCTGATGTGTCAACCGTTGTTATGGGCGGGCCGCGGCGCTGCGGCTCATATCGTACAGATAGAGGGTGGCGTTGCCAGCATCGTAGCTCGCGAGCTTCGTGCCGAGCTCGTCGAGTCGCTTCCTGAGCCGACCCTCCGCCCAGCGGATCGTGCCGACGGCCCGCGCACTGTCGGGCAAGCGACCGCCCACGGTCGGGATGAGCGCCCACACGCGCGGGTTGCCTGCGAAGCCGTCAAGCACTCGGTAGTACTCGTTGTCGCCACGCGGATCGGCGGCCACCACGTCGCTAGCCGCTGTCTCGAACGGAGCCTTGATGCCAAGCCGCTGGGCGTAGAACAAGTAGCCCCACCGGTTGGAGCGGTCGACGAAGATTCCGTCGCCCTTTGTCAGGTCGTGCTGAAGCTCGACCATCACGTCTTCGAGGCCCGGGCGCTCGAAATGCAGCCGGAACGTGGCGACGGTGATCCAGGTCGGCGCCACGAGTAGGCCCGCGATCGCGAGCGCAGACAGCACGGGCCACACGAGCCGCTCGCGCATCAAGAGGCACGTGAGCGCGAGCGCGATCATGCAGAACATGCTCGGCAGGAGGAACAGCAGCATGCGCTCGGCCAGCGGGTAGCGCTTGAGCGCGGAGCCGGCGAACACGGCGACCCAGGGCAAGAAGAACATCAGCGCCAGCCAGCGCTGCTTGCGCCAGGCCAAGATGCAACCCGCCACGAACAGCCCGCCCGCGAGGTAGCGCAGCTGAAAGCTGCCGGGCGCGAGGAAGCTGTAGAACGCACGGCCCACGTACCAGCGCAGATCGGCGAGCGAGCGCGGCGGGAACGGCGCGAAGTCGTTCATCACCCGGTAGTAGTCCTGCGTGCCGGTGTCGGTCGCAGCGACAGTCAAAAACAAGCGGAAGTGCACGCCGAAGCTCACCAGCCAGAGCGCGCCGTAGCCGAGCAGAACGAGCGTGCGAGCGCGATCGCGCTGCGTGAGCCAGGCGTCGGCAATCAGTGCCACGCCGATACCGGCGAGCGTGAACACCGACGGCAACGACAGCCAAGGCGCGATCACGCCGGCCAGACCGAGCGCGTGCAAGACCTTGCGGCGCTGCGTATCGACCTGTGTGAGCTGCGCGAGCAAGAGCAGCGCGCCGGCGATCGCGGCGTCGCCGGTGTACGGCTTGAGCTCCTGCGAGTAGTGAACCAAGCGATCGGCCGGCAGCAGCAGGAGCAGCGCGACGACCGCGCCTCGCATGCCGATCACACGGTAGGCGAGCGCGGCGGTGAGCGGCAGAACGGCGATGCCGGCGAGCAGCGGCAAGAGGCGCAGCGCGAAATCCGACTCTCCGAACACGAGCGTGGTCAGCTTCTCCGCGATCAGGAACAGGTACGGCGTGACCTGATTGAACACGAAGGGTCGAGCCACTTCGGACAGCTGGCGTCCGACCAAGTTCAGGCCGAGCCCAGCTTCGTCCGCCCAGAGCGACCCGTGCGTCGCGCACTGCCAGACGCGCAGCGCGGCGCCAACCAGCAAGAGGGTCCAGGCAGCGCGCCGCAGGTGCACGTGGGACGGCTCGGGCGACTCGCTCGCCGCATCAGCGCTGGAGTGCGGTGGGGGTGGCGTGCCGGGACCTGCGCTCATGGTGGTATTTAGCCGTCGGCGCTAGCAGCGGGGCATCTTCGCCGCAGCCTTCCACTTCGTCAATCACGATCCGTTCGAGGTCGCTTCGCAGCGCCGAGTGTGGCAGGAAGGGGTAACGCCGCCGCATGGACGATCAGGTTTCAGGAACACCGAATGGCCCGCGCGATGACTCGTCCCATGCTCCGCGCGATGCTCCGCGCGCTGCTCCCCGCGATGACCGAATGAGTCGCATGGTCGGGCGCATCGTGCCCGCGACAATCTTTGGGGTGGTCGTCTATACGGGGCTGCTGTTCTACGGGGACTTGCCCTCGGCGCTCGCGAGCTTGCGCGCGGTGTCGCTGCCCGTGATCGCCTATGCGCTCTTGCTGTCGGTTGGAAACTTTGCCGTTCGATTCTTGCGCTGGTGCTATTACCTGTCGCGCCTGCAGATGCGGGTGCCACTCGGGGACAACCTGCTGATCTTCCTCTCCAGCTTCGCGATGGCGCTCACGCCCGCGAAGGCCGGGGAAGTGCTCAAGTCGGTGATGCTCAAGGAGCGTTACGATCTCGCAAACGCGCGTACCGCGCCGATCGTGGTGGCCGAGCGCATCAACGATCTCGCGGGCTTGGTGCTGCTCTCGGCGTTTGGCTGCCTCGAGCTCCGCCACGGCGTGGCCGTCGCGGTCACCAGCGCGGCGGTGGTGCTGGTGTTGATGACGATCTGCGCGCATCGCCCGCTCGGCGAGCTGATGCTGCGTAGCCTCGATTCGATCGCGCCCCGGATCGGTATTCTGCAGCGCAAGATGCCCAAGGTGCGCGAGGCCTACGACGTGCTGTGGACGCTGCACCGTGCCGGCTCCGCGCTGATCTCCGTCTTGCTCTCGACTCTAGCGTGGGGGCTGCAGTGCGCGAGCCTGTACATCGTGGCAGGTGCGACGCCCGACCTGCACCTGGGCTTTCTCGCCAGCATGTTCGTGTACTCGGCCCCGCTCTTGGTCGGCACGCTGGCCATGATCCCGGGCGGGCTCGGCCTCACCGAGGCCTCGATGGCCGTGCTGATGATGCAGCTCGGGGGTGATCACCCTTCTGCCTCGTCGGCGGCCGCGGTCACTTTCATCGTTCGCTTCTGCACATTATGGTGGGGCATCGGGGTTGGGTTCGCCGCCTTGGCGATTCGCCGCGCGCTCGTGCCCGCGCGCCCCGCGCTCTCCGCACCTTGATCTTCTTCTTACCTCACCACGAGCTTCCCCCATGTCCAGCTCCACCGTGCAGACCATCATCGCGAGTTACTCGTCGCCCTTGATCAAGGCGTACTCGCAGGTGCGCTTCCTGATCCTGCGTCAGACGTTCCTCGAAGAGATCGATCAGTACCTGCCCAAGCGCGGCCGCATTCTCGACCTCGGCTGCGGCTTCGGCTTGTTTTCGCTGTTCTTCGCCTCGATGCAGCGCGAGCGCGAGCTGGTCGGCGTGGACTTCGACGCCAAGCGCGTGGAGCAAGCGCGCGCGAGCGCCGAAAAGCTGGGCCTGACCAACGCCACGTACCACCACGGCGATGTGCTGGAGTGGGAGTCGTCCGGCAGGTTCGACGCCATCTACATGCTGGACGTGCTGCACCACGTGCCGCCCGAAGCCGCGCCGGGCCTGCTTGCCCAGCTCCGTGGAAAGCTGCGGCCCGGCGGCGTGCTCCTGCTCAAGGAAGTCGCGAACCGTCCGTACGGCAAGATGCTGTTCACGCTCGCGCTCGATCGCCTGATGGTCGGCGTGAAAGACCCCATCCACTACTGGGATCCGACCCAGCTTCAGTCGGTGCTGCAGGGCCTCGGCTTCGACGTCAAGCGGCACTGGATGCGCGACGTTTTGCCGTACCCGCACGTGCTGTACATCTGCCGGCTCTCGGCCTGACCATGTTCATCCTCTGGCTCGTCGTATTTGCGCTCGCGAACGGCGTGCGCCTCTCGTTGATCGACGCCGGGGCAGCCCTGCATTTCGAGCACCTGCGTGCGGCAGGCGGCCTCGCGCATCATGCGCTGCGTCCCGCCGATGCGGCCGGCCTCGCGTTCTTCGCGCTTCTGTTCGTCGTAGTCAGCTGGAACGTTCGCAGGGAGCTGCTCACGGCCGTCGCGGTTCTGCGCGCACGCATTGGCGTCTTCGGTTGCGCGGTCGTGCTCGCGGTGCTGTTCGGCACGGTGGCTCTGCCGACGCCGCAGATCGTCGAGTTCGGCTTGGATGTCGTGCTCTCGACCTTGATCCGCCTTTCGCTGATCGGCCTCACGTTCCTCACCGTGCGCGATCTGCCGAGCGCGCTGCACGACAAGCTCGCGCGCCTGCTCGACCGGATCGTGGATGGTGTCGGCAAAGGCCTGCCCCTGTACTGCGCGCTGTTCTCGTTCGTGGCGTCGGCGCTGCTCGCGTGGTTCTCGTATCAGCGCGTGCCGCACATTCCCGACGAGGTCGCGTACTTGTTCCAGGCGCGCTACTTCGCGCATGGCGCGCTCTCGGCTCCCGCGCCGCCCGTGACGCGTGCGTTCGAGGTGTACCTCGTCAGCTGCGAAGCGGGCCGCTGCACGTCGCCGTTCCCGCCCGGCTGGCCGATGATCTTGGCGCTCGGTGTGCTCGTGCACGCAGCCTGGCTCGTGAACCCGTTGCTCGGCGCTTGCAACGTGTTGCTCCTTTACTTGTTCGCGCGCGAGCTGTGGGACGTGAAAGTCGCGCGCGTGGCCACCTTGCTGCTCACGGTCTCGCCTTGGCACCTGCTCATGTCGATGAGCTTCATGTCGCACGTGTCCTCGCTGACCTGCGCGCTCTGCGCCGCGCTCTGCGTCGCGCGCAGCTACCGGACCGGCAGCAGCTGGTATTGCTGGCCGGGCGGTGTCGCGATCGGACTCGTCAGCTTGTCGCGCCCGCTCGAAGCGATGGTGGTCAGCGCGCTGCTGGGCCTCGCTGCGTTATTTGCGCGTGGCAAGAGCTTTCGGTTCGCGCCGGTCGTTGCTCTCGGCCTAGCCACGGTCGCGGTTGCTGCGCTCAACGCGCCCTACAACCGCGCGATCACCGGCAACCCGAAGCTGTTCCCGGTCACCAAGTACATGGATGCGTACTGGGGCAAGGGCATGAACGATCTCGGCTTCGGCCCGAACCGCAACATTCGCCTGAACGGGCTCGATCCGTTTCCGGGCCACGGCCTGCGCGATGTGCTCGTGAACTCGCAGATCTGCAGCTCGCAGCTGCAAACCGAGCTGTTCGGTTGGGGCGCCGGCTCGCTCTGGCTCGCGCTCGGCCTCTACCTGCTCGGGCGCGCGCGTAAGCTCGACGCCTGGCTCGTGCTCTGGGTGTTCGCAGTGATTGCGTCGCAGAGCTTGTACTGGTTCAGCGGCGGCCCGGACTTTGGCGCGCGCTACTGGTACACGGCGATCATCCCGCTCGTGATCGCCAGCGCCCGTGGCTTGCTCGAGCTCGACGAGCTCGCGCGCGCGGCCGCCGTCCAGCGCCGGCGTCCGTGGTCCAGCGCCGTGCTGTTGATGAGCGTGACCGCGCTGGTGCTGTTCATCCCGTGGCGTGCGCTCGACAAGTACTACCACTTCCGCACGCTGCAGCCGGGCATGCGCGAGCTGCTCGCGTCGCGCGACTTCGGCAAGTCGCTGTTGGTCGTGCGCGGCAACGAGCGGCCCGACTACGCCTCGGCGATCAACGAGACGCCGATCGATCCGCAGTCCGACGGGACGCTGATCTTCTGGGGGCGCGACGCCGACACCGAACGCCAAGTCCTGGGCGCGTATCCCGATCGCCCCGCGTACATCATCGACGGCCCGTCGCGCGCCGGCGGCGTCTACCGCGTGGTCGCAGGGCCCATCACGCCTTCGGCACCCGCACGCTGACGCAGCCCGCAAGTGGCATGTGCCGGCCCAGGAGGCGGGCCGCGTCGCCGTCAGCGGAAGCCGTGCCGAAAAAACGACGTCTGCTCGCCCGGGTAGCCGGCGGGCGGAGTGTGTTCGGACTGCCGCTTGCCAGGTTCAGCGTGTACCATGCTGAGACCGAGGGAGGGCGCTCGCGCGTTGGACAGCAACCAATTCCAAGACCTGCTGCGTCAGCGCAAAGATGCGCTGTTGCTCCCCTGGACCGTGATGACTGGCTCGATCGGCATTTGGGCGATCGTGTCGTCGGTCATCACGCAGGAGTACTTGCCCGCGGAGCTGCCGGTTTTCGTCGCGCCGCTCTTCTGGGTACTCGCGCTCGTGCTGGCAGGTGCGTCGATCGCGCTGCCGCGCAAGGCGCTCGAGACACCGCGCATCAAGGCGCACATGCGCAGCGTGCCGAATCTGCGTCAGCTCGCGACCAACCTGCGGACCAAAGACGTCGATGGCGGCCTGCTGAAGCAGCTGTCGGAGCTGTCGCCCAGCGAACAGCGCTTGATCGGTCTTACTCACGTGCTGCTGAAGCCGCTCGCGCTCGGCCTTGCGCTCAGCGAGGCCGTCGCCATCGTGGGCTTCACGTTCAGCATCGTGGCTCGCAACTTCTTTGCGGGTTTTCCCATGCTGATTCTGGCGTTCGTGTTGAACGGCTGGCATTTCCCGCGCGTCGAGCGGCTCGTCGAGCTCGGGCGTAAGGAGCAACCGGACGAAGATCTCGCGGACTTCGACAAGAACCTGCGCGACATGGAGCGTGAGCTGAAGACCCGCCCGCGTCGCGCGTCGCGGCCCAAGAGCTGAAGCCCTCTTTCGTGTCGCGGCTGAGCCTACGTAGTGCTGCCCGCGCCCTGCAGCAGGTGCAGCACTTCGCCTGGCCCGGTGACACCCAGGTTGAGCAGCGCGCCGGCCGAGCGCGGCATCTCGAACAGCGCGCCGTTGCGAGCCACGGGCTTCAGCTGCGAGAGATCGGCGCCGCATGAAAACGCGGTGCGCACGGCGTCGCTCGCCACGAGCAGCTCGGTCACGCCGACGCGGCCCTGAAAGCCCGTGCCCGCGCAGCGCTGACAACCCGGCGCTCTGCGCAGCGTGGGCGTCTCGCCCGGCGCGATCGCGCCCGCGCGGTACAAGCGCTCGATGATCGGCGCGGGGTACTCGCACGGCTCGCTGCAGCTTGGGCACAGCCTGCGCACCAAGCGCTGGTGCAGTACACCGACCAGCGAGTTGGCGATCGCGTAGCGCTCGACGCCCAGATCGAGCAGACGAAACACCGCCTCGAGCGCGCTGTTGGTGTGCATCGAGGTCAGCATCAAGTGACCTGTGGTCGAAGCCTCTACGGCCATGCGCGCGGTTTCCTGGTCGCGCGTCTCGCCGACCATGATCACGTTCGGGTCCTGGCGCAGCATCGCGCGCAGCACGCTCGCGAAGCTCGTGATGTCATGAAGCGCTCGCCTTACGTCTCACTACATGGTGCAGGGAGGTCGCTTGCTTAACGGCGTCGGAGAGGCAGTGTCGTGCTCGCCGCTCGTGGCAATGGCGTCGGTGGCGCGCGCGGACCGAGGGCTGTGGACCGTTACTGTGCGGGTTGAGGCCGTAAGCGTGGTGCGTCCGCTCGCCTTGTGCACTTCCACGCTCGGCTGTGCGCGTCACTGCCTCTTCGACACCTGCGCCGCCCTTCGTTGCGCCACTCGATCTCTGACTTCTGTCAGCTGCAGCAGCTCGCCAAGGAACTTGACAGCTCGAGTGACGCTGAGGTGTCTGCCAGTCCACCCAAGGGTGGCGTGGGGAGATCGCGGCTTGCGGTGACGTGAGGGGGCGGGCGTGGGTCGACGCGCACAGCCGGGCGTGGAAGTGCAGAAGGCGAGCGGACGCGCCAAGCACCACGCTGCAAACTTTGAACCGCGGTTAACAGCCCCCGTCCAGCGCACGCGCCTGACGCCATTGCCACGAGCGGCGAGCACGACGACCTACGCCCGCCCCGTCAGCATGTAACGGGATGGATCTCCGCCATGCCACCCGCACTTCCCGTGCTTGCGGCGCGCTTGCCGGATCGTGCTAGTGTCCGCCGCCGTGAGGACGCCTCGCGACAGCATTATCGAAGGCGCGTGGGCGGGCAGTGAGTGAGTCTCCGGGGAACGACTCTGCGGGGAATTCCTATGAAGTCCACGGCACGAAGCTCGAACACGCCGCAGCCCGTTGGCATGGCTATCGTGAGCCTCGGCGTGCTTGGTTTCGGCGTGCTCGTGTTCCTGCTCGGCGTGTACCGCAGCGTGCACCTGCAGTGGGACGACGGGTACATCACCTTTCGTTACGCGCAGCACCTCGCGCACGGTCAGGGCCTCACCTGGAACGTCGGTGCCGAGCGCGTCGAGGGCTACACGAGCTTGTTCGACGTCGCGCTGCTCGCGCTGGGCATGAAGCTCGGCATTGCACCGAACGCTGCCAGCGTGGCAATCGGCGTGTGCTCGGTGCTTGGCACGGTTGCGCTCGTGGTGGCTCTCTTGCGCAAGCGCTTCGGCGTTCTAGCGCCGCCGGCCGCTGCCTTGCTCGCGCTCTACCTCGCGGACGCCAACACGATCACGCACGCCACGTCCGGCCTCGAGACGCAGCTCGCGGTGCTCGTGCTGTGTGCCACGCTGTACGCCGCGATCGCGTTCCTGCAGGCGCCGTCGCTGCTCTGGGCGAGCGTGCTCGCATGGCTGGTGTTCATCGGCGTGCTGACGCGCCCCGAGACCGTCATCTACGCTGCCGCGCTGTACGCCGCGTTGGCGTACGCGCTGTGGTTGCAGCTGCGCGCAGGCTCCGAGCTGGGGCACGCGTATCGCTTGGTGCTGCTGTCGGGTGCGCTCTGCTCGCTGCTCGGCGCGGGCTACGCCGCGTGGAAACTCAGCTACTTCGGCTACGTCTTGCCCAACCCGTTCTACGTGAAGTCCAATCGCGTCGGGCTCGCGGGCCTGCCGTTGGTGTCGCTCTTCGTGACTCACGTCGCGGTCTATTACGTGCCCGTGCTCGCGCTAGTCTTCTTGCTTGGTTTCTCGCGCGCCAAGCTCGTGCTCGATCGGCAGGCACGTGCCTGGCTGATGCTCGCGCTCGCGCCCGCGCTGCTCGCGCTCGCGTACTACACCACGATCATCCACGAGGTCGGCGGCTCGCACCGCTTCTCGTATCCGACGTCGTTCTATTTGCTGTTTGCGTTCAGTGTCGTGCTCTCGTCGGTCGAGTGGAGCAGCAACGTTCGCGCGCTCGCTTCCGCGGCCGTGTGCGCGGTCTACGTGCTGTTCGCGGCCTGGCAACAGGGCGAGCTGCACCGCGGTCGGATCGAGCCCGATCTCGTCGCCGTCTATCACGAGCAGATCGCGAACACGCTGCGTGACACAGGTCTCGGGAGCAAGGCCACGGTGATCACCGAAGCCGCGGGTGTCGTGCCGTACGTCAGCGCGTGGAA
>JADGRF010000079.1 GCA_017881055.1 Sandaracinaceae bacterium
GACGCGGGCACGGACGCGGGCACGGACGCGGGCACGGACGCGGGTATGGATGCGGGCAACGACGCCGGCCTGCAGCATGGCAACGACGCGGGCAACGACGCGTACATCCCCGACCCGTGCAGCGACAAGGTCCAAGACGGCCACGAGACCGACGTCGACTGCGGCGGCGACAGCTGCGCACCTTGCGGCGAGAACCTGCACTGCCTCGTCAGCACCGACTGCAGCCCGCTCGGCTGCGGCGGCGGCGCGTGCCTGCAGGGCGGCCCGACCCCCGGCTTCACGCTGACAGAGGCCGGCGATATCGTGCCGCTGCAGGTGACCGCCACCAGCACCGCGACCATGGGCACCACCGCGATCGTGAGCACGCTCTACGACTGGGGTGAAGGCGTGGGCTTCGAGAGCTCGACCAGCCATCGCTACAAGCACTCGGGCTCGTTCAACGTACGGCAGCAGGTCGTCGATCATGCCGGCATCGCAGTCAGTAGCGCGCCTAAGGTGGTCACCGTCGGAACGTTCGAGCAAGCGCGCTTCAGTTCCACTGACAAAGACAGTCTGATCTATCTCGCGAGCAAGAGCATGCAAGCGGGCGTGACTGTGGGAGTCGGCGGCGTGCGCTCGGATCAAGCAATCGCCCCAGGCTCGGGTGTGTTCTATTTCGAAGAGCAGCGCACGTTCAAGGGCGCGAACCTCGGCGCAATCGGGGTGGGTACGGCCGCCGCCCCGCTCTCGGACCCCAACTTGACCACCACCACCGGCAGCAGCGCGGAATCGGTGGGCATCACGTTCAGCGGCGTGCTGGCGCCGTCGTCGGTATGCGTACCGAACGCCGCGTACCGTGGCAACACGAGCAACGTCGGTCGGCTCAAGGTGCACGGCTTCGTGATCGACTATCGCGGCGTACACCCCGTCATTCGCATGATCGGCGCTGACGACTACGGCCTCGCGAGCGTGTTCAGCACCTGCACGATGACCGTGACGACTCCGCTCTACGTGTTCTATTCGGCGCGCCGCGACACGATCGGGCCGCAGATCGGGATCAACACCGGGGGTGACACGACCAATCATCCGTTCCAGTTCCCGCTCGCCGACCTACAGACCGCGCTGACCACCGTGGGTACAGCTGACGTGGCAAGCGCGCTCGTGCCGGGCTTCGGCAAGACGCGCGCTCCGCTCGCAGACTCGGCGCCGACGGTGCTGGTGCCCGCGGGCATGACGGTGCCGATCAACACGCTCGTGTCGCTCACGGCCAGCGCCAGCGACGTCGAGGACGGAGACCTGACCAGTCAACTGCAATGGACCGAGCTGTCGTCGCAGTTTCACGCGCGGGTCACCGGCAGTGGCGGCAGCTTCAGCTTCACGCCCACGCGCATCGGTCGCTTCCCGATCGAGGTTCGCGTCACCGACTACGCCGAGAACATCACGATCCAGACCATCAACATCGATGTGCTCGGGTCCGTGCAGCAGTACAACCCGGTGCAGATGATCCACGACTCGCTGAGCGATCCGAACACGGACATCGCCCCGAGCGGGCTCGCCGCGCGCTTCGTCACCAACGGCAAGCACGGCGTGCGGGCCAACCAAGCCATCTTGGGCCAGTTCTGGTACTTCGAGGCACATCGCAACGGACCGGCACGGGACCTCGGCGTGGGCCTGGTGATCCACGACGGCAACCTGCACCCGTACTCGTTCCAGTACGTACCGTGGTCGATGTCGATCAATCTCGTCAGCGGCATCTGGCACGATCTGATCTCCGTGGCGTCATGGGACACCAGCAACAGCAACTACGGCTTCGCGGTGGACTACCGCGGGCAACATCCGATCGTGTACCTGATCATGGCGAACGCGTTGGTCTACACGATGACGCTCGACGACGTCTGGGAGCCGCTGCACCCGATGCTGTACGGCAACAACCACAGCACGCCGAGCGGCTCGTACGACACCACGATCAACTTCGGCGCGAGCGCGTTCACGTACGACCCGGTAGCTGTGCTCACGAACGCCGGCGTCGATGCGAGCGCTCTCGGAGTTGGCTGGGGCGATGCGAACGTGCCGTGATGGCGGTCACGTGACGCGATGAGCACCCGCTCCTTCTTGGAACGCTTCGGCCCTTCCCGCGCGCTGCATGCCGACGAGCAGGCGTTCCTACAGAACTACTTCGCGGACTCGCTCGACTATGCGCGCATCCGCATCGGCGTCTCGATCGGCCAGCGCTGTTGGTCGCCGTTCGGCGGCCGCATCAGCCTGACGCGCGGTTGCTTCGTCGGCGGAACGTCGCGTCGGAGCGTGGCGCTGCAGGATGCACTTGCGGCGTCGGTGCTCGCGCACGAGGCGTTGCACGTCTGGCAGCGTCAGCACGGCCGCTGGGTGACGCTGCACGGGATCCCGCTGCAGGTGGGCTATGCGCTGCGCATGTTCGATCCGTATCGGTACGAACACAGTGACGATCCGGCGGAGATGCTGAAGCGCTTTCGCACCGGCAACATCGAGCAACAGGGCCGGATGTTCCAGCACTACGTCTACGAGAGTCTGTGCCGCGGCGAGCTCGCGCCGTACCGCGCGCTGGCACGCCACGTCGCGGCGCTGGCTCGCACCCCGGCTTGACAGCAACGCGCGGATCCTCCAACTTGGGCGCGTGTCCACCTGCACCCGCGCCTGCTTCGCAACCACCTTTTGGTGGTGCGCTGCATGTAGCCGCGGGCCCGCCAGCAACTAGCAACCAACACTTGCACCACTGGAGAGGCGACCCGCGTAGGTCGCCCTCGGCTCGGTAGCTCATGGTGACTTGCGCGGTTAGCCGCATGTCCCATGTCAAATCAGCAGAACTATACGTTCGGTGACTCGGAGCGGGCGATCGAGCGGCTCGCCTGGCTGGCGGAAGTGTTCGCGCCAACGTCCACGCGCCTGCTCGACGGCTTGTCGAAGGTCGACGGAGGAGCGCTCGATCTGGGCTGCGGTCCCGGCTACACGACCGAGCTCATACACCAACGACTCGCACCGACCTGGACGATCGGCCTCGATGCCTCGGCGCGCATGGTCGAGCTGGCGCGCGCACGCACCCAGCTGCCGCTGCAGTTCATCGAGCGCGACGTGACCGCGCTGCCGTTTCCAGCTGCGCCGGCAGCGCTGATTTACGCACGCTTCCTATTGACCCACCTGACTGCACCCGCGCAGCGGCTACGCGATTGGGCGGCGGGCCTCGCGCCCGGCGGACGGCTCGTGCTCGAAGAGACTGCGTTCATGCGCAGCGAGTATCCCGCGTTCCAATCGTACTACGCGCACGTGCAAGCACTGCAAGCACACTACGGTCAGAACATGCTGATCGGCGCGCACATGGCTGAGCTTTGTCAGGCCGCCGGCTACGCGCAGATCGACGCCAAAGTCGCCGAGCGACCCGTTCCAGCTGCGCAGATGGCCCGCCTGCACGCAGCGAACTTGCCGACCTGGAGCCAGGATCCGTTCGCCCGCGCGACGTTCGACGCGAAGCACCTGCACGAGCTGACCGAAGAGCTGCTCGAGATTGCCGCAGGACGCCTCTCGGCCCCGCCGGTGTCGGTCGGCAGCGGCTACGTGATAGCCACGCGCGCGTGACGTGGCACGAAACAGGGACACGGTCTTGTGGTCGGGCACGCGCAAGAGCACGGGACCACGCGTGGACCAGCCTGCGCGCGTGGATGTCTGCGTGTCAGCAGGAAGGCTTCGAGCACACGGCAGCATACGCCGCGTGCGACCCGCGCAGCGCCTGCTGACACGCCCCGCCGAAGTCGGGTAGCATCGCCGCCATGACGAGCACGCGCGGGGCGAGCGAAGAGCGGTTGTGGCAGCTGATCGCGCTGCGGTCGCAGCCGAACGCCGATACCAAGGCGATCGATCGGCGCATCTGGGACCTGTTCGGCGAGCGCTGGGCGATCATGTTCACGGATCTGTCGGGCTTCTCGCGCGGCGTCGCGGCGTTCGGCATCACGCACTTTCTGCAAGTGATTCACGAGCATCACCGCCTTTTGTATCCGGTGATCGAGGAGCACGACGGCATCGTCGTGGGCGTGCACGCCGACAGCCTGCTCGTGATGTTTCGACGGCCGATGGGCGCGCTCGAGTGTTCGATCGCGATGCAGCACGCGTGTCAGCGCGCAAGCCGAACGCTGCGACCCGAGGAGAAGATCCTGCTGTGCATCGGCCTGGGCTACGGCGACGTGCTGCGCGTCGGCGGCACCGGCCTATGGGGCGCCGAAGTCAACGCGGCGAGCAAGCTGGGCGAGGACATCGCGAAGTCGCACGAGATCCTCGTGACCGGCGCCGTGCGTGAGGCCGTGGGCGACGTCGCGGGCCTCGGCTTTTCGGACCTGGGTACGGCGCCGCCGGGGGCAAAGAGCAGCTTTCGCGTGGAATACGAGCTGGCGCGGTAGATTCCTGCTGCCGTTGGCTGCAAAAGGGATGTCGCCAACCACGTGTCTGGGCACGCGCGCAGGTGGGGCACCAACCGTGGCAAGCAAACTCCTCCTGTTCCTGGAGCACGACATAGATCACAGCGCGAGCGCGCGCGATCACGCGCGACAGCTCAACCCGAGGGGCTCGGTGCCCACCATCGAGGTCGACAGCGAAGTGCTCGTGGGCTTCGGGCCCGACAGCCTGGAGCACGCGATCACGACGGCGGCCGAAAGACGCGTCGGCGGCTGAGCGCTCGGAGAACCGCGCTACGCCCACTCCGCCATGCGCTCGGCGATCATCGGCGTCGGCCAAGGCCCGCGTTAGGATGCCTTGGTGTAACCGGCATGCACGATGCTCGCCGAGTGATCCGGGAGCCGGCCTCGGGCGTACTCTTTCGCACCGTGCGCGTTCTTTCTCTTTGCCGGCCATTCCTGGCATTAATGCACCGGTGATGGAGGCCCCCGTGCTGCGAATGCGCTGCTCTCACCGTTCCATTCTCAATCCGCAGCTCGGTCTCGGTGCATGCGCGCTGATCGCCTGCCTGATGTTCGGCGTGCGGCCGAGCGCGGCACACGCGCAGTCCGCCGCGGCCCAATCCGCCACCGAGAGCATGGCGCAGTCGACCGTCACCGATGCCGACATGACCGACCTTCAAGCGCGTGGCCATTTCCGCCTGGGTCGCGAGCTGTACGGTCAAGGGCGCTTTGCCGAAGCTGCGAAAGAGTTCGAGGTGGCCTACGGCCTGAGCGGACGCGGCCAGCTGCTCTACAACGTCTACCTCGCCTACCGCGATGCGCAGGACACCGCCAACGCGGCGCGCGCGCTGCGCGGCTACCTGGCCGCAGTCCCCGATGCCTCCGATCGCGAGCACCTGAGCGCGCGACTCGCGGTGCTCGATGCCACGCTGCAGCAGAGCCAAGCCGAAGCAGCCTCGCGCGAAGCGGCAGCTGCAACTGCGAAGCAAGAAGCGGTGCAGGCCGAACGGCAGCGCGCCGCCTCCGAGCAACGTGCGGTGGAAGCCGAGAAGCGCGCGCAGCAAAGGCCCTCGCGCCCGTGGTGGCCATGGCTGGTCGTGGGCGGTGGTCTGGCCGCGACCGGCACGGGCCTGGTGCTCGGCAGCGTCGCGACGTCCGCCGCCGACAAGCTGCGTGGTGATTGCGTCGCGGATCCACGCACCGTCGGTGCCACCGCGCCTCTGGTGCGCGGCTCGTCGTGCGCGCCGAGCGTGAACCTGTCGTCGCGACGCAGCAGCATCAAGACCGAGGCTGCGCTCGGCGACGCCATGTGGATCGGCGGCAGCGTGATCGCCGTAGTGGGCCTCGTGCTCGTGTTCGCGCTGCCCGACCAATATCCGGATCTCGAAAGATCCCCCGTGACCGCGAGCTGCTCTGCCCGCGACTGCACGGCATCGTTGCACCTGACGTTCTGACGGTGACGTACCCGAGAGGCTCCATGCATCGCACCCTCGTTCCACTGTTCGCACTCTCACTCGCGGCGTGCACCGCCAGCGTATCGAACCTCGACGACCTCAGCACCGACGGCGACGCCTGCGATCCGCGCGGCCGCACCGTGCGCGGCACCGCCCTCGATCTGCAGTTCGAGTCGGTCACGCCGCACGTGAACCAGGACATGTTCTTCGCCGTGACCGTGGGCAAGGAGCGCAGCATCGAAGCGATGCTCGTGCTCTCCACGCTCGACGATCCGGATCTGCACTTGATCGTGCCCAAGCTGTTGCCGGAAGGACCGTCCGAGCTGGCCTTCTGGGCCGACTCGATGCCGAAGGGGTTCAACCCGATCCGTGAAGACGGCGGCCCTGTGGATCACCAGTGGACGCGGCCGGTCTGCCCGAACGGCAAGCTGACGTTCACGCACACCACGCCGTTCCAGAGCGTGCAGAACGCCGTCTCGACCGGCGCGATCTTCGACTTTCAAGTCCCGACCGAGCTGCGGCGTAAAGAGCTGTTCGGCACGTTCCACATGTGGCTGACCGTCACGCTGCTCGACGACAACGACAACTCGAAAGAGGTGCAGACGCGCGCGTTCTACCGCTGGTCACCGCTGGTCGCACCCGGCAAGGGGCAAGCGGTGCCGGAGCAGCGTGCGGCGCCGACGCATCTGCAGGTTGGCGGCAACGCGCTCGGCGAGCCGCGCGGCGCCATCGACACGCTCTCGCTCTATCACATCCAGTTCGTGATCGACGTCGACAAGTCCGGTGGTCTGACCGGTGGCGATTTCGTGTGCAACTACAACCGGCAGCGCGCGCCGGACGCGATGGTGTGGACGTTCACGCCCGACTTGTCGCAGTGCGATTCGCCCGCGGGCTTCGACGTCAAGGCGTTCGCGAAGTAGCACGGCGCACGCTGAGCTTCGGCATGGTTCCTCCTTCGAATCAACACAGGGGCGAAAGGCCGCTGCCGGGTTTCAGCTGACCGGCTTCATCCAGCGCACGCAGCACGCCCAGCGTGTAGGATGTGAACGCGGTGTACTTGGGAGCGCTCTTGCGCGTGCGGCCGCGCTGACGCTCTCGAACCTCGTGAGCGCTCAGCCCGGCTCGTCGTTCGTAATCGTGAAGCCGAACGACTTGGCCAGCAGGATCGCGCTCTCTTGCGGGATGCGCGCACCCTTCACGCGATTTTTGGCCGGGTCGAGCAACAGATCGTGCGAGCCCGCGAAGCTCGCGCGTTCCAAGTTGCACTTCTCGAAGCGCGCGCCTGCCAACTGACAGGCATGGAACGTGGCCTTGGCCAGATCTGCGTCGATGAAGTTGGCCTCGACCAGCACACATGACTTGAACGAGATCTTCTGCGCGCTGAGCGAGACGAACGAACAGTAGCTGAGGTTGCACTCGAGAAAGCTCATGACCGGGAACTCGGCCAACTCCGACCAATCGATGCCGAGCATCTTGCAACGCACCAGCTCGACCCCACGCAAGCTCAGCTGCGCGGGCGCGATGCGCGTGAGATCGCAGCCGTCGAACACGCAGTCCTCGAGGCGGGCGCGCTGCCAGCGGCTCTGCGGCAGCTTCACGTTCGTGAACGTGCACGCAAAGAGCTCTTTGTTGCCGAGGTCGGCCCCCGTGAGATCGAGACCATTGAAGGTCTCGTTCTCGAACGAGTCGCCAGCACGCAATTGTTCGGCCGTGATGCTCATCGTCCTCGGTCCGGGCCCTTGGCTCTCCCCGGCACCCTACAGCGCCGAGCAGCATACCGCACGCCACGACGCGAGCCGCAGCGCTTGACCCGGGCCGCCGCGCGCGTGTCTAGTGGCGTCATGGCACGCCGCAGACACACACACTCGGAGACGCATCGCAGCACGCGCGCCGGTTGGCTGCGCGCAGCAGTGCTGGGCTCGAACGACGCCATCGTCTCCACGGCCAGTCTCATGGTGGGTGTCGCCGCGTCCAATGCGTCTCGCACGGCCACGCTGGTCGCTGGCGTCGCGGGCCTGGTTGCAGGCTCGATGTCGATGGCGGTCGGCGAGTTCGTCTCGGTCAGCTCGCAGCGCGATGCCGAGCTGGCCGACATCGCGCGTGAGGAGCAAGAGCTGGCGAGCTCGCCCGAGCTCGAGCTGCAAG
The DNA here is from genome assembly GCA_017881055.1 of Sandaracinaceae bacterium. GTDB lineage: Bacteria > Myxococcota_A > Polyangia > Polyangiales > JAFGIB01 > JADGRF01. The sequence goes on from JADGRF010000079.1 coordinate 8,000, forward strand.
AGCTTGCCGGCATCTACGTCAAGCGCGGGCTCGACGCGAAGCTCGCGCTGCAGGTTGCAAGGCAGCTGTCCGCGCACGACGAGATCGGTGCGCACCTGCAAGACGAGCTGGGCATCTCGCGCGACGCGCTCGCGGCGCCGTTTCATGCGGCGTGGATCTCAGCCACCAGCTTCGCATTCTTCGCGATGATCCCGATCACGGCGCTCTTGCTCGCTTCCGAGGCGCTGCGTGTGGTCATGGTCGTCGCGGCGTCGCTCGTCAGTCTGGCCGCGCTGGGTGCGTTTGGCGCGCAGCTAGGTGGTGCGCCGCTGGTTCGTGCCAGCGTGCGGGTCACCGTGGGCGGCATCCTGGCGATGGCGATCACCGCGGCGATCGGCAAGCTGCTCGGCGTCTCGGTTGGGTAAACGATCCGCTGCGCGTAGACTGCTGGGCCCGAGACTTCCACCCGCACCACCGAGCTCGAGACCCCAGCGCGTGCGCGTCATCCTAACCGTCAACTATTCTCCGTGGTCGCGCTACAGCGGGGGCGGTCAGCGCTCGACGCACAACTTGGCGCGTGCGCTCGTTCGACGTGGGCACCACGTCACCGTGGTGTTCAGCAAGCCCCCGTGGGAGCGTGTGCAGCTGCCGAAGGACCTGCGTTACGAGGCGGTTTTTGCCACGCTGCCCGGCGCACGGCGAGGCAGCCCGCTCTTCGTCGCGCAGCAGGTGCAGCGCCTGCTGCGCGCGGCGCCCCACGGCAGCATCGTTCACAGCAACGGTGAAGAGGGCGCGCTGATCCCCGAGCTGCGGCGCGCTCATCCGCCCGGGCACTTCGGCTTCGTGATGACGCCGCGCTATCCGGCCCTGCCGGACGTGTTGCTGAAGGAGCCCGCACAACGCAGTGAGCTACGGTTACTGCTGCTCGCGCTCCTGCGCACAAAGTACGTGCTGCTCGGCCGTGCGCTGCGCGGCGCGAGCTGGGTTTGTCCCACGAGCACCTCCGCAGCCGACATGGTGCAGCGCGCGTACTCGCTGCCGCGCGAGCGCATGACCGTGGTTCCGAATGGGATCAGCGACGAGTTCCTGCGCTTGGGCGACACCAGCAGCGCACCGCCCGCGCTACGCGCCGACCTGCAAGAGCTCGTGGGCGAGCAAGGTTTCGCGGTGTTCTTCGGTCGGATCGCTCCCGAGAAAGGCGTGCGCGTGCTGCTCGAGGCCTTGTCGCGCGCGGGCAACGAGCAGCCGGCGCGCTTCGTATTCGCGGGCCGCGGACCGGACGTGCAGCGAGTGCAAGCCGGGGTGAAGCAGCTCGGCCTAGCGGAGCGTGTGCGCTTCGCGCCGTGGCTCGACGCAGCAGACCTCGCAGCCCTCGTGCGCAGAGCCAGCTTCGCGGTGCTGCCCTCGCTCGAAGAGAGCTTTGGCAACAGCATCGCCGAGGCCATGATCTTGTCCGTGCCGGTGATCAGCACGACCGCGGGCTCGATCCCCGAGCTGATCGAGCACGGCAAGCACGGCTGGCTCGTAGCGCCGAACGATCCGGATGCGCTCGCCGCCGCCATGCGCATGCTCGCCGCGGATCCCGAGCGCCAGCGCGAGCTAGGCGCCGCAGGGCGCGCACGCGTGATCGAGCGCTTCACCTGGGACGCGAGCGCGGCCGCATTCGAGCGTGTGTACCAACACGTGATCGAGAACAAGCTCTGACACTCAACGCGCGGCCGACGCTTCGTCGAGCAGCGCACCGAGCTCCGCGCTCTGCGAGCTCACCGAGAACCAGCGATCGAAGACGGCGCGCGCGCGCACGCCGAGCGCTGCGCAGCGCGCCGGATCGCGGGCAAGCACGAGCACGGCATCCGCCAGTGCGTCGGCGTCGCCCGCGGGCACGAGCCAGGCGCTGTCCTGATGCGCGAAGTAGCGCTCGATCGCGGCCGAGCGTCGTGTGATGATCGCCTTTTGCATGGCCGCGCACTGCACGACTTTGTTGGGCACGACCTGACCGGCTTTGATCTCGGTGTCGAAGATGCCGAGACCGATGTCAGCTGCAGCGATGCGCTCGGCAAGCTGCTCGGGCGGCAAGCGCTCGACGAAGCGCAGGTTCGGCAACGCCAGGGTAGCGGCGAGCGCGCGGATGCGCGGATATTCTTGGCCCTCGCCAATCAACGTGAACGTGATGGACGAATCGCTGCGCAGACGCTGGGCCGCTCGGACGATCACGTCGATGCCCTGCAGCGGGATGTACGTGCCGTAGAACACGACCTCGCACGGCGCACCGGGCGCTCTCGGGACCGCGGGACGAACGTGGAAGACCTCTTCGTCGACGCCCACGCGCAGAATGCGATACGGCTTGTGCAGCCGGTAGCGCTCGAAGAAGTAGCGCTGATGCTCGTGCGTGTCGAAAACCAAGTAGTCCGCGAAGAAGCAGCCCGCGAAGTCGCGCCACGTGGCCAGGAGCGCGGGCGCGGAGCACGGCGCGTGCAGCTTTCGATCCTCGACCTCGGTGTTGTACAGCGAGATGAACGGATCGAAGATCAGCTTGCGTCGCTTGTACGAGGCCGCGAGCTTCAGCCAGAAGACGTGACGGTGCGAGCCCTCGGTCACGAACAGCACCTGCGTGTCGTCCGCGGCGCGCAGGTACTGCCTGACCATCGACCAGGTGCGCTGCCCCCAGCGCCCGCGCGAGTGACACACGCGCACGGCATAGCCCGCAGCGCGCATCATGCGCTGGTTCACCACGTTGCGCGGGTAATCCAGCTCGTGCTGGCCCACCACGCATACGGTTCGTTTTGGCGAGGCTATTGCGGGGGCGCCGGGGTCCAACGGCCGCATTGTAGACGAGTCGCGCGGGGGTTGCGCGGGCCCGCCGCTTACGTATAACGCGGGGACCCGAGTTGCCGCGCGGGCTAGGATCTTATGGCTGAAAGACTCTCCATGACCGAAGCGCCGAGCCGCCTCGGCCGGTTCATCCAGACGTACCACTCGTTTCTGTCGACGTTCGTGATCGGCGCCGCAGGCCTCGTCGCCACGTCGATCTGGCAGTTTCGCCAGGCCGAGACCGCTGCGCGGCAGGCCGAGTCGCAAGCACACATCGCGGCCGTCGCGGCCGACAACAGCTGGCGCATCGAGCGCGCCGAGATCTTGTCGAAGAACTTGTCGGTGTTGTCGTCGAGCGGGCCCGACACCGTGGAGCAACGCTACGGCGTGCTGCTCTCGCTCACGCGCGGAAACATTCTCGATGCGGAGCTCGCCGTCTCGTATGCGCTCGAGCTGGGCAAAGACAGCCCCGCGTACATGGAGTCGGTGCTGCTCGCAACGGCGGACAAGAGCTACGTGCGCCTCGCCAACGCCTACGAGCTGAGCTGCCAGCAACGCTTCGGTGTCACGCGCGAGCTGCCGATCTGTCCGCCGGAAAACCACGTCGAACGCTCGCTCGCGATCTCGGACCTCATCTCCGACGAAACGGAAGCCGCGAGCCACAAGAACCAGCCGGGACCGGCCAAAGGCCTACTCAGCGACGAGCGCTCGGTCCAGAACATGCCGCTCAAGCTCACGGCCATGTTCGGGCCGTACCTGCTCGATCTGTTCGAGCGCAGGCAGATGACCGAGATCCAGAAGTTCGAGGCGCTGTCCGTGGGCGCGCGCTTGGTGGCCGCGCTCGTGCTCGCGCCCACGCCGCCGAACGCCTTCGTGGCGGCGAGCGAAGCCGCCGAGATCGAGCGCTTCCACAAAGAGCGCGCGCAGTGGCTGCACGAATACTTCTACGGCCCCACCTGCGGCGGCGACTGCAAGGGCAAGCTGGCCGACGTACTGCTCACCAGCTACGCCGAGTCCCAAGGCATGTTCGACACGACGCTGCGCGGGCTGTTCTCGCGTCCACGCAGCGAAGTCGCCATGGCGTTGGCGCGTCTGCACGCACGCCTCGTGCTATGCCAAGTCGACGGCAGCGACGCCGTCGGCCTGCGCGATCACGTGCTGGTGCCCGCCACCGTCGACGCCGCCAAGCGCGACGGCGGCAAGAGCCAGGGCTTCTTGGAAGACCTGCTCGGCCTACTCGCGCTCACGCCCGACCCTGCGCTCAGCAACGACGCGCCGACGCTGGCCTTGCGCAGCGCATGGGCCAGCGCGCTCGGGGCCGCGCGCAACGCTGACGGGCCGCTCTACGCCAGCGCGTTCACGGCGCGGCGCGCGTCGGTTCAGCTGACGCGCAAGCAGCCGCCCGCCAAGCTGAAGAAGAGCATGTTCTGCACGACCGACGAGATCGAGCTGGCCGACGTCGCGATCGACGACGAATGACCCGCGCTCACGGCGCGCGCTGAAAACACTCTACCAGCGCGGACGTCGCGAGGCGCCGCCGACGCTCAAGGCTTCATGACGACATAGATGACGTAGGCCGCAGCAGCGTCGCGCCTTCCCGGCTCGTTGGCGTGGGGATCTGCCGCATCCTTCGGGAAGTCGGCGTGTTGCCACGTGCTCATCACGAGCTCGGTCTCCGCGGGCCGCTCGGTCTGCACGCGTACGTCATGCGCTTTGCCCGTGGTCGGATCGACGCGGATGCGGATGTACGCGTAACCAGGCAGGTCGTTGGGTGGCCAGGCATCGTAGATGGCTTGCACCTTCGCAGTGAGACCTGTGCCCGACGGTCCGGTGATCACGGCGATTCCGTCGCGCGGTTGCAGCGCAGGCTGGCAGCGTTCGGCACACTTCTCGAGCTGCGGCATGCACGTCTTCGTGCAGGCTTCGTCGCGCACGGACTCGCAGTCCACGAAGCATTCCTCGCTCCGTGCGGCGCAGGTTTGCGCGCACGCTAAACCGACCACGAGCGGTCCGGTGGCGTCACTGTGGTGGCGAGCCGGTCTCGCCTGCGCGAAGTGGATGCCGAGGAAGAGTGAGAGCGCGCCCAGCATGAGCACGCCGCCCGCCCTGAGACGCCGTTCGAGGTCGACGTCGAGTCGAGGCGTGCCGACTTCCTTCGCCGGCTCGATCCCCCGACACTTCTCGCAGCCGAAGTAGTGTGCGCGGTTGAACGGGAGGCCGTGCGTCGGGCAGGTCACGAGTGTGTCTTCCGCCATGGACTAGACTAGCGCGCAATGACGGTCGCCGTGTCGCGCTCGCGCATACGCCACGCGTACGTGAGTGTTGCGAACGTACACGTCCGGTCGCGAGCACGGAGTACACCATGACGGTGTAAGACACCCAGCGCATGACGTCCACGTTTGGAGCGCGCTTGCACCGCGCCGCCAAGGCAAGTGGTACGCTGTTCCGTACCTATGCAACGCCGCAACTACACGAAGATCATCGCCACGCTCGGACCCGCGAGCTTGTCGGTCGACGCCATTCGCACGCTGCTTCGAGCCGGCGCCAGCTGTTGTCGTCTAAATTTTTCGCACGGTGACGGTGCGTCACTTGCGCCGCTGATGGCGAACGTGCGCGAAGCGGCGCGCCTCGAGCGCCGTCACGTCGCCATCCTCGCCGACATCCAAGGTCCGAAGCTACGTATCGGCCGCATGCCAGCTGCCGGCGCGCTGTTGATCGAAGGCAACGCGTTCACGTTGACGCGACGCGACGTGCCTGGCGACGACACGATCGTCCGTACGGAACACGAAGAGCTGGCGCAGGATGCACCGCCGGGCACACGCATTCTCTTGGCTGACGGCGCGATCGAGCTCGAGGTCGACTCGACCGACGAGCTGAACGACGTGCACTGCCGGGTGATCACGGGCGGCCGCCTGTTCTCGCACAAAGGCCTCAACCTCCCGGGCCGCGCCCTGCACACCGAGACGTTGACCGAGAAGGATCGCCGCGACCTGCAGTTCCTGGCGACCACCGACGTGGACATGGTGGCGATCTCGTTCGTGCGGCGTGCGGCGGATCTCGAGCTCGCGCGCGAGTTGCTCGGCAACGGCCGCAAGACGCCCGTGATCGCCAAGCTCGAGCGTCCGGAAGCGCTGGAGCGCCTCGACGAAATCCTGGATGCATCCGATGGCGTCATGGTGGCGCGCGGCGATCTCGGCGTGGAGCTGCCGTTCGAGCAGGTGCCACTGGTGCAGAAGCGCGTGCTCGCGCGCGCGGCCGAGCGCGGGCGCTGGACGATCGTCGCGACGCAGATGCTGCAGTCGATGGTGCTCGCACGGCGACCGACACGCGCCGAAGCCTCGGACGTCATGAACGCGGTGCTCGACGGCGCCGACGCCGTGATGCTGAGCGAGGAGACCGCCGTCGGCGAGAACAGCGTGCTCGCGGTGAAAGCCATGGACGCACTGACACGCGCCGCCGAGCAGGCCGAGCGGCGCGGCAGCGGCGCGGATCTCGGGGCTGAAGCTCACTCGTTTTCTGTCGGCGCGGCCGGTGCAGCTGTCGCGGCGGCAGCGCGGCTGGCCGCGCGCGCGATCGTGACGCTCTCCGGTTCGGGCCTCACCGCGCTGCAGGTCTCGAAGTGGCTGCCACCTTTGCCGATCGTCGCGCTCAGCTCCACGCCCGCCACGCTGCGCCGCCTCGATCTGCTGCGCGGCGTGCAGCCCCTCGAGATCGCGCACCGCGCCGAGCTCGAGGATCAGCTCGCGCACGCGGATGCGTTCCTGCTCGGCGCCGGCTGGGCGCAGGTCGGCGATGTCGTGGTGACAGTCGGAGCCATGCCACTTGGTGCGGGCCGCGAAACCAACACGATCCGCTTTCATCGCGTGCGCGCACCCGGCTCGAAGACTACCATTCCACCCGCCCCTCGCTGAAAACCGGGCCCTTCGCCACCCGGCTCACCAGCGAGCCTCGCACGCCCGAATGTCGTCGTCAGAGAGCGGTCTCTGACGTTGAGCGATGGTCGCCCTGCGGCCCTGGACACTCACGTTCGGCAGGAAACATTCGCGGTAGCCACTCGGCGGTACACGCTCATGAGCCATCCGGCGTCGCCTGACGGCTGGCGCCGGAGTCCGCGCGATTACGCGGTCATTGAGTCCGAAGAGGTCGATGATGGCGACGTTGGTCTTGCCAGGGGATTCGAGATCCTTCAGCCCGAAGCGGAAACCGCTTGAGCCGTCGTTCAGCGAATGCCTTGTGCTCGTCTTGACGTACGCAAACATAGTGATCGATCAGCCAAGCTTGCCATTCATCCCAGGGCTCGACTGCGGGGCGCAGCCACGCGGGCCAGTGAGGCGCAATCGGGTGAACCGCTGCATGGGCGTGTTTTGCGGCGTAGTGCCGAGAGATCCAGAAGTGACTCCACGCTACCGGCTGTGACGCCAATACAAAGACCAGGAGGGCCGTGAGCGCCACGCTGGGTCTCTGGAAGGCGTGCGTCGACAGCCATGCCGCGCACCCACGCACAACTGGCCGTGATCGACGCCAGCCCGAAGTCCTCGCGCACCCTGCGCGAACGAGTCGCCGCGAACACGAACCAAACCATGCCGAAATTGAAGCATGCGGTCTCGAGCCCGGAGCTGAGCCACGTGAGCCTCACTTTTGGCGCTGGCGTCGCTGTAACCGCACTTGCAGCGGCTCGAAGGAGACGAGAAGCTGGGCGTGAAGGATGTGACTACGGCAGCGGGCCGGTGAGCGACGCGCGCTGCGAGAGCTCGATCCAGTTGCCGTCCGGATCGCGAATGAACGAGATGCGTGCGGTCTTGCCGAGCGTGATCGGGGCAAGGCCCTCGGTGGCGCCGCGCTCCACGAGCGTCGCGTGCTCGCGATCCACGTCCACGACTTGAATGGTGAAGTAGCGCAGCCCCTTGGCCTGCAGCGGCGCGTCGGGGTGAGCCTTCGCGCCCTCCGCGAACGAGAGCAGCGAATCGCCGCAGCGGTAGGCGTTCTTGGTCGCCGGTGGAAGTCGCATCACGCGCCCGTAGAAATTGTTGAAAGCCGCGGCGCTGCTGACCGCGAGCGTCAAGGCGATGCCGTTCACGCCCGAGAAGCCGTGGGGTACGAGCTTCACCGCGTTGTCGTCGCAGTCCCAGAGCGTGCGCGGCTCGAGGTCTTCCGTGCTCGCGATCCAAAGCTCGCGGTAGCCACTGGGCTTGGCCTCCGGCATCGGATCGCGTACCGAGTTGAGCTTCAGCACCGAGCCGTTCATGTCGTAGCGATACTGACGTACGGCTTGCCCGAGCGGCACCATCTCCTCGAAGCGCAGGCCGACCTCGGTCTGCCAAAACGCCTGCATGGCCTCGGTTTGATTCGTGTAGAGGCCGACGTCGATCTGTCTTTTGGCGAGCTGCATGGGAAGGGCCGTTGCCGGCGCCGATCGCTAGCACGTTATGGACGGTGTCGTCACGCTCTCGGGCGCGGTTTCGGCTAGTCTGATCGCATGACAGTCGATCCGCATTGGAGATCACGCGCCGTATCCGCCGCCGAGCTAATCAGCCGCGTGTCCGACGGCCAGCAAGTCTTCGTGCATGGCGCCGCCGCGACGCCAACACCGCTGCTCGACGCGCTCGCGGAGCGGCATGATCTGCACGACGTGCAGCTCTACCACCTGCACCTCGCCGGCCCGTGCCGATTCGCCGAGCCCGATGCGCCGCTCGGTTTGCAGTCGAACTCGCTGTTCGCTGGCTCCACGCTGCGCAGCGCGATCGCCGACGGGCGGGCAGACTTCATCCCGGTGTTCCTCTCGGACATCCCGGCGCTGTTCACGTCGCGAGCCGTGGCGCTCGACGTCGCTCTGGTGCAGCTGTCACCGCCCGACCGCCACGGAAACTGCACGCTCGGAACGTCGGTCGATGCGGCCAAAGCAGCGGTCGACTCGGCAACGGTCGTGCTAGCCGAGATCAACGAGCGAATGCCGCGCACCTTGGGCAACACGGTCGTGCCGATGTCGCGTGTGACGGCGTTCATGCACAGCGACCGTCCGCTGCACGCTGCACCGCCCGCGCCGCGCACCCCGGAGGACGAGCTCATCGCAGCGCACATCGCGCCGCTCGTGGACCACGGCGCCACGCTGCAGCTGGGCATCGGCGCCATCCCGGACGCGGTCGCTTCCCGGCTGCACGACAAGCTCGAGCTCGGCGTGCACACGGAGATGTTCTCGGACGGCCTGGTGCCGCTGATCGAAGCGGGCGTCGTCACCAACCGTGACAAGCACGTGCATCCGGGACGCACCGTGACGTCGTTCGTGAGCGGCAGTCAGCCGCTCTTCGATTTCGTGCACGACAACACGCTGGTCGAGTTTCATCCCTGCGATCGCACCAACGACACCGCGCTGATCCGAAAGAACCCGAAAGTGACGGCGATCAACGCGGCGCTGGAGATCGACTTGACTGGACAGGTCTGCGCGGACTCGCTCGGACATCGCATCTACTCGGGCATCGGTGGGCAAATGGACTTCATCCGCGGCGCGGCGCTGTCGGCGGGCGGCAAGCCAATCATCGCGCTGCCGTCCACGGCGGCACGCGGCACGCTGTCGCGCATCGTGCCGACGCTCAAGCCGGGCGCAGGCGTAGTCACCACGCGCGGGCACGTCCACTACGTGGTCACCGAGCACGGCGTCGCGAACCTGCACGGTCTCAACCTGCGCAAGCGGGCCGAGGCCCTGATCGCGCTCGCGCACCCAAGCTTTCGCCAGGATCTGTGGAATCAAGTGCGCGGCCTGCGACACTTCGACCTACGGCCGGGCGGCGCCACGCGGGACTGACGCGAGCCTGACGCCCATGGCAGTTGGCACCTGATCTTCAACGCGCCTCGACTCGCACGCCGTCGGCTACGCGATCGCCAGGATGGACCGCGACCGCGCTGCCCGCGTGCAGGCCTGCGCTGATCTCCACGGCGCTCTCGCCGCGATGGCCGATGCTGACGGGTGTCAGGTGCGCCACGCTGTCGCGCACGGTGAAGACGGCCCAGCCTGCGCCGTGACGAAACACGGCGCCTTCCGGAACCTTGATCACGCCGTCGCCGTGCCACAGCACAAAGCGCGCCTGCACGTGATAGCCGTCGCCGAGGGCCGCGCGCTTCGCCAGCGGATCCGTCAATGCGATCACTACGTTCACGCGTTGCTCGTCCACGCCGAGGGCCGAGGGTCGCGTGAAGGCCGACGGCTCGATCCGACGCACGCGGCCCGCGAGAGGGTCGCCGCCCCAGTCCTGGATCACGACCTCGGTGCCGGGGTGAATGTTCACGGCATCGGTGGTGAGCACGTCGACGACGACCTCGAGCGCGTTCGGATCGCCAATCTCGACCAGCGGTGTCCCCGCCTGCACGACACCCGCGCTCTTCTGATGGACGCGCAGCACGCGCCCGGAGACCGGTGCGATCACGTCGAGATGACGGTCGTGCGCGGCGCGAGCGCCGTCGCCACCGAGCCAGACGCGCGCGATGCGCACCTCCTCGGCGGCAACCTTGCTGGCGAACTGCCCCGACGACAGCTCCTGCTCGCGCATGCGCAGCTCGAATTCCGCCTGTTCCAGCTGCTTCGCGGCGATCGAGCCGTTCTGGGCGAGCTTGCGCAGGCGCTGCAGGTCCTGCTCTGCTTGCTCACGCGCAGCCAGCGAGCGCGCCGCCTGCGCGTGGGCTTGGCCGAGCGACGAGAGCGCGGCGCCCAAGCGGGCCTCGGCTTCCGCGCGCGCGCGCTGGTCGAGCAAGGGCGACAGCGTCGGCGCGATCTCCGCGAGTACATCCCCTTCCCGTGCGACGTCGCCGGCCTCGAGCCCGATGCGGGAAAGACTGCCCGTGATCGGCGCCGACACGGCGTAGCGATCCTGGAGCCGCGTCATGCCGCTCTCCTCGATCGCGACGACCACGGCACCGCGCACGGCGTACGCGCGGTCGATCGGCACGGAGCCCGGACGTAGCGCGAGCACCGTCGCCACGACGCCAGCCAGCAGCAGAAGGCCGAGCAGCGCCTGGCGCACTGTGCGAACTAGAACGCGTCGTCGCTCGCGCGCGCGGCGTCGAGCGGGATCGCTCTGCGCGAGACTACCCGGCTCGTGCGCGTCCGTCACCGCAGCGTCGTAGGTCGAGGAAGATTCGATCGTCGTCATGTCTCGCCTCACTCTCGCGTCTTGAGCACACCGATCAGGTCCAGCCGATCCAAGCTGCGCCGCACCCAAAGCGCGCTCGCCGCTGCCGCGAACAACGCCACAAACGTGGCCAGCGCGTAGGTGCGCGGCGCCACCACGACCGCCCAGCGGAAGGTTTCCTGATCGACGGACTTCATGAACAGCTCGCCCCACTTCCGGCCGGCCCACAAGCCGATCGGAATCGCCAGCGCGACCTCGGTCGCCAAGCTGCCGATCAGGATCGACGAGATCTCACGGCGCGACAGACCGAGCACGCGCAGCGTGGCAAGGTCGCGGCTGCGCATGGCCAACGCGATGCGCGCGTTGTTGTACACGACGCCGAAGATCACGCACGACGCCAGCGTGATCGAGACCGCCGTCCAAACGTCCATCGCGGAGCCGTTCATGTCGCGCAGGCGCTGGATGTCGCTGTGCAGCTCGCTGACGTCGATCACGTACGGCGAGTGCTGCAGCTCGCGCTTGATCGCCGACAGCTGCTCGGGATCGACCCGGAGGAGCACGGAGGACACGGCGCCCAGATCGCCTTCGAGCTGCGCGATCAAGCTGCTCTGGCCGTAGATCGACAGACCGACGGTTTCATCGACGAAGCCGGCCACCAGCGGCCGCACGGTCGGGCGGTCACCCTCCCGCAGCTCCAGCTCCGCGCGCTCCCCGACGTGTACGCCCAGGATTTCGCCGAGCGCCCGGGTCAGCAGCACGCCGTCCTCCGGCACGTCGACGGCGCTGCCGCCGCGCTCGACCAAGCGGCGCAACGTCGCACGCGGCGCGACGCCGATCAGCACCGCATCGCGCATGCGATGCTCGTGGCGAATGCGCACGGGCACCGCGCGCAGGCCCTCCGCAGACAGCACACCGTGCATTCGTTGCAGCTGACCGATCACGCGCGGCGAGAGCGGCTTCTCGAATGCCACGGCCAGGTCCTGGCGCTGCTCGCGTCGCAACGTGCCCTCCAGGTAGCTGTCGAGCGAGTCCAAGGCGAACCGCCCGAGGATCAACAGCGCGACTGCGCCGGCGATCCCGAGCGACGAGAGGGCCGTGCGTAGCGGGCGTCGCCACAGCTCGCGCAGCACCATCATGCCGCTCGGACCGGCGAGCGCCCCAAGACCCAGGCGATCGAACAGGCCGCTGTGATAGCGCAGGGGAGACGGAGGCCGCATCGCCTGCGCCGGAGGCAGGCGCGTCGCGCCGCGCACCGCAACCAGCGCGCCGAGCAGCGCCGCCAAGAGGCTCACGAGCAGCGACGTCGCGACGAGCCGTGGCGTCATCCGGAAGTACAGGTCCGGGAAGCGAAAGATCGCGGCGTAGATGTCGAGCACGACGCGTCCGAGCGATACGCCACCGAGCACACCCAGAAGGCCACCGGGGATCATCACGACCAGCGCCAGGCCAAGGTAGTGACGACCGACCTCGCGGTTCGAGTAGCCGACCGCCTTCAGCATCGCGATCTCTTGGCGCTGCATAGCGATCAACCGTCCGAGCACCATGTTCACGAGGAATGCCGCGACCCCGAGGAACACCAGAGGCACCATGCCGGCGAGCGCACGCAGCTGACTCAGCTCGTCGGTCAGGATGCGGTTCGAGACTTGATGCTGGCGCGTGATCGCGCCTTCGTTCCCGTACGGAGCCAGCAGCGTGTCGAGCGACGCGGCGACGCCTGCCTCGGATGCACCGGGCTGCAAGCGCAGGCTGACCTCGTTGAAAGCCGAATCCAGCTGAAACGCGGCGGCGAGCGCGCTGCGCTCCATCCACAGCACGGCATAGCGCTTTGGATCGTCGACCAGCGCGCCCGGCCGAATCGAATACACGAACTCGGGCGACATCGCGATGCCCGTGATCTTCAGGCTGCGCAGCTTGCCATTGATCACCGCGGATAGACGGTGGCCCGGAGCCAAGCCGTGCTGGCGCGCGAACGACTCGAGAACGACGACTTCGTCCTGGCGTGCCCGGGCCGGAAAACGCCCTTGCCGCAGCTGCAACGCATTCGTGGCCGGCTCGCCGTTCGGCGGCAGGGAAAGCAGCCGCGCGTACGCGGAGCGCTCCATGCCTTCGATCGGCAGCGCGACTTCTTCCGAGATGCGAGTCTGCACGCGCGCCACCCCGGGCAGGGCTTCGATCCGGCGGGCCAGTGTCTCGGGCGCGCGCTTGGCGCGTGCAAACACGTGAGCGAAGCGGTAGTGGTCGTAGTACGCCTGCTGAGCCCACTCGAGGGACTCGTAGTTTCCCCGCAGCGCGATGAAGCAGGTGACACCGCTCGCGAGCACGATCGCGATGGTCGCGACTTGGCCCTTGAGACGTGCAATTTCGCGCAGCAGCTTGCGGTCCAACGCGGGGAGCGACATGCGGCCCTCACCAGGTGAGATCGCGCGCGCGCATGCGCCGCGCGGGCCGACGCTCGCCTTGCACGCGGCCGTCGGCCAAGGTGACTACGCGATCCGCGATCTCCGCGATCGGCGCGTTGTGGGTGATCAAAGCGGTGGCGGTGCCGAGCTCGCGGTTCACGCGCTCGATCACCTCGAGCACGAGAATGCCCGTGCGCGAGTCGAGCGCGCCGGTCGGCTCATCGCACAGCAGCAGCGATGGTCGCTTGGCGACCGCGCGCGCAATCGCCACGCGCTGCTGCTCACCACCCGAAAGCTGTGCGGGAAAATGGTCCAAGCGATCGCCCAGCCCGACGAGACCAAGCACGTCTTCCGGCTCGAGCGGGTCGTCGGCGATATCCGTCACGAGCGCGACGTTCTCGCGCGCCGTGAGGCTCGCTATCAGATTGTAGAACTGGAATACGAAACCCACGTGCCGACGTCGGTACTGCGTGAGCGCATCTTCGCCGGCGTCCGTGAGCTCGCTGGCGGAAAAGAACACGCGCCCCTCGCTGGGTACATCGAGCCCGCCGAGAATGTTGAGCAACGTGGACTTGCCGCTGCCGGACGCCCCGAGCAACACCAACAGCTCGCCCCGTCGCAACACGAAGTCGACGCCGTCGAGCGCGCGCACGTCGACGTGGCCCATGCGATACACTTTGTGCAGGCCAGCGCAGCGCAGAACTTCGCGCGCATCGCCCGCAGGAGCGGGATCTGCAGGCGCAGCACAGGCGGCGGGGGCAGGAGTCATGCTATCGGCCAACGCAAGACTCGTGCCCGGCACGAGGGAAGAACTGCAAGCAGACCACGCGAGATCCCGCGCATTTTGCGCTCATGCTGCGAATCCCGTGCGCACACAGCGCTCGAACTCGATTCTCACGGCTCCTCCATGCCAGCGGGCAGCGCGTTCCGCTGCTTGTCCTCGGCGTCCGGCACTTCGGTCAGCGTCGCCTCCGTCAGCAGCAGCACGCTCGCGACCGAGACGGCGTTGGTGAGCGCCACGCGCACGACTTTCGTCGGATCGATGATGCCGGTTTCGATCAAGTCCACGTAACGGCCGGTCGCGGCGTCGAAGCCCTGCGCGCCCTGCCCTGCGCGCATCTTGTCGACGACCACGCCGCCATCGACATCGGAGTTCGCGGCGATCTGCCGCGCAGGGACCTCCAGCGCGCGCGCCAGGATGCGCAAGCCGGTACGCTCGTCTCCGTCGCAGCTGGCAGCTTCACGCTCCACGGCGTCGATTACGCGCAGCAGCGCTAGGCCCGCCCCGGGCACGATGCCCTCCGCAGTCGCGGCCTTCGTCGCGCTGATCGCGTCGTCGAACGCGTCCTTCCGTGTCTTGAGCTCGGCTTCGCTGGGCGCACCGACGCGGATCACGGCTACGCCGCCGGCGAGCTTGGCCAAGCGCTCCTGGAGCTTTTCACGATCGTAGTCACTGGTGGTTTCCTTGATCTGGCGCCGCAGCTGCTCGACGCGGCCGGCGATCGCTTGCTTGTCACCTGCACCGCCGACGATCGTGGTCGCATCGCGCGTGACGATCACGCGCGCTGCGGAGCCGAGCTGGCTGTCGGTCACGCTCTCCAGCTTCATGCCGAGGTCCTCGGACACGAGCTGGCCGCCCGTCAGCAGCGCGATGTCCTCGAGCATCGCCTTGCGTCGGTCACCGAAGCCCGGCGCTTTGACCGCCACGCAGGCCAGGCTGCCACGGAGCTTGTTCACGACCAGCGTAGCAAGCGCTTCGCCATCGACCTCTTCGGCCACGATCACGAGCGGGCGATTCGCTTGCACCACGCGCTCGAGCAGCGGTAGCAACCCGGTCATCGAGGAGATCTTCTTGTCGCAAAGCAAGATCCATGGCGACGGCAGCACGCACTCCATGCGCTCGGGCGCCGTCACGAAGTACGGCGAGAGATAGCCGCGATCGAATTGCATGCCCTCCACGACCTCGAGCTCGGTGGCGATGCTCTTGGCTTCCTCGACGGTGATCACGCCCTCGCTGCCCACGCGCTCCGTCGCCTCCGCCACCAGCTCGCCGATCGCGGCGTCGTTGTGGGCCGAGACGGACGCGACCTGCGCACGCTCTTTCTTGCTCTGAATCGGCCGCGACAACGCAGCCAGAGCCTTGGTTGCAACCGCGAGGCCTCGGTCGAGCCCACGCTTGAGATCGATCGCGCTCGCGCCTGCCACGACGTTGCGTAACCCGTCGGACCAGATGGCGTGGGCGAGGATGGTGGCCGTGGTCGTTCCGTCGCCGACTTCTTCGCCGGTGCGGACTGCGGCTTGGCGCAGCATGCGCACGCCGAGGTCTTCCTCGGGATCTCGCAGCTCGAGTTCTTTCGCGATGGTTACGCCGTCGTTGCACACGATCGGATTGCCCCAGCGCTTGCCGATCAGCACGCTGCGCGACTTCGGGCCCAGCGTGATGCGCACGGCGTCCGCGAGGTAGCTTCCGCCTCGCAGAACTTTCTCGCGCGCCTCCGAACGAAACAGCAATCGCTTGTACGTCATGGTGAGCTCCTCGTCACTTCAGTGGAAGGCTTTGGCCCGCGGCAGCGACGCCGCAGACTGAGTGAGTCGATCTACGACGCCGCGCGACCGCTTTCGCGCGCATCAGACGGCCTTCGGGCGCCGTCCGCGGTCGGCGTGTGCGCGCTTCGCCGCGGGCTTCTCGTCGCGACGCTGCAACATCTGCCGCGTGCGCGAGACCGCTTCCATCACGAGCGACAGCGCCCTTGGGCCCATGCCGTCGCTCTTCCCGGGCCCCGCGAGTTGCAAGTGCCTGGCCAGGTCGCTGAGCGAGAGCACTCCAACCAGGTGTCCGTCGGGCTCGGTCACGGCCAGGCGGCGTACCTGATGCTTGATCATCAAGCCTTCCGCCTTGTCGAGCGAGTCGTCCGGAGCGCAGGTCCGAACCGCACGCGAGCAAACGCTGGACACGAGGATCTCCTCGAGCGGCCGTCCTTGCGTATACGCACCCATGCAGATGTCGCGATCGGTGACGATCCCGACGACGTGATCGAGATGATCGACCACGGGCACGCAGCCGCAGTCGTGCTCCCACATCAGCTGCGCCGCCCGATTCAACGAATCGGACTCGTGGCAGGTGAGCGGTGTCGCGGACATGAGCGCTTGAACTTGGGTCATCGCTTTAATCCCGGTGCTCATTCGATCTTGATGGCGTGCGATTGCGGATTGGGCTTCGCCGACTTCGGCAGGTGCACGTTCAGAATTCCGTCTTTGAAATCTGCGCGCACCTTGGTCTGGTCGATGTTCTCGGGCAGCGAGAACGTGCGCAGGAACGAGCCGTAGCTGCGCTCCACGCGATGCCACTTCTTGTTCTTCTCTTCCTTCTCCTGCTTGCGCTCGCCTTCGATGCGCAGCACACCGCCGTCGACGGATACCTTCACGTCATCCTTCTTCACCTCGGGCAGCTCCGCCTTGACCTGGAACTCCTCCCCGGTCTCGGCGACGTCCACCGACGGCGACCAGTCGATCATCGTCATCGCGTCCTTGGCGCCATCCTTGGGCAGAGCCGAGCGCCCAAAGACGCGGTTCAAACGAGTGCTGACTTCTTCGAGCTCACGGAATGGATCCCACTGTACGAGGTTCATGAATTCTCTCCCTATTGTGTCTTCGGAAACATTCGCCTCCGAAGCAGCGCACGATTGCGTCGGACGGACCCCTGAGCACAGCGCATGCCATGTGCGCAGCGCCGGCGTTTCCGGCAGCTCCTTCAGGCTTCGGCCGACAGGACCCGAAGAAACTGCGGCCCCGAGCAGCCTCGTGCGCAGAGAGTGCAGCTGTCAGGCGAGCGTTCGCTCGGCACGAACCACGACGCGACGCGGGAAGCAGCGCGAGTCGCCCAGCGCCACCCCCGAGAGGAAACGCCAAATTGCGCATCCGGCTGCGCAGACACCCCCCGAATTCGTACTGGCATCTTGCAGCATGCGCACGAATCGTACAGTGTACTCACTCTGTGGTGAGTCTCTGGCGAAAGCGGGCGGAATGATGACGTACAAGATGGCGCGCGAATCCGGGCGGTCTCTGTTTGCCGTGACGTGTGCGTTGCTCGCGGGCTCTCTGCTCGCAGGCTGCCATTCGACCGCAGCGCATCAGGGTGACGGAAGCGGTGGCGCAAACCCCGGCTCGGCCGGTGCCTCGGGCACCTTCGGTGGAGGCGCGTCAGGTGGAACTACCGGCGCGGGCTCCGGTGGCGTGGGCGGTGGCCTCGCGGGCGGCGGCAGTGCCGCTGATGGCGGCATCGTCAACACGGGCCGTCCGACCAGCGGAACCACGGCGTTGCCGTGCAACGTCAATACGATCCTCGCGGCGTACTGCCAGAGCTGTCACGCGGCGACGCCGATCTCGGGCGTGCCGATGTCACTCATCAGCTGGGAAGACACGCAAAAGCCGAGCGTGAGCAGCCCGGCGATGACCGTGGCTCAGATGATGAAGACGCGCATCCACAGCA
>JADGRF010000080.1 GCA_017881055.1 Sandaracinaceae bacterium
CGACGAGCGTACCCTTCATGAAGGGCGTCGCGGGCACCGTGAACCCGCCGGACCAGCAGTATTTCAGCGCGATCAAGCTCACGACGCCCTGAGCGAGCTTCGGTCCGTGCGGGCTGTCCCGCCTGGCGTTTTTAGGCGAAGGTTCGGGCATGAGCGGTGCCGACGACGCGGACATCATGGACGAGCGACTCTGGCGGAAGTCAGGTTGGGTCGCGCGCGTAATCAAGAACGAAGACGACGACGGCTGGGCCGTGGAGATGACTCGCGTCGGTGACTCGGAGCCGGCGCTGGTCGGCCATTGGACGATGGGTCGCGACAAGAAGAACCCGAAGCCGCTCGACTCTGCGGCGTTCTCGACGCTGATCAAGACGGCGCGCGAGGTGCTGCTTCGTCATGAGCAGTCTGCGCGCGCCGAGCTGCACAAGTCGCGCTCGATCACGGACGACGACGGCCGTCGCATTCGTGTCGACTTCGACATCGTGCAGGACGAGGACGACCCGCACGCGATCCTCGCCACCTTCGACGACGCTACCGGCGAAGCGCTGCGCAGCCTGCGGGTGAGCGCCGCGTTCAAGCTGACGGAGTCGAGCGCACAGCGCTTCGCGCGTAGCGGCGAAGCCTGACGTCGCTGAAGGTCTGCACGACTCGCGCGTGCACGTGCGCGGCATCGGGCACGCCCACGTCGGAGCAGACCAGGAATAGCACGCTGAAGCCGACTCAGTTCAAGCAGGCCGTCGACGAGTTCGTGAGGCTGGTCGAGCCGCCCAAGAAGTTCTTGTTCACGAGCGCCTTGGCCGGGTAGGCCAGCGTGAAGTCGAAGCACATCTCGTAGCGGTTTTCGAAGCCCACCCCCACCGAGTTGTTCGTGGTGTTCGTGTAGTGGCAGACCGTCTCGACTCGATCGCCCGCGTGAAGCACGTACTCGGTCTTCCAGCTGACTTCGCTGTTGAAGTCGAACGGCCAGCCGCCGGCCGGGCTCACGGGCTCACGCGTGCCGTTCGCACGCAGGATCGTCGACTCCATGTGGCGGCCCAGCAAGTGCATGTGCGGCCACGTGCGAATCACGTGGATGTCGCCCGAGAACTGCGGCGTGCACGTGCCCGTCGCGGTCGAGTCCTGCGCCATGGGCGGGATGTTGATGCCGAGCTCCGTGCCCAGCCACGACATCGTCGCGGTGTTCGGGCGCAGGTGCTTCTCGACCGTGCAGATCTTCACGCCCATGTCCACGGGCAGGGTGTCCGTGGTCCTGTTGAAGAAGTGCACCTCCATGCTCATCTTGTGGTTCGTGCCTGACAGCTGCACACCCACGTCGTTGGGGATGCTGTTGTTGTCGGCGCCCGGCGCCCAGCCGGCGACCAGCGTCGGCGAGCTCGGATGGGAGCCGCTGGCCGGGTAGTCGACCGTGCCGTCGGGGTTGTTGGAGTTTTCCTCGGAGTAGATGAGCCAGTGATGGATCAGCTCCGGGTGCATGCCCGGGAGCGTCTCGAAGTACACGCCCTGGGCGCCATCCGGCCACGGAGCATCGAAGTAAAACGCCGCGTAGTGCTCGCCGCTGACCATGAGTGGCGTGGTGTCTTTCGCCACCGACTTCGCGTGCGCGTGGACTTCGTAGCAGTTCTCGGTGTCGGCGGGCTTCGTGCCCGCGTAGGGATTGCTCATGGGTACGCAGCTGGGATCGGTGCCGGCGATTGCGCCGCCGTCGAGCCACGCATCGAGCGTCGCCAGCGAGTCGGCCGGGAGCATGCCGGTCATCGGCATCGGCTTGACCGTGTCATGGATCCGCATCTTCACCATGTCGTGCACGGTGATCGCGGGATTGCTGACAGCAGGCTTCTGCGTGTCTTCCCAGCTGATCAACGACATGGGCACGCCGGAGAGCGGCGTTGCGCCGTGACAGCTCTGGCAGCTCGTCTTCAGGATCGTGTTCACGTTGCAGGGCAGAGCCGTCGTGCCGCTGGTCGCTCGACCCGCCGCCACGGTGCCGCCGTCAGCTGCAGGGCCGCCGCTGCCGGAGACCCCGCCGCTCGTGCCGCCAGCGCTGAAGCCACCGTTGCCGCCATTGCCCAAGCCGTTCGTACCCGCGTTTCCGAAGCCGCCGAGATTGCTGCCGCCCCCTCGGTTCGTGTCAGCGTTGCTCTGACACCCGGCCAAGACCGAGCCTGCGAGCAGCAACGAACCGAACACGAGAAACTTTTGCTTCATAGTCAAACGCCCTGTGAATCCATGACCGAATATTCCGGTACGTCACCAGCGTGTACGAGCGGTGAACAAGACGCAAGCTCCCGTAGCCTTTGGCGTAAGTTTCTTTTTCCCCGAGGTCTCTGAACGCGCCACAAACGGTTCCGAGAGCGCCAAATGGCGACACAAATCCGCAACGTATGGAAGGTCGACGCGGGGCCGACTCACTGTGCGAACTTGCTTGCACCGACCCGCACGGCGCGCACGTGGCAACGGTCGGTGCCCCGTCGGCACCGCGGCACCCGGAAAGGAACCTTCGCATCATGAGCGGCAAGCCCCAGACATTGAGAGAGGCGTTCGAACGCGATGTAGCCACGCTTGCCAAGCTCCGCGACGAGCTACGCGTGCACATGAACCTCGCGAAGGCCGATGCACGTGACGAGTGGAAGGTGCTCGAGCAATCGTGGCCGCGTGTGGAGAGCGAGCTCAAGCGTGTCGGTGATCACACGAAGGAGCCCGTGAAGGAGATCGGTCAAGCTGCGCGTACGCTGCTCGACGAGATCAAGCAGGGCTACGAGCGCATCAAGCGCGAGGTTGGTCACTGAAGCGCATCAAGCGCGAGGTTGGTCACTGAAGCGCATCAAGCGCGAGGTTGGTCACTGACTATGAGCGCGTGATCATCAGTGCTTGGCGGCGCGCTTGCTGAGCCTCTGCATGACTTTCGGCATGAGCGCGTAGTAACGCTCGGGCGAAAAGCGCTTGAGCCGCCACGCCCACTTTCCGTCCTGCATCGGCACGACGTACAGCTCGTTATCATCGCAGCCTTCGAGCGCGATGCGCGCCACGTCGGCAGCTTGGACCTTCGACCCTGCCATGCGCTGATCGACCATCTTGTCGAGACCGGCGGTGAGCGTGGCCGAGCGACTGCTGTTCATGATGTTGGTCCGAAAGAAGGTCGGACACAGCACCGTGACGCCGATGCCGAGCGCCCGCAGCTCGCCCGATAGCGTCTCGGAGAGCGCGACCACGCCGGCCTTGGTCACGTTGTACGGCGCCATCTCCGGCATCGCGAGCAGCCCCGCCGCCGACGCAACGTTGAGAATGTGCCCTGCGCCCTGCGCCTTGAAGCGCGGCACGAACGCGTGGCAGCCGTAAATGACGCCCCACAGGTTGATGCCCATGATCCACTCCCAGTCGGACAACGGAATCGTGCCGACCGAGCCGCTCACTGCGACGCCCGCGTTGTTCACGAGCAGATCGCAGCCGCCCAGGTGCTTGTCCGCGAGCGCGGTCAGGCCCTCGACCTCGGCGGGCTTACTCACGTCGCAGTTGATCGCGAAGGCCGTGCCGCCGTTAGCTGCAACCCGATGCGCGGTTTCTTCCGCGCCGGTCAGATCGCGATCCGCGATCAGGATCTTCGCGCCGCGCTCCGCCAGCGCGAGGCAAAGCGCGCGCCCCAAGCCGCCAGCGCCGCCGGTGACTACTGCCCGAGGTCTTTGGGGAATCGCCATGGCCGGAGACGGTACCACGAGGCCGGCGCACGCAGGTCCGCTCAATCCAACATCTGTTGCGCCCAGAGCCGGGCCATCGCCATGATCGTGTGCTGCGGGTTGACGCCGAGATTGCTGGGAATCGCCGAGGCGTCGGCGATGTGCAGGCCCTGATAGCCGTGCACGCGGCCGCGTCCGTCGCAGACCGAGCGCGCAGGGTCTTTACCCATCGTGCAGCCGCCGAACAAGTGCGAAAGAATGGACACGTAGGCCCGCGGATCGAGCGGTGCGTCTTTCAGCTTGTCGATCTCGTTCGGCAGCAGCTTGTACGGCATGCCGAAGATCGACGGCAGAATCGCGCGCGCGCCGGCCGCCACGTGCGTCTGCGCGACCAGGTACATGCCGGCGCGGAAGCGCTCCATGTCGGCGCGGTCGAGCGTGTAGTGCACGGCGGGCTTGCCATCGAGCGCGCTCTTCACTTCGCCCACGCTCTCGGCACGACAGGCTTGCACCCGCATCGCGATGTGCCGGAACTCGGTCAGGCGTTCGGCTTTGACCTGTTCTTGCGTGCAGCGCATCCACAACTTGGGGATAGCGAGCGGCCTCGAACGCGCCCACCCCGTGCCGGCTCCCGGACGTCGCCGCCAGAAAAGGCTCCGAAAGCGACCAAGCGACGACGTCACGCTTGACGGAGTGAGGCGATTCCGGCCACTAACAGGGTTGAGTCCGCCCTTGTGCGCCGTTCGGGAACGACCTCTCTGGGAATGTCATTGCCAACTTCTCGTCTGCGCTTCGCTCGGCTGTGCAGAGGCGCGTGCCTGCTGTGCTTCTTGATCTGTGGGGCGCTGACGAACGTCGCGCACGCGGACGACGTCGCCACGTCGCTCTACATCCGCACCGACTCGGATCGCACCACGGTCGTCTCGCCGCACGCACGCGTCGGCAAGACGCTCGACGAGACCACCGAGCTCGACGTGACCTACGCCGCGGACATCTGGACCAGCGCCTCGATCGACATCCGCACGTCGGCCTCCGTGCGGCCGGTGACCGAGCAGCGCGATGAGATCGATCTTTCGCTGCGCAAAGAGTTCTCCGACATCAAGCTCAATGGCGCGTACCGCTTCTCGACCGAGCATGATTATTCCTCGCACGGCCTCACGCTCGGCGGCTCCTACGACTTCGCCGACAACGCGGCCACGCTCGATCTCAGCCTGCACGCCATTGCCGACACGGTCGGCCAGTCGGGCGATCCGAAGTTCGCACGCGCGTTGACCACCATCGACACGCGCCTGTCGTTCACGCAGGTGATCGACCCGCAGACCATCGTGCAGGGCACGTACGAGCTCGCGTACAACAACGGCTATCAAGCCAGTCCGTATCGGTTCGTGGTGATCGGCGGCAGCGGCTTCGGCTGTGTCGGCGCGCTGCGCTGCATCCCCGAGCACGTGCCCGACACGCGCACGCGTCACGCGCTCGCAATCTTGCTCCGCCGCGCGCTGAGCGACGACGTGTCGGCCGGCCTGACGTATCGCTATTACTTCGATCAGTGGGGCCTGTCCTCGCACACGGTCCTCGCCGAGCTGGGTTGGGACGTCGCCGACGACACGCTGCTCGCGCTGCGCTACCGGTTCTACACGCAGGGCCGTGTGAACTTCTACCGCGCGCGCTACGCCACCATGCCCAACGTCGGCGACTTCACCACGCGCGATCGCGAGCTGTCGCCGATGGGCTTCAACCGCATCGGGCTCGAGCTGGAAAAGAAGCTCGACTTCGACGGCGGGCGTCGGCACCTGGCCATGACGCTCGGGCTCGGTGGCTCGTTCTACTCGTACGCCGACTTCGTCGGGCTCACGGCCTCACGTGCGCTCGAAGTCACCACGGCTCTGGTGCTCACGCTGTGACGACCATGCGCAAACCGACGCACAGAACGGCACTTCGCGGCTTGCAGCTGATGGCTGCAGGCGTGGGTCTTCTGTGCCTGCTCTGCGCCCACGGCGTGCACGCGTTCGCTGCGGCGGTGTTGATCGTGCGTGCGCCCGACGTGCCGATGACCGCGCGTGGCGATGCCGCCGCTGCGCTCGCGCAGCTCGGGGAAGTCACCGCCGATGGCGACTACGTGGCGGCCGCCAAGGACCAGGGCCTTTCCCCAGTCAGCGACGAAGCGTTGATGACACTCGCGCCGCAGGAACACGCGACGCTGATCGTCGTGCTCGAGCGTGGCAGCGGTGGTTTGCACGTGACCTGCCGCGAAGGCTACTCCGGCAATGCCGTGCTCACGGTCGATCTGCCATTGTCCGGCAGGCATCTCTCGCCGGACAGCTCGACGCGGCTCGTGCAGGCGGCGCAGCAAGCGCTCGACACGATCCACGGCGGCGCGAAGCCTTCGCCGTTCGCGAAGCCTTCGCCGTTCGGGAGGCCGAACACCCCGATCACTGCGGAGACAGGGGCCAGCGAGGAAGCTCCGGTCGAGGCGCCTGCTCCGGATGCTGTGCCGGTCACGCCGGACACGAACGCTGCCGTTGATGAGGCGCAGGCGCCGAGCGACGGATCGCACACGCTCACTGCGCAGATCGCGGCGGGCCTCGGCTTCTCGACTCGCGACATCGTGGTGCCCACGAGCGCAGGGTCGCGCTCCCTCTCGACGGGCGCGTTCCCTGCCGTCGATCTTTGGATTCGCGCACACGGCCCGGTGAGCGATGCGTTCTGGCTCGGCGTGGGCTTCCGCTACCAGACGTCGCTCGATCTGACTGCGTCCGAGACGCCACCCGCCGGCGCCACCAAGGAGACCTCGCTGCGCTCGCATCACGTCGAGCTGGGCTTTCTGCCCGAGCTGCATTTCACGAAGACGAAGGAAAGCGTGGTGCTCGGGCTGTTCGCGGGCTGGGCCTTCCGCGGCTTGCGTCCGGTCATCGATCTCAGCTTGCCGGCCTCCACGCTCCACGGCGCCGTCCTGCGCCCCGAGCTTCTCATTCCCCTGTCAGAGGCACGTGTGGTGCTGCGGATTGCGCCGGAAATCATTGCGGTTGCGGGTGTCACGCAAGGCTTGCGCTCGCTCGGCGAGCTGGCGGGCAGCGGCCTCGGCGTAGGCGGCGAGGTTCTGCTTACGGTCGAAGCCGAAGCGTGGCTCGACGTGGCAGTCAGCTATCGTGAGTCGCATATTTCGGTGGCGTCGCCGTGGGGTGCGTCCTTCACCGACATCGAGCGCTTCGCCACCGTTCAGGCCGTGCTTCAATACTGAGCTAGAGGTTCTAAAGATGGAGTCGTCGATGAACTCTTCACAGCGCAGCTTCTCAGTCGTTCGCACGCTCGTGGCGCTTTGCGTGCTCGTGGTGCCCGTGGCGTTCGCGAGCCTGTGTGCCGGGTGTGCCACGATCGCGCCCTACGAGCGCGAGCGCTTGGCGCGCTCCGACATGGAGCTCGGACGCAATGCCGATGCGACCGCCGGAGAAGAGCACGCGACGGCCTATCGTGAGGGCTCGAGCGGCGGAATGGGTTCGAGCGGCGGTGGTTGCGGTTGCAACTGACGGAAAGAGGAGTCTCCATGCGAAGCACTTTGCAAACCATTCTTCGTGCACTGCGTTCTCCTTCGGCAGGCGTGCTCGCGCTCGGCGCAGCGCTTTCCTTCGCGCCCACGGCTCACGCCGATGCGCTCAAGGATCTGGAAAAGCCCTTCACGGCAGCGCTCCAAGGCGGCAGCTTCGCGTACGCGCTGGTGCTGATCTTCGTCGCGGGCCTCGCGACGTCGCTCACGCCCTGCGTGTATCCGATGATCGCGATCACGGTCAGCGTGTTCGGTGCGCGCAACACGCAGAGCCGTCGTGAAGCCGCGCTGCTCTCGAGCGTGTTTGTGCTCGGCATCGCCGCGCTGTTCACGCCTCTCGGGCTATTCGCGGCGACGACGGGTGGCGTGTTCGGTGCCGCCCTCGCGAGCCCGATCGTGCTCGTGGTGCTGGCGATCCTGTTCCTCGCTCTCGCCGCTTCGATGTTCGGCGCGTTCGATCTCGACTTGCCGTCGGGCCTCAAGAACCGGCTCGCGACCGTCGGCGGCGTGGGCTACAAGGGTGCGTTCTTCATCGGCGTGTGCTGTGCGTTGATTGCGGCGCCGTGCACCGGTCCCGTGGTCGGCTTTCTGCTCACCTGGGTTGCGACGACGGGCAACGTAGCGTTCGGTGGGGTCGCGTTCTTCGTGTACGCGCTTGGCCTCGGCATGCTGTTCTGGATCGTCGGGACGTTCTCCGTGAGCCTGCCCAAGAGTGGCCAGTGGCTCGAGTGGGGCAAGAGCGTGTTCGGCTTGGTGATGGTGGTCGCGGCGGTCTACTACCTGCGCGACCTGATCCCTGGCCTCATGGACATTCCGAAGCACACGACGGCGTTCCTCGCCACGGGCGCCGCGTTGCTCGTCGCCGGGATCGCCATTGGCGCCGTGCACCTGAGCTTTCATGATCACGCGCTCAGCTCGCGCGTGCGCAAGGGCCTCGGCGTGCTCACTTCGGTCGCGGGCCTCAGCGCCATGATCGGCTATCTGCTGGCGTTGCCGCCCGGCGCGCACATCGTCTGGGAAAGCGACTACCAAGCGGCCGCTACGCGTGCCAAGGCGTCGAACAAGCCGCTGCTGGTGGACTTCAGCGCCTCGTGGTGCGGCGCGTGCCAGGAGCTCGAGCACAAGACGTTCTCGGATCCACGCATCGTCCGCGAAGGCTCACGCTTCGTGCCCGTGCGTGTGGATCTCAGCCCCGGCAAAGACTCACCCGAGAGCCGTCAGATCCTAGCCAGCTATGCGCAGCGTGGTTTGCCTCTGGTGGTGTTCCACAAGGGCAGCGGAGAAGCCGCCGCGCGCGTGACGAGCTTCGTCGAGCCGGAAGAGTTCCTAGGCCTGATGAAAGGCGTGCACTGAAAACAGTGGCGCCTGGGGTGCGATACGCTTCGCGATCCGCCGCTTGGTTTGGGGTTGGGGCCCTGAACCCCAACCCGGTTCTGTGGTGCGTGCTCACGGACAAGAAGTCCGCTGCGCGCGCTCCTCGCAACGCGGTTTGCGGGTCGTGCTGGCACGACCCGAAGACAAGGCGACTCGCTCGCGTCTCGCGCCCCATGCACCACTGTTTTGGCCGCGGGGGTTAGGAGCTCAGTGACGTCGGCGGCGTAGGAAGAGCGCGAGGGCGCCGAGCAGCAGGCCGAAGCCGAGGCCGCCGTGCTTTGCAGCTGATGGCTGCACGCTGCAGCCGGTGATTTGGGAGGCGGTGTCGCTGGGGGTTCGCGGGGAGCCGATTACGCGCATGATGTCGGCGACGCCGTCGCCGTCGATGTTCTGCATGTTGTCGGTGCTCACGATGGAGCCGGCGAGCCGCACCGGGCCGCGATCTTGCGCGGGGGCGGTCCAGAGAAAGCGGAGCTGCTGCGCGCCACAGTCGGGCATCTGCATGATCGTGCGGTTCAGGATTGGCAGGACCGTGCCTGCGCCGATCGTCGTACCCATGCAAAGCTCCGACGGCTGCAGCTCTTTGTCGGGCGGCGTGCGCACCGTGCCTGCGCCGATGCCAGCCTCGTCGGTGATCTCGAGCTCGAGCGAGATGTGCTGAAGCGAGTCCGGCCAGTCGACGGTGACCTCGTACGAGGTGCCGGGCACGTAGCCGCTGAGCGGCAGCCCCAAGATGCGCAGCGGTGGCGCAGCCCCGCCGCGGTGGCACACCTTGCACGTGTAGCCGTCAGCGGGTGAGCCGGTGAAATAGCGACCGCCGCCGCCGCCGGGCGGATCGTCCATCGTCTTCGGCATGGTCGGTTTGCCGAACGTGAGCGGGTCGGAGAACGCAGAGGCGCTCGTCGGCGCGAGCACTCCCAACGCCAGCGCGCCGCCGACCACGCAGGTCGCGGCGATCGGACGCCGCAGGCGCGCTGCCCTGGGTTTGCGCGCTCTCATGGAGCACCTCCGTCTGCAGCTGACAGCGGCTGCGGGTTGCTCGCCTGCGTGTGCGCCCAGCTGAAGAGCACGAGATAACCGGGATCGGAGCGCGACGCATAGACGTTGCGGCCGTAGTCGTCCACGCCCTTGTGGCCCTGTCCGCCGCTGCCCACTTCGAGCGGCTTACTCAAGAGCGGCGCGTTTTCGAGCGTGTCCGCGCCCACGAGCATCGAGCGCGCGCGCTCGTAGGTGCGCTGGATCTCGTCGTCGGTCGCCCGCTCCTCGGGCTTGGTCGTGCTGAGCAGACGCGAGCGACGAGGCCCGTAGACTTGGAAGAAGCGATGATCACCGCCGTGACACGCGGCGAACGAGCAGTCGCGCAGCAGCACCGGATACACGTCGGCCCTGAACACGGCCAAGTCGGGGCTCGCGAGGTCGCCCGACCAAACGTTCTTGTCACCGCACGCGTTGCATACCGCGAGCGCGATGCACCCGATCACCACCGACACTGTCCGCCGCATCTACTGCACCGAGAGCTGCATACCCGTGAAGTATTGCGTGTCCGGCGGCATCACCGTGGTCGGCGTAGGGCCCAAGGTGAAGTCGATGGACGTGTTCTTGCCGCCGTTGTTCGAGTCTGCGCACTCGACCCACAGCTTGTAGGCGCCGCTCGCGACGAAGTTTCCACTGGCGTCTTTCAGATTCCAGGTCGGCGAGTGGGTCGAGTGGCTGTTGAGTGTCGCCGCGGAGATGGCATCGACGCGATTGGAGCCGGTATCCAGCGCCCACTTGTTCAAGTGGCCGGCGCGCAGGAATGCCCAGACCTCGAGCGTCTTCACGAACTGTCCGCTCGGCGTCTCGATCCAGATGGCGCCCACGTTGCGCGGCGCGTAGCTCCCGCCCAGCGCATGCGTGAGCACGCTGAAGCTCAGGCTGGTGAGCCCGCTTGGGCTCCCGCCGCTACCACTCGTGCCCGCTGCGCCGCTCGTGCCCGCTGCGCCGCTCGTACCGGCTGCGCCGCTGACGCCCGCGAAGCCACCACTCGTGCCTGCGATGCCGCCGCCGCTGTCGCCTGCGACGCCACTGACGCCCGCGAAGCCACCACTCGTGCCTGCGATGCCGCCACCGCTCACACCTGCGATGCCACCGCCGCTCTCGCCTGCGGCGCCACCGCCGCCCGTACCGCTACCACCGACGAAGTTCGTGCCTTGCCACGAACTGACAGGTGCTGCGGCTCCATAGACGATGTCACCGCGACCCGGCGTCGTCGTTTGGCAACCGAGACTGACACAACACGCGATCCAGATTGCGAGCTGCGCGCCTGCGCGATGCGTGCGGCGTGTCGATGAAGTCTTCATGCGTTCCCAACTCCTGTTCGTTATCGTAGCGCGGTCCGCCGCTTTTTGGGCTCATGTAGCGCACCTACCTATCCGGTGAAGGTAGGCGAGCGCTTGCACTGATCAGTGGCCGGCCGAGTCGTGATCCGTCACCACGTATAGCTGCAAACGTGTGCGACGCAGAGACTGCGCGTGCGTGCCGTACAAGCTCGGGGATAGCTGCGGGTGCCCAACTGCACGACCCATGCTGTGATATGCAAGCGCCGGTGTTGGTGCGGCGCCGAGACTTGCAGTGCCTCATGCTGGTCGCGCTGGTTGCCACTGCGGCGCCAAGGGCGTTCGCGCAGACCCGCGCGTCCGAGCTCGTCGCGCTGACGTGGCGCGCTCCTGGGGCCTGTCCCTCCCAACAGGACGTGCTGCGGGAGATCGATCGCTTGCTCGCAGGTGCGTCGCGTCCTGCACAGCGCTTGAGCGCTGACGCGCGGGTGCTGCAACACGACGGCGTCTTCGAGCTGCGGCTTCTGCTGCAGACCGGCAGCGCGCGTGAGCAGCGCAGTGTGTCGAGCGCATCGTGTCGTACGGCATCTGACACGACCGCGCTTCTGATCGCGATCGCCGTCGATCCCACGCTGGACCCGGCGGGCTCGTCGGAGTCGGGCGCGTCTCTCGATGTTCCCGCCAGCGACGCGCTGCCGCAGGCGACCGATCACGAGCCGCCGGCGCTTGTCGCCGCGCCTTCGGGATCGCTGCACGCCGAGCTTGGGTTTGGCCTTCTGCTCGATACCGTGCTCTTGCCTGCGTTGTCTGCGGGGCCGACGCTTCGTGCCGGGATCGCTTGGCACGCGCTCCATCTCGCGCTGTCCGCCGGCTACTTGCCTGAACGCAGCGCGCACGCAGCTGCGTCGCCCGGGAATGTGTACGGCGATGTCGATGCGCTGCGCGTCGCGCTGTCGGGCTGCTATCTGGCGGCGCTCGGTTCGCTCGAGCTGGGTCCTTGCGTGGAGGCGGGCAGCGCCAACGTGCGCGTCAGTCCGCAAGCGCTCGAGCGAACCGACCGGCGCCGCGCGCGTGCCGATTTCCTCGGGCTTTCGTTGGCGGGCAATATTCGCCTCGCTCCGTTGGTTTTCCTTGCGCCCGCGCTCGGCGTGTCGATGGTCTTGCGTAGGCCGGTGTTTGCGATCACGGGCGCCGGCACGCTGCACGAGCCCCGTGCCCTTGGTGGCTCCGCGAGCGTGTCCTGCGTGTTCCAATTCGAGTGACGGACCACGAGACTGATGGCCACTCACCTAGGAGCTGATGTTGACTAGTGAGGCGCAACGCCCGGCGGTGGCGCCCGTCCCTCTGGGGAGAGAGACGAAATCCGAATCCGTGGCCGCGGCCCAGGTCCGCGACTTCACGCGCCTGTACGAGGAGCATTTCGGGTTCGTGTGGAGAAGTGTGCGATACCTCGGGGTGCCCGAGGCTCAAACGGATGATGCCGTGCAAGACACCTTTCTCGTGGCCCATCGGCGCCTTGCCGACTTCGAAGCGCGCAGCTCGCCGCGCACGTGGCTGTTCGCGATCGCGCTGCGCGTGGTGCGGGACCATCGTCGCAGCTTGCGGCGGCGCGGGCGCTTGCACGACGAGCTTGGGCGCGTGACGCCGGCCAGCACGCCGACGCCGTTCGATCACACGGCGCACGGCGAGAAGCTCGCGGTGTTGCACGCCGCACTCGAGGCGTTGCCGGAAGATCAGCGCGCGGTGTTCGTGCTGACCGAGCTCGAACAATTGTCGGCGCCGGAGATCGCGCAGGCGCTCGAGTTGAATCTGAACACGGTGTATTCGCGACTGCGTGCCGCGCGGCGCAAGTTCGCAGAGATCGTAGGGGGACAGGATGGCTGAGCTACAGCCCGGTGTTGGGCAGCCGCGCCAAGCACGGCTCATGGAGCTGCGTGTCGCGTGCGCGCCTTCGGAGGCGGACCGTGCCCGCGTGAGCGCAGGCCTCGCCGCGTTGCTCGCGGGTGCGCAGCTGACTGAGGTCGCAGCGCGCGTGGATGCGTCGATGGATGAACGCGCTCGCTGGCTTGCGCGCCCGGCCAGTTACATGCCGTGGGTCAAGGGCTTGGTATCGGTCGCGGTGCTCGGCGGGTTGGGCTTTGGGGGGTGGTTCGCCGTGCGCAATCAGATGGCGCAGCCGAGCGAGCCGGCCGTGTCCGTGTTGGCGGTGGCGCCAGCTTCGACAGCCGCGCGCAATTCAGGGGACCCGTTGCAACTGACGAAAGACCTTGTGCCGGCTGCTGCTGCTGCTGCCTCTGCGCCGGACGAGGCCGCACACCTCGCACAGCGTGCCGCCGGGCCATTGCGGCACAAAGCGCGCGCGAAGGTGGATGCGCCAGCCTCGGAAGCGTCGGCGTCCGATGCGCTCTCGCAGGAGCTCTCGCTGATCCGCGCGGCGTCCGCGGCCTTGCGTGCGGGCGACTATGCGGCGGCAAGCACGGCCCTGGCGGAGCACGCAGCGCGCTTCCCGGAAGGTGCGCTCGGGCGCGAGCGACGCGGTTTGCACGCGCTCGTGCTGTGTGCCACGGCGCCTTCCGACGCCGCCACGCGCACGGCCGCTGCCGCGTTCTCGAGCGAGGCGGGTGCTTCCCCACTCGCGGAGCGCGTGCGGCGCGCGTGCCAGGCCCCGAGCGAGCACTGAGGCGATGTCGAGCCCTTGCAGAATGTGGCTGCTGCTGATCGCGCTCGGCGGCTGTAGCTCACCGCTTGTCTCATTGGGGCCCGTGCGCACGCGGGATGCCGGCCTGCTTCGGGTCGACGCCGCAGCCGCAACCGACGACGACGACGCCGCGGCGGCAAACCGCACGGACGACTTCGACGACGTGACCCCCGCACCCGGCACGCCGGAGTGCAAGGAGTACGAGCCGGTCTGCGGCGCCGACGGAAAGACCTACGCGAACCGCTGCGACGCCTCGGCGGCCAACGTGAAGCTCGCCGCCCAGGGCGTGTGCCTCTAAGCGTTGGGTTCGTGGATTCGGCCTGCTAGGCTTGCGGCCCAAACCCTGTTCCGGCCGAGGTGCGCAGATGAAACGTCGTGATTTCTTGAAAAGCGCAGGCTGCTTCGTAGCCAGCGCGAGCTTCACCGGATTGCTCGGCTGCAGCAGCGACAGCAGCGCGGCCGACAAAGCCGGCGCGTATCTGTTCGCGCAAGGCGTAGCGTCCGGCGATCCCCGCGAGCTTTCCGTGATGCTCTGGACGCGTGTGGAACGCAGCGGGAAAAAGCCTAGCCAAGCTCCGATCGAGCTCGTGCTCGAGGTCGCCAGCAGCGACGATTTCAAGACACTGCTCGTCAGTAAAGACGTGACGGCAAGCGCAGCCAGCGATTTCACCGTGCGTGTGCTGGTCGAGAAGCTGACAGCTGACACCACGTACTACTACCGCTTCCGCGCAGGCGCCGACGAGAGCCGCGTGGGCCGTACGCGCACCGCGCCATCGCCCACGGCAGACGTGCCGGCGCGCTTTGCCTGGGCGTGCTGCCAGGACTACTCGGTGAACTTCTACGGTCCGTACCGGCAGCTGTTGAACGACGACCTGGCGGCCAAGCCGGAAGATCAGCTGCAATTCGTGATGCACATCGGCGATTTCGTCTACGAAGCGCGCAGCGCCAGCTACGAGCTGGCGGTCGATGACCAGCTCGCGTCGCGCATGCTCGTGCAGAAAGACGGCAGCATGCGCCGGGTGCCGGAATTCCCATCCGGTGGCGCGAAGACCGCGACCGGCGCGAACTACGCATCCAGCGTCGACGACTACCGGCACTTGTACAAATGGTACCTGGGAGATGCCGACCTGCAGGACGCGCGTGCGCGCTGGCCGTTCATCAGCGTCTGGGACGATCACGAGTTCACCGACGACTGTTGGCAGACGCAAGCGAACTACATCAACGACGCGAGCACCGACGAGCCTTCGCAGAAACGTCGCGTCGCCGCGAGTCAAGCCTGGTTCGAGTACGTGCCGACCGCGCTCGACGATGCAGAGCCCGCCGATGGCGTCGCGCCCGAAGCGCAAGACTTCAAGTTCGTGAAGGTCGAGGACGCGCCCTACACCGAGACCGTGGATGTGACCGAGCCGAACAACGTGAAAGCGATCTCGGCCATCACGATCTTCCGCAACCTGCGTTGGGGTAAGCACGTGGATCTCGTGATCACCGACAACCGCTCGTACCGCAGCGACCACGCGCTCGCGGAAGAAGTCACGAAGGGTGACCTGCTCGTGTTCCATCCGCGTGCGGCGCTCGCAAAAGACGCGGTGAACATCGCGGATGCCGGTCGCACGGCCAACGGTGGTAAGCCGCCCGACATGGCGCTCAGCTACCAGAACACGCGCAAGAATTCACCACCTGGCACGATGCTCGGCGCTGCGCAAAAAGCCTGGTGGAAAGACGTGATGAAGGCGTCTGACGCCACGTGGAGGATCTGGGGCAACAGCGTGCCGCTCTTGCGCATCCTGCTCGATACGAGCGACGTGAAGCTGATCCCGCACGACTTGATCCTCTCCGCGGACGCCTGGGACGGCTACAACACCGAGCGCAAGGAGCTCATGAAGTTCCTGGCCGACAACCAGATCGTGAACGTGGTCTCGCTTTCCGGCGATCATCACGCGAACTACGCTGGGGTGATCTACGACGACTTCGACGCCAAAAAGCCGCAGCCGGTGATGGTGGACCTGTGCTGCGCGGGGATCTCGTCGAACTCGCAGTTTCACGAAGTAGGTCGGGCGTTGGATAGTGGGGTTCCGGCGGCGCTTGCTTCGGCCGTCGTTCCGGTCAAGCGCTTGATCACCTACGACGCGACCATGTTCGGCGGCGACAAGGCCGTGGTGAATTTCAACTGCTTGATTCGCTACGGGAGCCACGCTGCGAATGTGGCAGCTGACACGAACGATCTCGATAAGATCGAGGCGGCGCGAGATCCCGCGATCAACGCGCACCTGCGCTACGCCGATGCGCGGGCGACCGGCTACGGCCTGTGCAGCGTGACCAAGGACGGCGTCACAGCCACGCTCGTGACGATCGAGCGCAGCTTCGAGGATCTCGGCGACACGAGTCCGGGTATTCGTGGCACCGCGACGTTCACGGTGCCTAAGATCGAGAAGCTCGCGGACGTGGACTTGCCGGAGCCGATGCTGACAGGCATGAAGCCTTTTCCGCTGCGCTAAGAGCCGCTCTCAATACCCTCAAGCAACGAACGAGCGCGCGTGAGTCGTGCGCTGCGTCAAGCCAATCGCTTCGAAGATCTCGTCGGCGGCGCGCTCGCCGGACTCGGCGGCGCCTTCCATGTAGCCTTGGAAGCTCGCGCTCGTGTGCTCGCCGCAGAAATGCAGGTTGCCGACCTTCGCGCCTTCGCTGCCCGACCACCCGGCTTGGCCGGGCAGGTAGCACGCGTAGCTGCCCAAGCAGAACGGCGCGCTTGGCCAGTGCATGCGCAGTGCGCTGCCGTCTTTGTAGGCCGCTTGCGCGCCGGGGAACACGGCGTCAATGTCCGGGAGAAATGCGCGCATGCGATCTTCGGCGCTACCTGCGCCGGATGCGAGCCCGGCCTGGCCACCGAGGAATACGGTCAGCACGCCGGACTTGCCGGCTTGCTTGCGCGAGGTGTCCCAGAGGCACTGCGGTGAGCCTTCGGTGAACGCCGAGCCGCTCGCGTGGTCCTGCTCCAGCCAGATACGTGAGCTGAACTGGCCGATTACCTTGGCGTTCGTGCCGTAGCCGAGCGTTTGAATCATGGTTTGTTTGTCGCTCGGCAGCTCCGCGTCGAGCTCGACACTACGCAGCATCGTGAAGGGCAGGGCGAGCACGACTTTGTCGAACGTGGCTTCGATGCTACTGCCGCTGCGATCGAGCGTGAGTTGCAGCTTACCCGTTGCAAGCTTCTTCACGCGCACCAGGCGTCGATCCAGCTCGAGCTCCGCCTGCAGCTTGCCGGCGAGCTTGTTTGGAAACGCGTCGTTGCCGAGGTGCGTGTGGTAACGCTCGTCGGAGTCACCGAAGATGCGGAACGGATCGGGCGTCCCGGCGTCGATCATCGAGAGTAGGTTGAACGCCGACTGTTCTTCCAGCTCGCGGCCGAACTCGCCGATGTACGCCACCTTGATCACCTGCGCGAGCACGGGGTCGACGTCGGGCACGCTGCTCAGGTACTCCGCGATGCTCATGGCATCGAGGTGGGCGAAGGCGTCTTTGTTCTTGGCCGCCGCCTTCACGTCTTTCTGCATCTGCGCAGCGAGCGGACGGAAGCTTTCCGCGAGCACGGACGGGAGCACGTTCTTGCCGCCGAAGAAGTACGTGTCGGCGCGCGTGTCGGCCGGATAGTCCTTGACCTCGTCGAGCGCCAGCCCAAGCTCTTTCGCGAGCCTGCGCAGCGTGTAGTGGCCGGTGTCGATCAGCTCGCCGCCGAGCTCTGCGAGCTGCCCCTCGGCGAGCTTGCCGCGCGCGCTGAGCATGCGCCCGCCGGCGCGGGTGGCGGCGTCGTAGAGCGAGACGCGCACACCGGCTTGCTTCAAACGATAGCCGCAAAGCAGGCCCGCGATGCCTGCACCGACGATGCCCACGTGCACGTCGCTCGCGTGGTCTTCGCGTGCACAGCCCGAGAGCGCGTGGCCGGCTCCGAGCGTGCCGAGCGCCGTCAGCGCGGTCGCCGAGAGCTGCATGAAGCGACGACGGCCAAGCGCAACGCCCGCCGCCTCGTGTGTCAGTTGCTCGAAGTGCGCGCGCGTTTCATGCAGTGGGACGCCGCGGGCGTCGGCGTGCAGTGCCAGCTGGAGTTGCCGGCGAAGCGCGGCGAACGGGCGAGTGCGGGCCATGTGCCGCGCAACGATACCACCGAGCGCGCTGCGGGGGAGGGGCTGCCTGCCCGCGGCCCCGCCCGCCGCTACGAACGTACGATCGCGATCCCTTCAGGGCTCGACGTCGCAGTTCGCATTGCATCCGTCGCCGTTCACGAGATTGCCGTCGTCGCAGCCCTCCGCGCCTTCGACGGTGCCGTTGCCGCACACGCTCACGCTCGGCTCGAATTCGCAGAAGTAGGGCAGGGAGTTCCCGCAGCTGAGGTCGTTCCAGGTGCCGTTGCCGTTCCACATGTGCACGCAGTTCTCGCTCGTGCCGCCGTTGGGCTCGCCGCCTGCGAAGCCGTAGTAGCCGACGGCCTCGCGCGTCACCGACTGGAAGCCGGCGCCGTTGTGGTCCTGCTCGTAGGCGATGTCGTGAAAACCGATCCACGTCCACGTGCCGCCCTGCTCGAGGGAAACGAGAATCGAGCTCTCGCTGTTCGTGGTCGGCACCGCGAGGTGACCGCCCTTGCTCACGCACGACGCCGCCGCCGTCACGAAGTCCAGGCTCTGGTCGTAGCGCGCGTAGCAGTGGTTGGTCGTGGTGTCGAGGACGGCAGCCCCTGCTCCGGTGCCCCGCGCGCACGGCAACAGACAGGTCGACGTGCAGCTGTCGCCGTCGGCCGTGTTGCCGTCGTCGCACTCTTCGCTCGGGTCGACGATGCCGTTGCCGCAGGCGCTCACGGTGCAGTTGGTGTCGCAGCCGTCGCCGTTGACGCCGTTGCCGTCGTCGCACGCCTCGTTGAGGCCGGCCTGTTGGATGCCGTCGCCGCAGAACTCGTTCATGCAGTTCGCGTCGCAGCCGTCGTTGCTGACGGTGTTGCCATCGTCGCACTGCTCGCTGCCGCCGACCTGACTGTTGCCGCAGGCGCTCACGGTGCAGTTGTTATCGCAGCCGTCGCCGTTGGTCGTGTTGCCGTCGTCGCAGATCTCGGTGCCGGTCACGATGCCGTTGGTGCAGTATGTGCCGCGGCAGTTGCTGTCGCAGCCATCACCGTCGACGGCGTTGCCGTCGTCGCACTCTTCGCCGCCGGCGGTGACACCGTTGCCGCAGGCGCTGACGGTGCAGTTGTCGTCACAGCCGTCACCGCTGACGCTGTTGCCGTCGTCGCAGACCTCGCCGGCGGTCACGAGCCCGTTTCCACAGCCGGTCACGGTGCAGTTGTCGTCGCAGCCGTCGCCGTTCGTGGTGTTGGCGTCGTCGCACTGCTCACCGAGCGCGAGCGCGACGTTCGTGGTGTGAGTCGCGCCGTCGTTGAGGTAGCCGTTGCACAGGTACGTATTGCGGCTCGAAGCGCCACCGTTGTTGGCATCCAGGATGATGACTTCCTTGGACGACGTGCCGTACTGGACGGTCGCGATCGCCCACGCCAGGTCGGAATTCACGCTGACACCGACGACGTTGTTGCCGGGTTTGAAGGCCTTCAGAATCGCGGGATCGGTCTCGGTGTACGTCCCGACCGTCTCGCTGCAGCTGCAACTCGTGCCCGTCGCGGGCGAGGCGATGGTCGCCCCGTTCGCGGTGAAAGTGATCGGCGAGCCGTTCGTGCAGGTGGTGAGCCACTCGAACTTGACCGAGCTCGGGAGGTCGACGTCGGTCACGCCGTTGCCGCACTCCACCTGGCAGCTCGACGAGCAGCCGTCGAAGCTCTGCGTGTTCCCGTCGTCGCAGGTCTCGCCCGCGGTCACGACGCCGCTGCCACAGCCGGTCGGCTTGCACGTGCTGTCGCAGCCGTCGCCGTCGGTCTGGTTGCCGTCGTCGCAGAGCTCGACGCCCGTGAAGGTCACGTTGCCGCTCGCGGTCTGCAAGCCGGCGTTGTAGGCGTAGCTGCTGGCGCAGAAGTTGGGGTTACGCGCTTGTGCGTCACCGCCGCCGTCGGCATCGAACAGCACGACATCCGTGGTGGCGAGCGTGGTCTTGATCGTCGCCACGGCCCAGTTCAAGTAGCCGTCTGCTTGTACGGCGAAGCTGTTCGAGCCCTTCTTGATCAGAGCCAGCACCTTCGGGTCGGTGATGCTGAGCTGTTGAATGGTCTCGTCGCACACGCAGCTGCCGCCGCTCGCACGTTGCACGATCTGCGTGCCGTTCACGTAGAAGCGCAGCGCGGCGTTGTTCGAGCACGAGCTGAGCCACACGAAGTCCAAGGAGTCGACCTGGTTGCGGTTGTCGACGGCGCCGTCACCACAGTACTCGAGCTTGCACGTAGCGCCGCAGGTGTCGCCGCTGACGTTGCCGCCGTCGTCGCACTCTTCGCCGAGGCCGGTCTGAACGACGCCGTCACCGCAGATCTCCGGCACGCAGTTGTTGCAGCCGTCGCCCGCTGTGGTGTTGCCGTCGTCACAGGCCTCGGCCACCAAGCCGAGGTTTGCCGTACCGCTCTGCGGTCCGGGGTAGTCGTTGTATCCGGCGTTGCACCAGTTCGGGTTGCGCGCCTGGGCGTCGCCGCCGCCGTTGGCATCGAACAGCACGGTCTGCGTCTGCAGCGCGCCCTGGAACACAGTACCCACGGCCCAGGCCAGGTCGCCCTGCATGTCGACGGTGAGCTGGTTCGAGCCAGCCTTCAGCAGGCGCAACAGGTTCGGATCCGTGATCACGACCGACTGGATGGTCTCGTCGCAGGTGCAACGACCCGACGCGGCGCCCTGATAGGCCATCGTTCCGTTGATGTAGAACAGCACGCTGCCGCTGCCGCCGCTGCACGACTCCAGCCACTCGAACTTCAAGGCGCTGATGTCGCTCGATGTGCCCACCAGGCCGTCACCGCAGTATTCCGCGGTGCAGCTCGGGCTGCAGCCATCGGCGGCGGTCTTGTTGCCGTCGTCGCACTCTTCGCCCGTCGTGACGATGCCGTTGCCGCAGACCTCTTTGTCGCACACGGCTGTGCAGCCGTCGCCGCCGACGAAGTTTCCGTCGTCGCAGGTCTCGGTGCCGGTGACGACGCCGTCGCCGCACACGCTGGCGCCGCTCTCGTACTCGCAGACGAACACGCCGAGGCTTGCCGTGCAGGGCAGATCGTTCCAAACACCCGGTCCGAAACTCTCGGCGCAATCCTCACCGCCTGAATCGTTCGGCTCGCCGGCGTTCCAGCTGTTGAACGTGCGGTTCTCGCGCGTGATGTTCTGGAAGGCGGCGCCGTTGCTGCCTTGCTCCACGCCCATATCGTGGATACCCAGCCACAGGTCCGAGCCGCCGCTGACGGCGGTGACAGTGTCGTTCTCCGCGCTCGAGTCGACCACCGGCAAATGACCGCCGTAGCCGATGCATGCGCTACCCGCCTCGAACCAGCTGCCGCCTTGATTCCAACGGGCGTAGCAGTGACCCGTGCTCGGATCGACCGCGACGCTCGCAGGATTGAAGCCGCTGCCGCACGTCCACTTGCAGTTGTTCTCGCAGCCATCGCTGCCGACCGAGTTGTTGTCCTCGCACTCTTCACCGGTGTTCGGCGTGAGGATGCCGTTGCCGCAGGCCGTGAGCGTGCAGTTGCTGTCGCAGCCGTCGCCGTCGGTCTTGTTACCGTCGTCGCAGGCTTCGCCAGACGTCACGATGCCGTTGTCGCAGGCCGTGAGCGTGCAGTTGCTGTCGCAGCCGTCGCCGTCGGTCTTGTTACCGTCGTCGCACTGCTCGCCGCTCGTGACGACGCCATTGCCGCACGCAGTGGTCAAGCAGCCTTGGTCGCAGCCATCGCCGTTGATGGCGTTCCCGTCGTCGCACTGCTCTTTGCCCGTCTTGACACCGTTCGGGCAGCCGGTTGGCGTGCAGTTGCTGTCGCAGCCGTCGTCGTCGGTGAGGTTGCCGTCGTCGCAGACCTCGCCGCGCGGTGCGATGACGCCGCCACTGGCGTTGCTGGCATAGCCGGCGACGCACAAGTCCGAGTTCAGCTGCAGGCCGTCGTTGCCGCCGCCCTGGTCGAACACCTCGATCGACGTGTCACCCACGTTGCTGTGCAGCGTGGCGACTGCCCAGGCGAGGTCCTCGGGGAAGTGTACGCCGATCGGGTTGGTGCCCGAGCCGAGCATCGTGAGCAGCCCGGGGTCCGTGACGTCCGCCGACATGATCGTCGCAGCGCACGTGCAGGTCGCGTAGCCACCGTTCGGCTCGGCCAGCGTGTCGAGCACGACCGCGCCATCGATGTCGAAGGTGATGTGATTGAAGTCGTTGTCGCAGCTGGTCACAAGCCACGTGAACGTGATGCCGGTGACGTTCGGCGCGAGCACGTCGTTGCCGCACGCGGTGACGGTGCAGTTGCTGTCGCAGCCATCGCCGTTGGTCTTGTTGCCGTCGTCGCAGGCTTCGCCCGAACTGACGATGCCGTTGGCGCAGGCGGTCTTCGTGCAGTTGGTGTCGCAGCCGTCGCCATCGACGAGGTTTCCGTCGTCGCAGCTTTCACCGCTCGTGACGACGCCGTTGTTGCATCCGGTGGGCGTGCAGTTGCTGTCGCAGCTGTCGCCGTCGACGAGGTTTCCGTCGTCGCAGAGCTCGCTTGCGGTGACGATGCCGTTGCCGCACGCGGTGGGCGTGCAGTTGCTGTCGCAGCTGTCGCCGTCGACGAGATTGCCGTCGTCGCAGAGCTCGCCCGCGCTGACGATACCGTTGTTGCAGGCCGTGAGCGTGCAGTTGGGATCGCAGCCGTCGCCGTCGACTTGATTTCCGTCGTCGCAGGCCTCGCCCGCGGTCGTGATGTGATTGCCGCAGGCGGTGACGGTGCAGTTGCTGTCGCAATTGTCGCCGTCCACGGTGTTGCCATCGTCGCAGGCTTCGCCCGCGGTCTTGATGCCGTTGTTGCAGCCGGTCGGGGTGCAGTTGCTGTCGCAGTTGTCGCCCTCGACTTGATTGCCGTCATCGCAGAGCTCGCCGCCGGCCTTGATGCCGTTGCCGCACGCAGGGATCGTGCAGTTGCTGTCGCAGCTGTCGCCATCGATGAGGTTGCCGTCATCGCAGGCTTCGCCGGTCGTCACGATGCCGTTGTTGCAGCCGGTGAGGGTGCAATTGCTGTCGCAGTTGTCGCCGTCGACGCTGTTTCCGTCGTCGCAGGCTTCACCCGCGGTCTTGATGCCGTTTCCGCAGGCCGTGAGCGTGCAGTTGCTATCGCAGGTGTCGCCGTCGACCTTGTTTCCGTCGTCGCAGATCTCGTTCGGCGCCTTGATGCCGTTGCCGCACGTGCTCACCGTGCAATTGCTGTCGCAGTTGTCGCCCTCGGTGGAGTTGCCGTCATCGCAGGCTTCACCGGCGGTCACGATGCCGTTGCCGCAGGCCGTGACGGTGCAGTTGCTATCGCAATTGTCGCCGTCGACCTTGTTGCCGTCGTCGCAAGCCTCGTTCGGCGCCTTGATGGCGTTGCCGCAGGCGCTGACGGTGCAGTTGCTGTCGCACGCGTCGCCCTCGACTTTGTTGCCGTCGTCGCAGGCTTCACCGGCGGTCACGATGCCGTTGCCGCAGGCGGTGACGGTGCAGTTGCTGTCGCAGTTGTCACCGTCGACCTTGTTGCCGTCGTCGCAGGCTTCGTTCGGCGCCTTGATGCCGTTGCCGCAGGCGCTGACCGTGCAGTTGCTATCGCAGGTGTCGCCGTCGACCTTGTTGCCGTCGTCGCAGGCTTCGTTCGGTGCCTTGACGCCGTTGCCGCACACGCTGACGGTGCAGTTCGTATCGCAGCCATCGCCCTCGACCGCGTTGCCGTCGTCGCAGGCCTCGCCGCTCGTGACGAGCCTGTTGCCGCATCCGGTCGGCGTGCAGTTGCTGTCGCAGTTGTCGCCGTCGATCTTGTTGCCGTCGTCGCAGGCCTCGCTGCCGGCGGTGATGCCGTTGCCACACGCGCTCGGCGTGCAGTTGTTGTCGCAGTTGTCACCGTTGACCTTGTTGCCGTCGTCGCACTGCTCGCCGGTCGTCTTGATGCCGTTGCCGCACGCGGTGACGGTGCAGTTGCTGTCACACGTGTCGCCGTCCTTGGCGTTGCCGTCGTCGCAAGCCTCGCCCGCGGTCTTGATGCCGTTGCCACACGCGGTGACGGTGCAGTTGCTGTCGCAGTTGTCGCCGTCGGTCTTGTTCCCGTCGTCACACGCTTCGTGGCCGGCCTTGATGCCGTTGCCACACGCGGTGACGGTGCAGTTGCTGTCGCAGCCGTCGCCGTCGGTCTTGTTTCCGTCGTCGCACTGCTCGCTGCCCGCCGCGATGCCGTTGCCGCACGCGCTCAGCGTGCAGTTGCTGTCGCAGCCGTCGCCATCGGTCTTGTTGCCGTCATCGCAGGCTTCGTTGCCGTTCACGTTGCCGTCGCCGCAGCCTGGGATCGTGCAGTCGTGGTTGCAGCCGTCGGCATCCACCGTGTTTCCGTCGTCGCACTGCTCGCCGCCCGCGCGCACGCCGTTGCCGCAGCCGGTGAGCGTACAGTTGCTGTCGCAGCCGTCGTTGTCGACGAAGTTTCCGTCGTCGCAGACCTCGCCCGAGCTCAGCGCGCCGTTGCCGCAGCCGGTGAACGTGCAGTTGCTGTCACAGCCATCGCCGTCGACGAGGTTTCCGTCGTCGCACAGCTCGGCGTTCGTCCTGACGCCGTTGCCGCAGGCAGTCGTGCGGCAGTTGGCGTCGCAGCCGTCGCCATCGACCTTGTTGCCGTCGTCGCACTCTTCGTTCAGATCCACGCTGCCGTTGCCGCAGGTCGAGAAGGTGCAGTCGCCGTTGCAGCCGTCGCCGTCGACCAGGTTCCCGTCGTCGCAGGTCTCTGAGCCCGTCACGATCGTGTTGCCGCAGCCCGTGGGTTTGCAGTTGCTGTCGCAGCCGTCGCCGTCGATCGTGTTTCCGTCGTCGCAGGTCTCGTTCGGCGCGACGACCTGGTTGCCGCACATGCTGGCCGTGCAGTTGGTGTCGCAGCCGTCGCCCTCGACGTTGTTGCCGTCGTCGCATGTTTCCGTGCCGGCCTTGACGCCGTTGCCGCACGCGCTGACGGTGCAGTTGCTGTCGCAGCCGTCGCCGTCGATCGTATTCGCGTCGTCGCACGTCTCGCTGGTGCTCGCCTGCACCACGCCATCGCCGCACGACTCGCTCTTGCACGTCGAGGAGCAGCCGTCACCGCTCACCGTGTTGCCGTCGTCGCAGCTCTCGCCGTTGCCCTTGTCCTTGCTTCCGTCGCCGCAGTACGCGGTCGCGCCGTGCACGCTCTTGCACTTCGCGTTGCAGACCTTGCACGAGGTCAGGCCGTAGTCGCAGCTCTCGGTGATCGTGTTGCCGTCGTCGCAGTCTTCGCCGAGATCTTTCTTCCCGTCACCGCACGCGCCGAGCATGCTGGCATCGACACCGATCGTGCTCGAGGCATCGGTTGCTGCATCGACGGAACCATCCGCGCGGCCCGTGCCGAGCGCAGCGGCGTCCTTGCCTGCATCCGAACCCGGCACGCCCAGCATGCCGCTGCCCGTGCTGCCATCGCCTGTTCCTGCTTCGGTACTCGCGTCGGAGCCCGACTTCGGACTCACGCACGAAGCGAGCACCACGCAGAGCGCAGCACAAAAAGAAGCTGCGAGTCGATTCGTATGCGAAATGCGAGTCACGAGCACGTAGTCACCCCTGAGTTGGACAGCAAGGGAAGATATTCACAGGAATGGTGGAATATTCTCAATGTACGTTTCGCCTGCGCCGGACCTACAGGCGATCCGCGCGGCGACGCGCGTCGTACAGCCGTTATGGTCAGGGCCGCCTGGCCGGCGGGACGATTCACAGGCGCGACCGGCGCCGCTAAGCCCGCGCAGTTCCCCGACTCCTCGAGGTTGCAGCCGCGGATAGCTCGGACGAAGATGCGCCGCGCCCAGAGGCCCGATCTGCCTAGCGAGCGCTCGAGGGACCATGTTCGGACTCACGCGTTATCAGTGGCTCGTCCTGTTTGCAGCCTGGCTCGGCTGGGGTTTCGATGTCTTCGACGGCCTGCTCTTCAACTTCGTAGCGCCGCTCTGCGTGCCCAGCCTGCTCGGCATCGACGCCGCCGCACCCAGCGCGAAGCCGCAGATCTTGTTCTGGACGGCGTCGCTGTCGTCGCTCTTGCTGCTCGGTTGGGCCGCCGGTGGAATCCTGTTCGGCAAGCTGACCGATCGCATCGGTCGCACGCGCACGTTGCTGGTCACGATGCTCACGTACGCGCTCTCGACTGCG
Source organism: Sandaracinaceae bacterium (assembly GCA_017881055.1). Lineage (GTDB taxonomy): Bacteria > Myxococcota_A > Polyangia > Polyangiales > JAFGIB01 > JADGRF01. The sequence goes on from JADGRF010000080.1 coordinate 25,888, forward strand.
GCGTGTGCGTTCGCTCCGAACATCTGGGTGCTCGCGCTGTTTCGCCTGGGCGCGAGCTTGGGCATCGGTGGCGAGTGGGCTGCCGGCGCATCGCTCGTCGCCGAGAGTCTGCCGCCGAAGAAACGCGTCGTGGGTGGCGCGCTGCTCTACACGTCCGCACCGATGGGCCTGTTCCTCGCCACGTACGTGAACGATCTGTTCACGCGTAAGCTCGACGTGATCGCCAGCAACCCGCACACGTCGTGGCGCGCCGTGTTTCTCACGGGCCTGGTGCCCGCGATCTTCGCGTTCCTGATTCGCTTGAAGGTGAAAGAGCCGGAGCACTGGGCCGCCGCGGAACGCACGCCCAAGATCGCCGAGCTGTTCACGCCCGAGCTGCGTCGTCACACGCTCGGCGGCATCGCCATGGCCGTGATCGCGCTGATCACCTGGTGGAGCTGCTCGGTGTTCATCCCGGTGATCGCGAACTTCCTCGCGAACGACATGCACGCGAACCCCGCGGATCTGCCGCGCCTGAAGACGCAGTTTCAGACGCTCGGCAGCACCATGTTCAACCTCGGGGGCCTGGTCGGTACCCTGCTGACGGTGCCGATCGCGCTGCGCTTTGGCCGCCGTCCGATGTTCGCCGTGTACTACGCGCTGAGCGCCGCCGCGATCATGTTCACGTTCTCGCCGGGCCTCGCTCCGCACGCACGCCTGTATTCGATGGGCCTGATCGGCCTGACGGTGTTCGGCGTGTTCGGCTCGTTCACGTTCTACCTGCCCGAGCTGTTCCCGATGCGCCTGCGCGGCACCGGTTCCGGCTTTTGCTACAACATCGGTCGCGTGGTGACGGCGGCGTTCCCGTTCGTGATGGGCGTGATCATGCGCACGGGTGTGAGCCCGATCGAGATCATCCGCTGGGTCGCTGCGGTGCCGGTGCTGGGTGTGATCTTCGTGGCGGTGGGCCTCGCCGAAGAAACGCGCGACAAGGCCTTGCTCGAAGACGTCTGAGCCGGGCAGGGCGATGCTACGCTGGGCCTCATGCTCAGCGTCAGCGAAGCCCTCAAAGCACGCACCTCGATTCGAGCGTTTCTCGCTACGCCCGTGCCCGAGGCTCTGGTCCGCGAGATCCTGGACAGCGCGCGTTGGTCTCCGTCAGGTGGAAACCTCCAGCCTTGGAAGGTGATCGCCGTGGCAGGCAGCGAGCGCGCGGCCGTGATCGACCTGGCCCAGAAGGTGCGCGCGGAACATCCCGCAGGCGAGCCGACCGAGTTTCCAATCTATCCGGCGACCCTCTGGGAACCCTACCGGTCGCGCCGCTACCTGCTCGGCGAAGCCATGTACACGCTGCTCCAAATACCCCGCGCGGACAAAGCCGCGCGCCTTCGCCAGTTCGATCGCAACTACGAGTTCTTCGGCGCGCCGGTGGCTTTGTTCTTCGTGATCGACAAGCGCATGGGTCACGGGCAGTGGGCGCACTTGGGCATGTTCATGCAGTCGGTCGCGCTCGCCGCCATCGAGCGCGGCGTGTCGTCGTGCATGCAGGAGGCCTGGGCTGCGCTGCGTGGCGCGCTCGCGCATCACTTCCAGCTGTCAGACACCGAGTTGGTCTACTGCGCGATGGCGCTGGGCTACCCGGATCGCACGGCGCCCGTGAATGCGCTGCGCTCGGAGCGGGCGAGCGTCGACGAGATCGCGAGCTTTCGAGGATTTCGAGCGTAATCCGTGCCGGTCTTGACGCCGTGACGGGCGCGCGTACCTGGCAGTCAGAGGCCCGTGCACATGGAAGAGACAATCGCAGCCATCGTCGTGGAGCACGGACGCTTCGTCCCGGATCTGTCGCAGCTGCAGTACGACACGGATCTCTTCGAAGCAGGGCTGACGTCGCACGCGAGCGCGGTGATCATGACGGTGATCGAGAACGACTTAGGCGTCACGTTCCCCGATCATCTGCTGACGCGCAGCACCTTCCACTCGGTCTCGTCGCTGGCGGCGGCGGTCGAAGGCATGTTGCACGCGAACCAGCCGGACGCCGCGAAGTGACGCGGAGGTTGGCTTCTTCGGCTTTGCACACCGCGCATCAAGCACGACGACGAATGACTCGGGCGCGCGTCCAACTGCTCTTCAGGGCGCGCCGGCATCGCTACGCAGCGGATCGAGTTGCTCGACCAAGCGCAGCGTAAGCGTTGCTCCGCCGTCGACTTTCAGCTTGAGCTGCTGGCCGTCTGCGGAAATGGCAACGATGCGCCCGACGAGGGTGCCATTCCCGTTTTGGACCGAGATCACTGTCGCAGTCTCCAGGGTCCACGTCGTTCCGTTGCCTACCAGGCCGCAGCCATCACGGACTGCGCCCGACGGGAAGAAATACAGCTCGCAGTCAGGAAATGACTGCGTGCTGTGAATGACGCGCCAATGGCCGACGATGGCCGGTTGGTTGTCGACCCAGACCGGCACGAACGCTCGCGCCTGCGTGCCGTCGTTGCCAGCGGCGGTGACATCGAGCGTCTGCGCGCCATTCGGCAGACGCGTGGTGTCGAGCGAGAGGGTGAAGGCGTGTCCACTGGCTGACACCGACGGGGAGGCCGCGGCCATGGTGACGTCGTTCACGCCAAGCTCCACGCTCGTGACTTGGCCGGTCGTCGTGCCCGCGATCGTCACGACACCGGAGAGCACGGCGTTCTGCGTCGGGCTCGTGACCTGCACGGACAACGACGCCAACGGATTGCCGGCGTCTTCGCTGCCGCCGTCCTCGGTGCCGGCATCGCTTTCCGGGAACGCATGATGGAAGCGGTGCCCGAAGCCGGGTCGCCCTGGCTGCCAGCTGTCGTCGGCACCGATGCAGCCCGACGAGCCGACCACCAAACACACGAGCCACACTGCGGAATCACGACGCATCTCCAACCTCGCTCTCGAAACCAGGCCGCTGCCGAGGCCGCGGAGTCGCAAACGTACGCCGTGACATGACCGCGCGCCACTGGCCCAGGCAGCACCTAGCGGGCGGCAGAATGGGTCACTACTTCGTGCACGAACGCGAGCTTCTGGAGGACGGCCGGGCCGAGCACGAACGGATACGGGTCGATGAGGCCCATGCTTCGGTTCAAGCTGTTGAGAGCCAACGTGAGCGCGACCCAGCTGTGCGCGAGCTCGTCGAAGCCCGCGACGTCGGTGGCGTGTGTGCGCCCGGTCGGATCCGCGGACCGTAGGCTTCCGACTGGCTCGGGCCGCAGTGCGAGGCCGTAGGCGCGCGCCGTCCCGAGAGTGTCGATCATGTGGAGGTAGTGCGCCCAGGTCTCGGCCCAATCCTCCCAGGGATGCATCGTGGCGTACGCGCTGATGAAGCGTTCCGGCCAATCGCTCGGCGGCCCCTTGGCATAGTGCCGTTGCAGCGCCGCGTCGTACTCGGCTTGTTCGTCGCCGAACAGCGCACGGAAGCGCTCGTACCAGGTCGACCCCTGGATCAACCGATCCCAGTAGTAGTGCCCGATTTCGTGGCGAAAGTGTCCGAGCAACGTGCGGTATCCTTCGCCGAGTTGCTGGCGCAGCTTCTCGCGGAACGGGTCGTCGGCCTCGGCCAGGTTGATCGTGATCCGACGATCGCGATGGCCGGTGAACACCTTGCTCAGAGGACCAGGGCCGTCCTCCATGAACGAGAAGGAAACGCCTTCGAGCGAGAGCTGCAGAGCCTCGAGCGTATACAGGAGTCGCCGCTTGGCGTTCTCCAGCCGATGCCACCCCTCTTGTCTCCCCGGCTGCGAGAGATTGGGGATCACCTCGTTCATCCGGCAGGCGCGACAGAGCTTGTTCGGATCCGCGAGCGGAACCGCCCAGTTGCACACGCCGTAAGCCACGCTGTTCGCGCACAAGCGATACTTCTTCGGATCGATGGCGGCCACGCGCTCTTCGTCCGGCAGGTACGCCAAATCCTGCCCGCACTTCACGCAGCGCACGCTCTCGAAGTAGAGCGTTTGTCCGCAAGCATCGCACGAGAAGTTCCGCATCGCGTTCCTAGTGTAGCCACAACCATGCGCGCAAGATCGCTCTTCGTGCACTCACTGCTCGCCGGCCCGAGCCATCCGAGGCTTCTCGGCATTGCAACGAGCCTCGTGGCGAAGCCATGGGCCCGCTGAGGTGGTGCCCGGTTCAGCTCTTCTCCACCAGCGCCGGTCCACCGATGCCTCCGAGCAAGATCCGACACAGCGCATGCGCCGCCTGGTTGGCCTCTGGCAAGAGCGGCGCAATAGGCAGCCCCGATGCAGCGAGGAGCCTTAACACGATCTGCGGCATGATCGCGAGTGAGAATGTCGCGCCCGCGATCGCCAGCGGATTCACGTCCGATCGGAAGCGCTGCGTGCTCACGCCTTCGCCGAGCAGCTTCGCGAACAGCGGCAAATGCCCGGCTTGAAAGTGCGTGGCGAGACTGCGCAGGCGTGTCGACGACACGAGCCCTTCACGCAGGATCAGGCGCAACACCTTGAACTCGGTCTCGTCCATGCGCGCCATGCGCTGGTAGATGCGCTCGATGCGTTGCTCCGGGGGAACGTCGTCGCGCAGCGCCTCCATGAAATCGGCCAGCAGCACGACGTACACCTCTTCGACTACGGCCAGGAACAGCTCGTCCTTCGTTTTGAAGTAGTAGTAGACCATGCCGATATTGGTCTTGGCGTCCTTGGCGATTTGCCGTAGCGACGCGCCGTCGACGCCTTCGCTGAGAAAACGTTCGCGTGCGGCGTGCACGATGCGGAGCGCGATGTCGCTTGCGGGCCTTGCCATGGATCAACCCAACTTCTTTCGGAAGCGCGACGCGGTAAGCACGACGAGCACGACCAGGAGCACGATCAGCTGGTAGAATTCGCTCTGCACCTCGGCGAACGAAGCACCCTTGAGCGTGATGCCACGCACGATGCGCAGGAAGTGCGTGAGAGGAAGCACGCGCGAGATCCACTGCGCGGGCACGGGCATGCCCTCGTACGGAAACATGAACCCGCTCAGCAAGATGTTCGGCAGCAGAAAGAAGAATGACATCTGCATCGCCTGCTGCTGGGTCTGCGCGATCGTCGAGAAGAACAGCCCAATCGCGAGGTTCGCCGCGATGAACACCGACGCCAGGCCGTACAGAAGCGCCAGCGATCCCTGAATCGGTACGTGGAACACCACGCGTCCGAACGCCAGAATCAGCGACATCTGGATGTAGCCGATGGCGATGTACGGCAGGATCTTGCCGAGCACGAGCTCGATCCGTCCGACCGGCGACACGATCAGCTGCTCGAGCGTACCGCGCTCGCGCTCGCGCACGATCGCCATCGCGGTAAACATGATCATCGTCATGGTCAGGATCACGCCGACCAGGCCCGGCACGACGTAGATCGCGGTCTTGAGCTCGGGGTTGTACCAAGTGGTCGGCTCGATCGCGATCGGCTGTCCCAGCGCGCCGCGTCCGCTCTTCTCGACCTGCAGCGCGGATAGCTCGAGCGCACGCGCACCGACCAGGCCCACGGCGGTGTTGATCGCGCTGGCCACGGTCTGCGGATCGGAGCCGTCCACGACGAGCTGCGTCTTCACCGGTATTCCCGCGTGAATGTGCTCGCCGAAGCGCGGGGGAATCACGATGCCGACCTTGGCGCGGCCCGCACGCAGCGTGCGCGACATCTCTTCGTAGTCGCGCACGTGACCGAGCACGTCGTAGAAGCCGGTCGAGACCATGCTGTGGACGAGGTCGCGTGACTCGGCGCTCGAGTCTTGGTCGTAGACCACGGTCGGCATGTGCCGCACGTCGGTGTTGATCGCGTAGCCGAACAACAGGAGCTGCATGACCGGGATGCCGACCATCATGCCGAAGGTCAGGCGGTCGCGGCGCAGCTGCACCAGCTCTTTCCAGGCGATGGCGAGCAGACGGCGGAGGCCGCTCATGCCGCTTGCTCCGCGGTCTCACGCAGCTTGTCGTCCTCGTGCACCATCGAGACAAAGGCGTCCTCGACGTTGGCGCGACCGAGCGACTGGCGATGCACCGCGACGCCGGCGTCGGCCAAGGTCTTCTGCACCACCGCATCAGGCTCGCTCACGCCGCGCATCGCGACACGCATGATGTGACCGAAGTGATTCACCTCTTCCACGCCCTGCACCTTGCGCAACAGCTCGGCCGCCTCGACGGCGCGGTCGACTTCCAGCTCCACGATCGAGAGGCCGCGCCGCTCCACGACGTCGGTCGGCGTGCCGGTTGCGAGCAGCTCGCCGCGGAAGATGAATGCGAGCCGATGACAGCGCTCGGCCTCGTCCATGTAGTGCGTGGTGACGAGCACGGTGGTGCCTTCGGCGGCGATGCGGTGGATCTGATCCCAGAATTGGCGTCGACTCATCGGATCGACACCGGCGGTGGGCTCATCGAGGAACAGCAGGGGCGGGCGGTGGATCGTGGAGGACGCGAGCGCGACCCGCTGCTTCCAGCCGCCGGAGAGGGTGGCCGCGATCTGCTTGCGCCGGTCCGTCAGGCCCGAGGTCTTGATCACGTCGTCGATGCGGTCTTTGCGTGCGCGACCCGTGAGGCCGTAGATGCTCGAGTAGAAGCGCAGGTTCTCCTCGACGGTCATGTCCTCGTACAGGCTGAAGCGCTGGGTCATGTAGCCGATGTTCTGCTTGATCTTCTCGCTCTCTTTGACGATGTCGAAGCCGACGACGCGACCCGTGCCGCCGCTTGGGTCGAGGATCCCGCACAGCATGCGAATCGTCGTGGACTTGCCCGCACCGTTCGGTCCGAGCACGCCGAAGATCTCACCACGCTCGACGCGCAGGGACACGTCCCGAACCGCCCACAGGTCGCCGAACTTGCGCTGCAGGTGTTCCGCGATGATTGCCGGCTCGCCTGTAGCGATGGGCGGCTGTACGGGCTCGTTCACGACCTCGCTCACGACTTCGCCCCCGCGGCTTCGTTCAGCGACACGAACGCGGGGACGCCGCCGTGCAAGAGGTGCTTGGGATCGTCGACGCGCACGCGCACGCGCAGCACCAGGTTCGGTCGCTCGCCTTCGCTGAACAGATAGCGCGGCGTGAACTCGGTCTTCGGAAACACGTATTCGACCTTGCTCGCGAGCGCGTGGTCCACACCGTCCACGCGCGTGCTCACGCTCATCCCGACCTGCACTTCGTGCACGCGACCCTGGGGTACGAACACGTCCACGTATGGATGCGACAGATCGGCGATCGTGACTGCGGGTGCGCCGGGTGTGACCATCTCGCCGGTCTTCACGTGCACGTCGATCACGTTTCCAGCTGCTGGGTTGACCAACGTGTAGCGCGTGAGCCGCGCGTCCTGGGCCGCGAGCGCGGCGGTGGCCGACTGCACGCGCGCGAGCGCGGCCGCGATCTCGTCGCCGCGCGCACCCGAGCGCAGCGCCTTCAAGCGTTCCTCCAGCCCGCGGCGCCGTTCGACCGTGCTCTGCACTTCCGCGCTGGTGTTGTCGACGACGCTCTGCGCGAGCGCGCTCTGACTGACGAGCGTGGTCTCACGCGCCAGGTTCTTGCGCAGGATGTCTTCCTGCGATTGCAGCGAGGAGATGTCGGCCTGGGCCGCGCGAATCTCCTCCACGCGTGCGCCGGCCTTCAGCAAGCGCAGCTGCGCTTCGGCTGCAGCAAGATCCGCGGCGCGCAGATCGCGCATCGGCACTTCCAGCGTGTCGTCCAAACGCACCAAGGTCTTGCCGGCGCTCGCGTCCTGCCCGCGCTCCACGTTCACCGCGAGCACGCGTCCACCGAGCTCGAAGCCGATCGCCCGATCGTCGTACTCGACCACGCCCTGGAACGGCGCGAGTGGCTTGGCCGGCGCGGCATTGCAGCCGAGAGCCGCCGAAAGCACGAGAGCGGCCGGCCCAGGGAGCGCCAACACCCGGCAGCCTCTCATGATTTCATTCTTTATCATTCGTATGATAATAAGCGCGCGGTCGATTCTGACAAGCGCATTCTGCGCGTTCTGCAGAAAGCCGAAGCATCCCGGCCAGTTGCGTTACGATCACCGGCCGAAGACGCATGCGCGCCGCCCTCCCTCTGCTCGGCCTCCTGGCGCTCGCGTCCGCGGGCTACGGCTTTCTCTGCCGGCCTGGGGTCACGCCGTACTCGATTCATTCCGATGCGGTCGCGTACTCGCTCGGAGCGAAAGAAGCGCTGCACCACGCGCTGGTCGCTCATCAGAGCCTACCGTTTTGGCAGTCGAGCCAGATGTCCGGTGGGCCTGCACTCACCAATCCGCAGGCGCTGTACTTCCACCCGCTTCACATCTTGTTCTATTTGTTGCCGCCATCAGCGGCATTGGGTCCGACGTTCTTCCTAAGCTTTCTGCTGGCGGGCACGTTCTTCTTCGCGCTGGCGCGCGCGCTCGAGCTCGACACGCTGTCGGCGTTCGTCGTGGGCGTGCTTGGCATGTTCAACTTCAAGTTGCTCTTGGCCGCGTACGCCGGTTGGCTGCCCATTCTGCCGAGCATCGTGCTCTCACCGCTGCTTGCGCTCGCGCTCTTGCGCGTCGCGAAGCGTCCCGGCCTCGCGTCCGGTGTGCTCTTCGCGATCACGGTCGGCCTGTGCCTGCACTCGGGCCACATCCAGATCGTGTACTACACGAGCGTGTTATGCCTGCTCGGCCTGCTGGGCTCGGCGGTCGGTTGGCTGCGCAACGGTCAGTTGCAGCATCTGAGCCAGGTCGTGCTCACGGCGGTTCTCGGCGCAGGTCTCGGGCTCGGCCTGTCGGCGTATTTGGTGATTCCGATCTTCTCCGAGCTAACGCTGATGTCGCGCAGCCAAGCCACGTACCAGTTCTTTCTGTCCGGACATGCGAGCACGCTCACGCACCTGCTCACGTTCCTGTCACCCGAGGCACTCGGCAGCCCGCTCGACGGGAGCTACCCCGCGATCGAGCTGTGGGAGGACGACGCGTACTTCGGCCTCGTCCCGTTGCTGCTCGCGCTGTTCGGCATGTTCGCGAGCGAACGGAAGCAGCTAGCGCGCCCGCTCACCGTCGCGTTCTTCGCGAGCATCGTGTTGGCGTTCGATACGCCGCTCTTGCACGCCGCGTGGTGGCTCGTTCCCGGCATGCGGCTCTTTCACTGCCCGTCGCGGCTGCTCTTTCTCACGTCGCTGATCGGCATCGTGCTTTCGGGGCTGGGCTTTTCCGCCGTGCTCGCGCGCTTCCCCGATCCTCGCGCCCGCAGCATGTTCGCGGTGTGCGTAGTGCTCGCGGTGGTCATACCAGGCAGCCACTACGCGCGCAGATACTTGGAGGTGAAGCCGAGCCACGAGGTGTTGCCGGCGCCCGAGTACGCGGCGCTGCTCGGGCACGACCACTCGCTGTTTCGCGTGGCGCCGCTCGGCCGCGACACGATCAACTACGGCTGGGCAGCGCACCTCGGCCTGTCGCTCGTGACCGGCTACGAACCGTACAGCTTTCGCGCCTACCATCGCTACTTCGACGTGCTCACGACGGGTTCGTCCGCGAGTGATCTGCCGAGCGCGTGGCTCGATCTGCAGCGGCTCTCGCGCCCCGATCTACTCGAAGCGCTGAACGTGAAATATCTGGTCGCGCAGGTACCGCTGCACTTCCCGGATGACCGCTTCGAAGCGCTCCCGCCGCTGCCCGATCAGCCCATCTTCACGTTCTACGACGGCCTGCGTCGCGGGCCGCTGTACGTGTACCGACATCGTCATCCGCTCGGTCGCGCGTTCTTCGTGAGCGACGTGATCGCCGTGCCCGACGAAGCTGCCGCATTGAAGACACTCGAGCGCCGGCCGATCACGGGCCTCGCCATCGTGCAGGGCTCCATTCAGCAAGTTGGCCCAGCGAGTACCGCGGAAAGCCCGGGCGACCGCGTACAGGTGACTGGAGTAGCACCCGGTCAGCTGCAACTTACGCTCACGAACGCGCGCCGTCGTTTCCTCGTCATCAGCGAAGTCTGGCACCCCGGCTGGACGGCCACCCTCGATGGCCCGCCGCTCCCTCTACGCCGCACCGACTACGCCCTGCTCGGCGCATGGATCCCTGCCGGCCAGCACACGCTACAGCTGACGTTCCGCCCACTGCACTGGACCCTAGCGCGCAACCTCACACTAGCCGCGCTCCTGATTCTCCTAGCCGCCAGCATCCTCGCCTGGCGGCGCCGCGCAACCCTCACCTAACGCGAAACGGTGCTCGATGGCGTGCGAGCCGCAAGCGAGGCGCCTTCGTTTTCGAGGAGCGCGCGCAGCGAACTTTCCGTCCGTGAGCACGCACCGCAGAACTGAGTTGTGGTTAACGCCAAACCAAGCGGCGGATCGCGCTGCAACCTTTCGTCTGCAAGCTTGTGACACCCGAAGGGTGTCGACGCCGGGAGTCTCAAGTAGTCACCGATTCAGCGGCTGTGCCCGTGCTGGATTCGCGCGGCCATTTATGCTCAGATGCCGCGCTGCTACCTCCAGCCGAAATGAAGAACCAATGACACAGAAGTTTGTTGGCCTATGGTTGTGTCTGGGTCTGAGTGTCGCGTGCATCTTGGCGTCGAGCGCCTGCAGCTCGGGTCATGAGACGCGCTCTTTCAATGGCGCGGGTGGCGCCGGAGCGGGCGGCGGCAGCGGCGGCTCCTCGGCCTCGACCGGTGGCACAGGAGGCGCTGCGGCCACAGGAGGTGCTGGCGGCGGCGTTGGCGGCACGGGCGGTGCTGGCGGCACGGGCGGTGCTGGCGGCACGGGCGGTGCTGGCGGCACGGGCGGTGTTGGCGGCACGGGCGGTGTTGGCGGCACGGGCGGTGCTGGCGGCACGGGCGGTGCTGGCGGCACGGGTGGTGCTGGCGGCACGGGTGGTGCTGGCGGGCTCGAGCTCGGGTGCACTCAATCCGGCGGCACGGTCACGACTCACACTTGTTGCTTTGCCTCGGACTTTCCGCAGACCTGCCTGCCCGGCGCCTGCGGCTGCGCTCCGCCTGGGCACGACGTGAAGTACTGTGAGTGCGCGGGCGCTAAGTGTTGGGACGGAGCGACCTGCAAGTAGCCCCGGTCGCGGCCGCCGACGCGGCTAGCTAGGGGCTGTCCCTGATTGTCGCTCACAGTCGCATTTCGGCCGCTTTTTCACGGATATCCGCGCGAAGACCCTCGAAATAGCACGGGCTATGCCCGCAGTTTTCGCGCGAAGCTGCGCGAAAACTTGACTCAAACTGCTCCGCTCGGACAATCAGGGACAGCCCCTAGAGCTGAATGAAAGTCACGGCGCTCGTTTTGGAGTTGGCAATCCCAAGTCCGCGAAGCGCGTCGGCGCTGCCGGCAAGCGCTTTGCACGACGCTACTCCTGGCCTGCAACCGCGTCAGCGGAGCTCCCGCAGGTGGATGAGCTACCAGCGGTCGTCCCACGTGATCAGCACGCGCACTTCCAGTTGGCGAAGCTGCCTCCCAACCCACGGCCCGGTTCAGGATCCAACACCTTTAGGCATCGCCCGCTCTCGCCATTGAACGAGGTGAAAGGTGCTAGCGAGTATTCACTGCAATGATAGGCTGTCGGCCTATGTGGATGCGTTGCAGCGTGCTCTGGGTTTCTGCCTTGGTTTTCATCTGGGTTGCCATGTCCGGCTGTTCGAGCCCGACCCCAAACTCTTCGGGAGGTGCAGGTCACGCAGGGATTGGCTCGGGTGGTGTCAGTTCGAGTGGAACGGGTGGCTTGGGCGGCACGGCGGGCAATGGAGGGGTTCCGTCCGTGGGCGGTGCTGGCGGTGGCAGCGGTGGCGCATCGGGCGCGGGCGGAAGCCCCGCCATGGATCCGGGCAAGGTCCTGCTCGACGCCAAACCGATGCCGGTGGGTGGCGCATCCAAAGTGAACGATGCCGCGGCCATGGACGGGTCCTCCGTGGGGCTCGGCGCCGCTGGGCAAGGCGCGCTGCTGATGGCAGTGCCGGCGGCGAGCAGACTCGCCATCCACTATGCGTCCGTTTCGGTCGGCACGATCAGCGTGGTCGTCAACGACACCCCACCCCGCAAGGTGAACGTGCACTCCTCGGGCGCTCTCACTGGGTCTTTTCTATACGCCATCATCGACGTTGCGATTCCGGCGAATGCCACGCTGACCATCACGTACTCGAACGGCGATGTCGCGGTGAACATCGATCGTCTGATCATCGGTGATGGCAACTTGGGCGGCATGCCGCCGGATATTTGGAACCTCTCGCCACTGAAAGTAGCGGCAGGACCATACACCGCCGATTGGCAGGCGCTGAGTCTCGCGTATGCGACCCCAGAATGGTGGCGGGAAGCCAAGCTCGGCGCGTGGGCGCACTGGGATCCTCAGTCAATGCCCGAGCAAGGCGACTGGTATGCGCGCAAGATGTATCAGGAGGGTGATTCGGTTTACACCTACCAC
>JADGRF010000081.1 GCA_017881055.1 Sandaracinaceae bacterium
AGTCGGCCAATCGCTCAGCCCGCCAACCTGCGGGCGTCCGTAGAAAACGAACACGCGACCTGCGAGCGTCGCGCTACCTACGGTCGCGAAACTCGCCGAGATCGCGAAATCGTTCATGCCGTCATCGTTGAAATCGCCAAGACCAGCCACGACGCCGCCGAAGCGAGACGCAGGGGTTCCCGTGAACACCACATCGGGCTTCGACATACTCCAACCTGTCGCGGATCCAAAGATCAGGTACGCCTCACCCAAACCACCCACGAGCACATCATTGAACCCATCCCCATTCACGTCTCCGACCGGCGCAACATCCGAGCCCATGCGCTGCCCCGTGCTCGTCGGCTGGAACACCTTGCTCCGGAACGGATAGCTCACCGCCACGCTGTTCACCAGCGGCGTCAGCTGACCGGCCTTGTCAGCTGCACGCAGGACGCAGTTGACGTTCTCGCCGATCCGGAAGGTCACGCCTGCCGAGGTCGCAGCCGGCTTCACGCCCGACGGAAGCTTCACTGTCAGGGCGGCGTTCCACCAGGCGTCCTGCTGGATCTGCGTGGCGGTGCCTACGTCGAGCGCGCTGTTCGCGCAGCGCAGCTGGTAGGCCACGAGCTGGCCGGAAACGTCTTCGACCGGCGCGGTCCACACCAGCTGGACGGGATCGGTACGATAGGTGGCGCTGCTCTTGAGCGGCGGCGTCACCGAGGTGATCGCTACGCTGTGGCTGGGCGTGATCGTGAGCAGGTCGAACGTGCGCACTTCGCTGGCAAGCACGTTCGCGCTCTGTAGGATGTTCACGAGCACGGCGTTGCTGCCGGGGCTGATCGGCACGCAGGCCGAGAACGCGCCCGCACTGACGGTCGTGGTCACGGCGCGATTGCTGCCGGCCTTGAGACTGACCGTTTGTCCGTTGTGGATGGGGTCGGTGATGCCCGCGACGATGGTACCGGTTTCGCTCCCCATGCCCGTGCTGCACGCGCCGGGCGTGGCGAGGCCTACGGCTCCGCCTTCGGCGGGCGAGGTTACGCTCAGGGTGTCCACGCTGAAGCCGACCAGCTGCGTCACCTGCGCGCCGCTGACGGTGCTCGTCAGCTGCACCTGCAGCATGTTGTTGCCTTCGGCGGCCGGGACGCAGTCGGTGATGGAGGTACCGACGATCGTCAGCGCCTTGCTGAAGGTGCCGATCATCGCGCTGGCGCTGCGAGCGGCGTTCTGATCGACGGTCGCGTGCAGCGGCACGCCGTAGACGCCCGGCATGCTGGGGTCACATCCCCCGCCGGGACCGAAGCTGGCATTGCTCGCGGGCGCGGTCACGGCGAGCACGGGCACGTCTTGCGCGATGTCGACCGTGCAGGACTGGCTGCTGGTGTTGCCGAATGCATCCGTCAACGTGAGCAGGATGCTCGCGGTGCTGCGGGTCGCGCCGTTGGCCGTGCCGAGGTCGACGGCTGTGAAGGTGGTCGAGCCACTGACGAGCGACTGCATGGTGTTGCTGTTGATCGCACCACCGGTGGCGTTCATGACCGTGAGCCTGGCATCGGACGCTTCGCCGCTGGAGTCGAGCGCCGTGATCGTCTTGGTGGCATGCGTGCTCGCATTCGGCACGGCGAGGGGAGTCAGGCACGGATTGCTAGCGAAGCTCGGCACGGGCGCCTTGCAATCACCCGTGACGGTGATCGCAACCGAAGCACCGACCACGGCCATCGCGGACTGACTCGTCAGCGTCTGCGTCGCAATCACGGTCGCGGTCTTGCTGCCCACGGGCAGGAACGCGAGCTTCGAAAACGTCGCGGTGCCCGAGAAGCCCGCGGGCAGCGCGCTGCCGGCCACGCAGTTGCTGGTGGCGAACGCAGCGTTGCTCGCGCTGGCGTAGTGCAACGCGACGGGCGAGCCGACCTCGCTGCACAGCACTTGGAACGTGGCTTCGCAAACATCGGTCGTGGTCAGGTCTTCGTCGGCTGTGTAGCTGCCGCCACCTGCCACGTTGTACTTCGCGCCATCCAGCGGCGCCGCAATCTGCACGATCGGCGCGGCGGGGCGGTACACCACGTCCACCGCATCACTGGTTCGGTTGCCCGCCAGGTCCTGCACCTCGACGCACAGCGCTTGCGCACCATCGCCCGTAACCGTGACAGCTGAAACGAGCGGCTGGCTGGCGTCGAACGCGCTGAACGTCGCGCCGGTGATGCCCGTCGCCGGGACGCACACCTTCGCGCGCGCCTTGGCGCAATCGGCGCCGGTCGTCGCGGTGACCGCCAGCTGAACTCCGTTGCTCCCATCCGAGTCGGCGTCGTCGCCGGGCACGAACACTTGATCCATGCCAGGAGCTGTGATCATCAAGTCGCACGGCAACGTGTCGACGATCCAGGTCTTCTCCGCCGAGTACGTGGCGTTGCCAGCCGCATCGAGGCACTTCGCTTCCACCGTGTGTTTGCCCTCGGCGAGCGCGAGCGCGCTGAAGGTGGCGAGCACGGTCTTTTGGCGCTGACGCGGGGTCGCGCTCTTCGCCTTGCGATCGTTGCCGTCGACGATGAGCTGAATGTCCTGGCCCAGCGCAGTCGCATCGCTGTCGACTTCGACATCGAAGCCCGTGCCCGCGCCGCGAAGCGACGCGTTCAGGTACTGCGCCGCAGCGCCGTTTTCATCGACGCCACTGATCGCCTTGGGGCTGGTGATGCTGCAGGTCGGTCCAGCGCAATCGACCAAGAGGTCGGCAGGAAACGCCAGCGCCGGACACGCGGCGCCCGTCACGCCATCGATTGCAACTGACAGCGTGTTGCTGGTGCTGCGACGATCCAACACCACCTTGGCGAAGCGCACGACCGCACCTTTGACCGAGCCGCGCACGACGGTCGAGCCGTTCACGGTCAGGGTCGCGGCGGCCCCTTCGCCGGCATCCGTGGCGACTTCGACGGAGGTCGTGAACTTGCCGCTGGTCGGGCAGCTATCGCCGCCGAGCACGAGCTTCGTGCCCTTCGCGGGCGGCGCCGGCGTGAGGAAATCGAGCACCGGACAAACCAAGGCGCTGTCGACCGTGACGTTGATCGCCGGCGACTCGACGCGATCGAGCCCACTGCCGCTGACCGCCTTGAACGTGTGCGGGCCACTGGCGAGCGATACGTTTTGGAAGACCGCCGTGTCTGCCGTCGCCGCCACCGTCTGCGGCAACGACTGGCCATCGACCAACAGTGTGATCGCCGCGCTGGAGTCGAGACCCGCCACATTCACGGTCACGTTCACGTCGATCGCGGGCGTGCTCGGATCGAGGTCGTCCGCTGCGGCGAGCTTCGCACCCGCCTTGGGCGCAGCGATCTCGAGCGAGCGGAACGTGTAGGTCTGATCTTGGTTCGAGCTGACCGAACCCGTCGCAGTGACCGCGTAGATCTTGTGCTTGCCCGCAGGCAATGTCGCGCCCTGAAACAAGATCGCGCCGTCTGCACCCACGGTGCTCGTCACGCTGCTCGACTCACCTTCGATCTTGAGCAGCACCGTGACGCCCGAAGGAACACCCGTCGACGTTCCTTCGACGTTGAGCTGCAAACCCGGGGTCGCGCTGTCGGTGTCGTCCTGCAACGTCAGCGATGCGCCGTCTTCCGGAGCCGTGAGCTCGATGACCGCGCTCTTGGTGGCAGTTCCACACGCCGCCAAAGCAACTATGAAGAACGGCGCAGACAACGCTCCGAGACGAAAAGATTTGCCACCGAAATGCGTGATCATGCGCGTCTCTCTCCCAAACGACATCAGGCGCGGTGCAACCGCTCCAACTTGCGCGCATCGATCGCAGACCGCCATTCAGCAACGGGCAGCGCGATACGCTCACCAAGAAGCGCGTACATACGACCGACAGCCACGCTGTCGACGAAGGCGTCGACGAAATTCTCGAGCCCGCGCGGGGCGCAAGCGCCGCGCAGGGCCGGCTCCGAGCCCAGCTCGACCGCTTCGCGCACGAGGCGCGCGGCGTCGGCACCGCCTGCAACTTCGAGCCCCGAGTTCGCACGCGCTTGCTCGACGCGCAGCACCGCAGCCACGGGCAGCGTGTGCGCCACGCTCGGCGCAAGCGCAGCCGCGCGAGCGGCCGTTCGGCCGCTCGGCAACGCACACGCCATCCAAACGCCGTGGATCGGCAGGACCGCGACACGATGTGCTGCGAGACACGTTGCATCCGAGGTCAGCTCGGCGGCGGTGCTTCGACGCGTGCTCTTGGGCGCCACGTACAGAACCGCGAGCTCGCCCACGTCGACCGCCGTCGCGTGCAGCGAGAAACCTCCCAGCGCTTCCGCCACGGCGCACGTCAATGAAAGCAGCAGCTCGGCCGAGGTCTGCGCACCGGGCTCGATCAGCGCCGCCGCGGCGAATCGATTCGCGCCAAGTTGCGTGAGCTCCAGACGAAAACGCCGACGACCGGCCGACCCGAAATACGAAGGCACGGCGTGTGCTGCGTCCGTGGTCGGTCCGCTCGGCAACCCAACGCGAATCGAGCAATACACGTCAGCTGCAACGATCGCTCCGCGCACCGGCGTGCACACCCGCGTGTACTCCTCGGGCAGCTCCCAGCGCACGCCCTCGCCCACCAACATCTCGAACGCGACTCCGCCGAACGCGAAGCTATGTCGTGTCGTGTGCGTTGCGGCGCGATCGCGCGTGAGCCGTGGTGCATTCAGATCAAGCATGGTCCCCTCGAATCCGGATTCAGGCGGCAACCAACGATGGGTTGCGTAGCCGGCGCGCCGCGTTCAGAACGCGTTCCCAGCCCCCGCGCGGGGTGCGCGCACCATAGCGCGCTTCCTGCCTCAGAGCAGCACGACGTCCGAGACGTCCAATGCTTCCTGAGCGACCACGCTCCGGGTCTCCTCTTCACGCTTCGTGGCAAGCTCGTACAGCTCCGTCAACAAAGCGGGGTATTGCTTGATCGCCTCTTGGAACTTCTCGCGGGTCAGCTGCAGAGCGACCGTGGAGTGCACGGCGACCACGTCTGCTGTCGCGGGGCGGCGCAGAATCAGCGAGATCTCGCCTACGACATCGCCAGGTCCGAGCTGAGCGAGTACCACGCGGTCCCCCTCAGAATCCGTGCTGCGAACCTCGACCGAGCCGCTCGCGATCAGAAAAAGGCTCTCGCCTTCCTCGCCCTGGCGCACGAGCAGCGCTCCGGGCTTGAAGGTCTCGGGAGTAAAACGCCCGACGAGGTCCTGTCGACGCTTGGGCTCAACCGCGGCCAGAATCGCGCTGTGTCGAATCAAATTAGACACCATGCGCCCGTGGCAGAACCGGCCGAGTTCCCGACTAATGGTCCCATCCTTCTGGGCCAGCGCCTCGAGATGCTTGCGCTGCGCGACCAGCAGATGGGTCGGTTCGACCGCCACCACGGAGGCAGCCCGCGGTGCATCGCTCACGAGCGCCATCTCGCCGAATACGGAGCCCGCCCCGAGTACGGCCAGCACGACCGGCCCACGGACCTCGTCCTCGCGCACGACGTTGAGCACGCCACGCACGAGCGCGAACGCTTCGCGACCTTCGTCGCCCTGGCGCACGGCGTACTCGCCAGCCTTCAGCTCGCGCACCTCGAACGCCCCCAGCAAGCGCGTGAGCACGCCCGGCTCGAGCTCGCCGAACAGCGGTAGCCGCGGCAGCGGCGCGGTCGCAGACACGGGATCCTTCGCCTCGATGAAACGGGTGAGCGCCTTCTCGGCGGCATCCGCGAGCGCCGGCCCACTGAGCTTCGCGAAGAACGGCGCCACCTCGACGGCCACAGGCAACGGCGGCGGACGCGGCGACACATCGGACACGCGCTTACTGCCCTTGCCGAACGCCTCGGAGATCGTGGCCAGCGCGTTCTCGGCAAAGCCACCGGCCTCGAAGCCCAGCTGCGCGCACAGGCAGGCGCCAAGCAGATCGCCGCGGCGCACGAAACGCTCGACAAGGGCTTCGGCCGCCTTGCCCGCGGATTGGGCCCGGTCGCTGTCGAGCAGCAGGCGCGCGACCAAGTATGCAGCGTTCACGTCGTCGGTGGACGCAGCGATGATCGACGCCGCCAACCGCAGCGCGTCGTCGGTCTTCTTCTCCTGGCGCAGGCCGTGGGCCCGGTCCAGAGGTGATACGCCACGGTCGGCCGGTGAAGTCGACTTCGTCATGGGTGCCTCGTTCTCTTCTGCAGTCGGCGGTCTACACGCGGTTCAGGTCTCGGATCAACCCCGATGCGCGGATTGGATCGGGTCGGAGACAAACAAGTAACGGCTCTGTGTCGAGTGCGGGCGGATTTTGGTGGGTCGACGGTGGACAGGCCAGGGAATCGAGACTACTCGCACTCACCTGGTAGGACACTGTACGGCGCTGTGAACGGTCGCCACGTGATACCTATCCACGTGCAGAAATTGACAGTTTATCGTGTGATTACAGGCCCCTAGGGATATCTATCCACACTCGGTCCACGTAGGCGGCTGGACCCGTGGTTAAGCGTGCGAAAGGTGCGATATCACTGTGAGCTTGGCTCGGAGAAGAGGAACTCCGCGAGCTCGTCGCGATGCCGGGCTGCATCGTTCTCCCCCAAATCAATCAGGATACGCGCGAAGTCGCCGTCGAAGAGCACGTAGCTCGCAAGATCAGCGTCGGCACCCTCGCCGACGTCGAGCAATCGGAGTGCGGTGTGACCGATGATACGGCTCAACCGCGGCTTGTGGTTTCGCAGGTGATCAGCGGCGAGTAGGCCGATGTCCATGCTGGGGTGAAGAACGAAGGTCTTGATGCGGCGCCGCTGCGGTCGGCCATGAGTCGCTGCGACCATGTTGACCTTGTCCTCGAACCCGGGCCCGCCGGCCTCGATCGCGTCGTCGAGGATCTCGTTGATCATGCGCAGCGCCTCCAGGTCGTGCTCGAGGTGATCGAGCATGAGCGCGTCGAGCGCCTTGCCAAGCAGGAAGGAAGCACCCGGTGTGAGGCCTTGGGCGATGCCTGTTTCGCGGCGCGGAGTGGTAACGCCGATTACAAACATGCGGTCCACGCCCAACTGAATGGCCGGCGCGGTAGGTGTATTGAGTCGGATACCGCCGTCACAGTAGTAATCGTTTCCGATACGAACTGGGGGAAACACGACCGGCATCGCGGCCGAGGCCAGCACATGCTGCGGCAGGATGTGGCTGGGCTGGACGACGATGCGCATGCTGCCGCGGGGCAGCTCGACACCCTTGGCGCGGTCCACGTAGAGCGTGGAGCGACCGCTGCGGATGTTGGTCGCGCTGACGGTGAGCGCCTTGATCTTGTTGCTGCGAAGGTTGCGGGCAAGCTGGCGCCAGGGAATGCGGTGGCTGATCAGGCGGGCGAGCGGGCGCGAGTCGAAGATGCCGGCCGGCATGCCGCCGCCCAGCCAGACGCGGTACAGGCGCGGGATCTGGCGCAGGTCCAGGCGCATGACGTCGGACAACGTTTGCTCGAGCCAGACCCCAGCGAGCAAGCGCATGCCGGGGGTTGGGTCATTCGTGGTGGCTGCGAGCGCGGTGCCGTTGACCGCACCGACGCTCGTGCCACAGATGACGTCGAAGTGCGGCATGCGCCCGAAGTGGCGCGCAAACTCCCCGTACAGGTAGTTGAGCACGCCGACTTCGTAGGAGCCGCGAGCCCCGCCGCCGGACATCACGATGCCGGTGGTCAAACAGGTACCTCGTATACGCGACGGAACACCATGGGACGCGAGCGTGAAGCCAGCATCTTCGCATGGCTGGGGCCAAAGGTGCAGATTCTTCGCGCGGGAGACGACGCTCGCAAATTCCACGAAGGGGCCGCGCTCAGGTACGATCGGGCGAGATGATCCCGCTGTCGCGACCTTGCCTGGGTGACGAAGAAAACCAAGCCGTGGCGGCCGTGCTGGCGACGGGGCGCCTGGTGCAAGGCGAGCAAGTCGCGCGCTTTCAAGCGCTGGTCGCGACGTATACCGGGCGCAAGCACGCGCTGGCTGTGTCGAGTGGTACGGCCGCGCTGCGCATTGCGCTGGAAGCGCTAGGCGTGGGGCCAGGCGATGCGGTGCTCGTGCCGGACTTGACCTGGCCGAGCCCGGCGCACGTGGTGATCGAGCTCGGCGCGTTGCCGGTGCTGGTGGATGTCGACGCGCGCTCGTGGAACGTGACGCCGGAGGCGATGGCGCAGGCGCTCGCGCAGAGCACGCGCCCCGTGCGTGCGGCGATCGCGATCGATCAGTTTGGCAACCCGTCGCCCGCGCGCGAGATCGCAGCGGCGCTGCCGGGCATCCCGCTGATCGTGGATTCGGCCTGCAGTCTCGGCAGCCGTACCGACAAGGCGTGCGGTGCGCTCGGCGTGATCGCGTGCTTGAGCTTTCATCCTCGCAAAGTGCTGACCACCGGCGAAGGCGGGATGTGTCTGACCGACGACGACGCGCTCGCCGCCGTGCTCGCGCAGCTGCGTAACCACGGTCAGATCTCGCCGGGTGTGTTCGCGCGCGCGTCGGGAAATCACCGGCTGTCGGAGATCGCGGCGACGATCGGCGCGGTGCAAATGGGGCGCCTCCCGGGCATGGTCGTGGAGCGCGAGGCGATCGCGCAGTTCTACACGCATGCGCTCGCCGAGCGCGGGCTCTCCGACGTGCAAATGCCTCCGGCGGGCGCGCGCCGCAATCATCAGACGTTTGGCGTGCTGCTGCCGGCGCAGGTGGCCCGCGACGCGGTGGTCGAGAAGCTGCGCGCGCTCGGAGTCGAGACGGCACGCCTCAGCTATGCGCTGCACACACTACCGCAGCTCGCGAAGAGCGCCGAAGAGGCGCGCCTTGTCGGTCGAACGTTTCCGGTGGCGAACGCGCTCGCCGAGCGCGGCCTGGCGCTACCGGTATGGCCCGGTCTTTCCCACGACGCACAGCGCAAAGTCATCGAGACGCTATGCGATGTGTTAAAATAGCGCGCGTATGGCTGGCGAAACGGTTCTCGAAGTCGCGGATCTGCACAAGACCTTCTTCATAGGGTTCATGCGCAAGCGCGTCGAAGCCGTGCGCGGCGTGAGCTTCGAGGTCAAGCGCGGCGAGATCTTCGGCTTCGTCGGTCCGAACGGCGCCGGCAAGACCACGTCGATCAAGATGATGCTGCAGCTGATCTTCCCGTCGCGTGGGAACGTGAAGCTGTTTGGCGACTCGACGTTCAATCCGGCGGCGCGCGCGCGCTTGGGCTACCTGCCCGAGAACCCGTACATCTACACGTACCTGAAGCCGCTCGAGTTCTTGGATCTATGTGGGCAGCTGACAGGCATGAGCAAGCAGGACCGGATCAAGCGATCCGACGAGCTGGTACAACGCCTCGGGCTTGCCCACGCGGTCGACCGGCCGATCGGTAAGTTCAGCAAGGGCATGATGCAGCGGCTCGGGTTCTGCCAGGCACTGCTGCACGATCCGGAGCTGCTGATCTTGGACGAGCCCTTCAGCGGTCTCGATCCGATCGGACGCAAGGATCTGCGCGACCTGATGCTCGAGCAGAAGGCCATGGGCAAGACGGTCCTGCTGACGAGCCACGTGCTGAGCGACGTGGAGATCCTGAGCGAGCGCGTCGCGATCCTGCGTCAGGGTAAGGTCGTGGCGTACGGCGCGATCAACGATCTGCTGCGACCGGAGGTGCGGCGCGTCGAGATCGAGCTCACCGACGTGAGCGGCGAGCTACTGGCGCAGCTGGAGCGTCAAGCTACGCACGTGCGCGTGCTCGATAAGCAAGTGACGCTCGTCTCCGAAGGCGACGACAACACGCCCGCGTTGATCAAGCACGCGATCGAGGGCGGAGCGCGCGTGCTGGCCGTGACGCCGCATCGCGAGACACTGGAAGATCTGTTCGTGCGCAAAGCGGTGACCGAGTCCGCAGACCGCGTATGAGCGCGGGTGCGCCGGCGTGGCAGCGCGTCTCCGCACAGGAAGCTGCGCTCCTGCTCATGGGCGAAGGCTACGTGTACCTCGACGTGCGTACGGAGCAGGAGTTCGCGCTGGGTCATCCGGGTGGCGCGTACAACGTGCCGTGGCTGGTGGAAGGCGAGCTGGGACGCGAGGCAAATCCAGATTTTCTGCGTGTCGTGGAGAGCACGTTCGCGCACGATGTAAAGCTGGTGGTCGGCTGTCACACGGGAAATCGCTCGCAAGCCGCAAGTGTGCAGCTGACATCCGAAGGTTTTCACGTGGTGGAGCTACGCGCCGGGTACGCAGGCAGCCGCGACCCGTTCGGTCGCGTGACGGAGCGCGGCTGGCAAGCGTTCGCGTTACCAACAGAGAGCGAATCATTGCCCGGACACGACTACGCAGCTCTGCGCGCGCGCGCCGAGCAGGGGTAGGCGCTAGAGCACCGCTTCGTGGACGGCGCTGTCGAAGCTGGCTTGATGGGCTTCGTAGCGTTCCCAGGCGACGGCGATCTTCTCCATCATGGGCAGCGCTTGCACGTAGTCGTACTGGCTACCGGAGTTGCTGAGGTAGCTGCGGTAGTTGTCGACGGCTTGCGTGAGGTCCCTGGCTGCCGTGCTGAGGCCGCGCACCTCGGGCTGCAGGGACGCGGGGGCTTGCACGGCAGCGAGCTGTGCGGGCAAGGCCGAGAGCATCGGCGTGCAGCGTGCGAGCACGCGGCCGTAGTCCTTGCCCATGCGATCGCCGTAGCTCTCGATTGCGGAGATCAGGCGGTCTTTGGAGTTGACCTGCGCGCGATCGATGTCGGGCAACGCGCAGCGCAAGAACGGCTCGAGCTTGTCGACCCGCAGCCTGTGCACACTGGCAGAAGCACCGACGTACGCTTCGCGCGCGTCGATTCGCTTCATCCAGTAGTTGGCGCCCGCGCCGAGCAGGATCGCGGCCATGGCCACCGCCATCATCTTGCCGGCACGGCCCCTCTGCATGAGCACCGCCTCGTCTTCGACGCTCACGCGATCGAGCCGAACGGGCGCAAGCGAGTCTTGTTCGTCGCGCGCGACCTTCTTGACTTCCACGTCGTCCATACGTCCCCCGCGAGTTTGTGAAAGGGCCTGTGCGAACTGCGTTGGTGCTGCTGTTTGGTGCTGTGCGCGTGTTCTGCGCCTCGCTCTCTTCGTGCGCAAGGCGGATTGATCGTAATCGTGCAAGCTGCAATCGGTGTGCGAAGTGCGCACAACGCGCGCCTGCGTCGTCGCCGTGAAACACGTGAATTCATCGAGAATTCGTGGCTGTCCGCGTGCTGCGCATGTACGTGCAGCGTCGAGTCATGTGCGCGCGGTCGCACTGTGGCGCACGTGGTGCAGAGATCCGTCGCCGCACCGGCATGCGGTGGGCGACCCTTCTCGCGCGCGCGTCAGCTGGAACTGTTCGCGTTACTTGACAGCCAAGAGCTCGACTTCGAAGACCAGCGTGGACTTGGCGGGGATGACGGGCGGGAAGCCGCGATCGCCGTAGGCGAGATCGGGCGGGATCGTGAGCTTGCGCAGCCCGCCGATCTTCATGCCGGCGACGCCCTGGTCCCAGCCCTTGATCACTTGGCCAGCACCGAGGCGAAACGAGAAGCCTTGGCCGCGGTCGCGCGAGCTGTCGAACTTCGAGCCGTTGGTCAGCGTGCCGACGTAGTGCACGGTCACGGTCGTGCCCTGCGTGGCTTCGGCGCCGGTGCCGGGACGGAGGTCTTCGATCTGCAGTGTCGTGGTCATGCGCGTGGTCCTTTCGCTGAAGTGGCGGGTGTTCTCGAGTGACTGAGCTCAAGTCGACGGAGTCGCGCGCAGCCAGGCAAGCTGCTCGGCCATGCCGTCGCGCAGCGTGACCGCGGGCGTGAAGCCGAGCTGCGTGCGCGCAGCGGCGATGCTCATGTGGCAGTCGACGCGGGCCTTTGCGCGCTCGCGCAGCTCGGGCTCGCCGCCCATCCCGGAGACTTCGAGCGCGAGGCGCGCGAGCTGCAGGATCGAGTGCGGCTCGCCGTCGGCGACGTTGAAGATGCCGCTGGCGCCGCTCGTGATCGAGAGCGCGACCGCGTTCGCGGCGTCGCGCGCGTGCAGCTGATCGCGTAGGTCGGAGCCGTCGCCGAATACCGTGGGGCGCTGACCGCGTAGCACGCTCAGCAAGAAGTTCGGCAGCGCGCGCGGGGTGTGCTCGCCGGGGCCGTAGATCGCGGGCATGCGCAACGCCACGACGCGCGTGCGTTCTTCGTACGCGAACGAGATCAGGTGATCTTCGCCGGACAGCTTGGTGGCCCCGTACGCCGTGCGCGGAGACAGGCGCGCCGCTTCGCTGATGGGGGCCGAGCCGGCGACTTCACCGTAGACTTCGAAGCTGGAGGCGTAGACCACGCACTTGGCGCCGCCGGCCTTCTGGCGCGCCGCTTCGAGCACGCGCATCGCGCCGCGCACGTTGATCTCGGTGAGCGTGCGGCGCTCGTCGGAGTCGCTGGACCAGGTGGAGGGCGGATGAAACGCGGCCAGGTGCACGAGCGCGACCTCGGGGCCTAGCTCGCGCTGCACAATCGCCGTGGCGTCGTCGCGGGCTATGTCAGCTGCAACTGCGCGCACGGCAGCGACGGGCTTGGACACGCCGAACGGCAGCGCGGGCAACGCGCCCGAGCGCGACACGGCGACGACCTCGTGGCCGTCCGCGGCGAGCTTGGCGACGACGTAGCCGCCAACATGGCCGGTGGCTCCGGTGACGACGACTTTCATCGCGCACCTAGCCGCGGTGGCGGACAAAACTCGAGCGATGCGCTGGGCAGCGCACCGGCCTGCAACCAGCGCGCCTCGGCGATCAGGCCATCGAGCAGCGGCGTGGGCACGTAGTCGAGCTGTGTGCGCGTGCGCTGGGCGTCGAAGACTTGATCGAGCCACCACTTGGGCGGACGCGACGGGTCGAGCACGGGCGACAGACGTGGGTTGCCGGTGAGCTTCGCGACTGCGTCGCAGCACACCTCTGCGGTGTCGAGGATGTTGCGCGAGCGCTCGCCACCCGCGTGAAAGGCACCGGTGACGCGGCGCAGGCAGGCTTCGATCATGGCGTAGGCGAGGTCAGGTGCAAACACGTCGTCGCGGATGTCGCGACCCGTGCCGAACACGACGGGCGCGCGGCCTTCGAGCAACGAGCGCAGAAACGTGGGGATGGCGTTGTGCGTGTGCTGGCCCGGGCCGTAGATGCAGGTCGGGCGCACGACCGCGTAGCCCACGCCCAGGCGCTGCGCGCTGATCGCGAGCAAGCGTTCGGCGAGCGACTTGGCGCAGCCGTACGAGTGCGGATCGGGACGCTGCGG
>JADGRF010000082.1 GCA_017881055.1 Sandaracinaceae bacterium
CAAGGACGCGTTCGAGCGCCGTCGATGCCTCATGCCGGTGACCGGTTGGTACGAGTACCAAGGCAAAGCCGGGCACAAGAAATCGTTCTGCTTTCACCTGCCCGGTTGGCAGCTGCTCGCTTTCGCGGGCATCTACGAGACGTGGCAATCACCCGACGGTGAGATCGTGACGTCGTTTGCGATCGCAACGACGCAGCCGAGCGAAGCGGCTTCCAAGATCCATGATCGCATGCCCGTTGTATTGCATCCCGCCGCGAGGGGTAGCTGCTCAGGCGGGTGACGCGGCGCTGGGCGGCTGGCAGACTGGGTGGTGGTTATGCCGGCTATCGCCTGTGAGTAGTCTCCGCCGCCTGCGTGCGGCGACGACAATCGTGCGTATGGTGGATGGCGAACCGGGTGCAGACTGGGCGGGTGCCATGCAAGCCATCGTCTATCGAAGGTACGGATCGCCGTCGCAGCTGTCGCTGGAAGAGATCGACCTGCCTGCCATCGGCGAAGGCGAGGTGTTGGTTCGGGTCCACGCGGCATCGGTGAACTCGTGGGATCGGGACAACCTGCAGGGCGCTCTCGCGAACCGCGCCATGCTCGGCTGGTTTTCGCCCAAGATCCGCGTGCTCGGCGGCGACATCGCCGGTCGCGTCGAGGCGGTCGGTGCAGGCGTGAGCCGCTTCAAGCCGGGTGACGAGGTGTTCGGTGATCTGTGCGGCTCGGGCTGGGGTGCGTTCGCGCAATACGCACGCGCGCCGGAGCGTGCGCTCACGCCAAAGCCCGCTGGCTTGGGCTTCGCAGAGGCCGCCGCCATGCCGCAGGCCGCCGTGCTGGCGCTCCAAGGCGTCCGGGACCACGGCAAGGTGCAGCCCGGACAGCGCGTGCTGATCAACGGCGCCGGCGGGGGCGCGGGCAGCTTCGCCGTCCAACTTGCCAAGCTCTACGGCGCCGAAGTCACCGCCGTGGACAGCGCCCCCAAGCTCGCCATGCTCGAGACACTCGGCGCTGATCACGTGCTCGACTACCGCGCACGCGACTACACGCGGCTCGGCGAGCGCTACGACTTCGTGCTGGACTGTGAGCTGCATCGCCCTGTGCTCGACTGCCGTCGCGCGCTGCAGCCGCGCGGCAGGTTCACCGTGATGGGTGGCGCGCCGCTACGCATCTTGCAGACCGTGATCGTGGGTCGTTGGCTGAAGGGTCGAGACGGCCAACAGCTGGAGCTGCTGCTCCACGAGCCCAACAAGGATCTCGCCTACCTGGGGCAGCTAGCCGCTGAAGGCCGTATCCACGCTGCCATCGAGCGCGAGTACCGGCTGAGCGAGGTCCCGCTGGCACTGCAACGCATGTGCGACGGCGAGGTCGTCGGCAAGGCCGTGATCGCGGTCGCGTAGGCGGGATCCACGCAAGCGGCGCCGGCATAGCGGTCCGACGACTTGCAACTGCGCAGGTCCCGAACGCCCGCAGCGGTGGCTTTGCGAGCGCGTGCGCAGCGACCCCGTTGCGTTCGCGCATGCTGCCCGCGCCCGAGCGCGCGCATACCTAGCGCGCGTGATCGTCGCAGTGCGGCGAGAAAGGGTCGTCATGCGTGCGCTATCTCATCTCGGGTTCGTCATGATGCTGGCGTGCACGGGATGCATCTATTCCAACGTGCACACGCCGCTGTCCTACCGTTCACCGACGCCCAGCGAAGTGCCGGGGCCACTCGGCGCCGAAGTCACGGGCGAAGCGTGCAACCACGTCGTGCTGTGGTTGGTGGCGTGGGGTGACGGTGGCTATACGCGAGCCGTCGAGGATGCCAAGCGCGGCTCGCACGCGCGCATGCTGGCCGACGTCGAAGCCGACACCAAGCTGTTCAACGTGCTCGGCGTCTATCAAGAGAGCTGCACGCGCGTGCGCGGCAAGACGGTGATGTGAGCCATGCGAGCTCGCACCCCAAGGTCAAGGGTCGTTGCGCTTGCTGCGCTTGCTGCACTCGTGCTCTGCGCCTGCCTGCCAAGTGTGCGCCCGCGAGCGAGCTACGAGGCAAACCCGCAGCTGATCCCCGCGGGCCAGTTCGTCATCTTCCAAGACTCGACCGGTGCGCTGTCGTACCACGCTCCGACTGGACGCGACGTTCGCAAGCTGGTGACCACGCGACGCGTCGAGGGCCGTGCGTGCCAGCGCGGCCTGCAGTTGCCGTTCGAGCCTTTGATAGCGGCTGCGTCGAGCGCGCAGCCGTATCCCGCGTCCATCGGCGTGGGTTGGGGCGATGGCGGCTACCGCAGAGCGCTCGCCGACGCGCGCCGCGGCTTGCCGCGCGATTCGATCTTGTACGACGTGCGCGCCGACCTGGCGACGCAGGTCATCCTGAGCATCTACCGCGAAAGCTGCCTCATCGTGAACGCGGCGGTTGCGGTACCGCTCGCCGACGCGCAGCCGGTCCGCTAGAGGCTGCACGCCGGCCACTGCGGCGTTCTCTGACCTGCGACCGCGCCGTCGTGCGCCTTGCCCCTACCCGCTCGCCCAGGCGAACATCACGACCGTGACGGCGTCTTCAGACCCAGCCGGGAACACGCCTTCGCAGACAGCCACCACGCCACGCTCGCGCGGCGAAGACCTGCGGCTTCTTCTGCTGTTTGGCGGGCTGTACTTCGTGCAGGGCATCGTCGAGCCCACGGCCTGCCTGCCGGCGCAGCCGTTGCAGAATTCGCTCCGCACGCTTGGGCTGAGTACCGCGGATGTCGGCGCGTACTTCGGCTTCGTTGGGATCGCGTGGTCCCTCAAGCCCATCTACGGCGCGCTCAGCGATTTCTTTCCGCTCTTCGGCAAGCACCGCTGGTCGTATCTCGTCTTGTCCACACTGGCGTGCAGCTTTGGTCTCACTGCTCTCGCGATGTTCTGGGGAGGTCAGGGCTTCGTCGCACCGGGTCGCTGGCTGTTGCTGAGCGTTGGCGTTGCGATCGCGTTCTGCGACGTCGTGATCGACGCAGTCGCGGTCGAGCAGGGCAATCCGCGCGGACTCACGGGTCGTATCCAGTCGGTGCAATGGGGCGCGAACTCGTTCGCCACCGTGATTGCCGGCGTGCTCGGTGGATGGCTTGCCGAGCGGCACGCGCTTTCTGCCACCTTCGGGATCTGCGCGGCGCTTGGGTTCGCCTCGTTTGTGATGGTGATGGTGGCGTACCGCGAACCGCGAAGGCACGAGCGGCCGACCGACAACCTTCGGACCGCCGCGCTGGAGCTGCAATCTGGCAATCGGTTCGCCATTCTCACAGCCGTCGCGGCGTTCCTGTTTCTGTGGAACTTCAATCCGTTCACCAGCAGCGTGCTGCAGACCTATTCGATCGAGCGACTCGGTTTCTCCCAGCAGTTCTACGGAACGTTGGTCTCCGTGCAGGCTGTGGCAGAGGTTGCTGCGAGCGTTCTGTACGCCTTCATCTGCAAGCGGCTCGCTTTCGGCAGACTCGTGCATTTGTCCGTTGTCGCGGGCATCGCCTCGACGCTTGCCTACTTGTTCATGGCAGGCCCCGTCTCAGCGCTGATCGCGAATGTGGTGTTCGGGCTGACCTACCAAACAGGAATGCTGGTGACGATGGATCTTGCGGCGCGCGTGTGTCCGAGCAAATCGGCGGGCACGACCTTCGCTGTCCTGATGGCGGTCTGCAACACGGCCCTGAACGCAGCCATGTACGCAGGTGGCACTTGGTACGAGTCGCTCGGAGTCGCGCTCGGCGGTCCAACGATCGGCTTTCACGCGCTGGTGCTGATCGGCGCGGCGAGCACTGCGGCGTGCTGGTTTGTGCTGCCCGCGCTGAAACGCGCCGGCGTGCCGTGGGACTAAGGGGTCTGACCGAGGGGTCTTGAGCGGTTCTCGCTTGTCCCGAACACGCATGGCTGCGTTGCTCCTCGTCACGCCTTGCCCCCGGGTCTGGCCCCGCCTGCCGCTTTGCGTTCGCAGGCCCCACGGCACCGCGTCGAGCGCGCGCTGCAGCCTCTTGTCCGGGCCTGTCCGCTTGACTCCGCGCCCGACCCAGTTAGTGTCAGCCGACCAGGGCGTAGGGCAAGCGACGCACGGTGATGCAGCCATGAGTGACGTAGTCCTGCTGGCCGCGCCCACGGCGCTCGCGACCCGGCTCTTGCCGGTGCTGCAGTCGGCTGCGGGCCTGGGCGAGGTGCAGCACGTCACGTGCGAGGACTTGGCCTCGGGGCCGCTGCCCGTCACCGAGCCGGCGAGCGTCGTGGCTGGCGTCTACGTGCCGACACCGACCGCGCCGCCGCGGGTCGGCCCGAGCGCGGACGAGGCCTCCGGCGTGCTGCGCGCGTTGTTCGGCAGCGGCGCTGGACAAGTGGTGCTGGTGAGCAGCGCCGAGCTCTATGGAGCGAGCCCACGCAACCCCGGCTTTGTCGACGAGAGCCGCCGCGAGGGGGTAGCTGCTCAGGCGGGTGACGCGCAGCGGGGCGGCTGGCAGACTGGGTGGTGGTTATGCCGGCTATCGCCACCAGTTGCATGTGCGAGCGCAGGTGATACTGGGCCAGGTACTTGCCGGTGGCATCGGTTTTCGCTCATAGGAACTTCGAAAGGGGTATCAGGCCCGGCCGGACATCTCTAAATCGCGCCGACTGGAATTCTGTGGCTCTGCTCACGCACTTTCCGCAGCGGCAGATTCCTGCCGTCGCCTGCGCTACGCTGCGCTCATGCGACACCTGGTGCTGATGCTTGCCTTGATCCTCGGTTGTTCGCGTCCGTCGCACGGCCATGCGCCGGATGCCGCGACTCATCCCAGCGCGACCACCGACGCCGCGTCAGCCGCGGTCCGGCTGGACGGCAGCGCGCCGCCGTCGCACGACGGTTCGACGTCAGCTGCAATCATGGACGCGGGCGCCTGGATGGCGCCGCTGGATGCTTCCACGAAGATCATCCCATTCGATGCGGCGCCGGACCTCGCCGCGTTCGACAAGCTCACGTGGTCCACGCCGGCGTGGACACCCGCGAGCTGCATGGTCCAGGTCAGCAACGACGTCGCTTCGCTCGAGGAGCTGCACTGGGCGCGAGCGACCGGCACAGGCGCCGCGTCATGCATGGTGTTACCGATCTCGGGTCAAGACACCATGGACGTGGCCACAGTGCATCCTGCGGGCGGCTACACGATGCGCTTCACCCTCCCGAACGATCCCAGTGACGGACACCCGACCGGAACTGTCTACGTGCTCTACGACATGCAGGGCAAACCCCAACACGCCGTGCGGGTCTCCGGCTACTGCGACGCCCAATACAGCCAAGGCGAGAGCGACGGGTGTTGGCTCTTCACGTTCAACGACTTCATGTCCACTCGGCAGCAAGGCCTCGGTTGTGGTGGCAACGTCGAGGCGCCCGCGCAGACCTTCGACTTGAGCGAGGTGCTCTTCGGTCCCCAAGTCACCGATCACGTGGTGTTCGTGCACGGGGACAGCTCCTCGCACGGCCTTCGCTTCGACCGCAGCCAACCCACGCAGCCGGTCAGCGTCAGCGAGCTCTACTCTCCCCAGATGCTCGGCGCGCACGACACCAGCGTGGTCGCGCTCATGTCATACAAGACGACGACCTACGAGCAGACGCTGTATCGCTTGGACGGCAGCGGGGTGTGGCAGCTGCTACACGATCCCAAGCCGCGCGTCGGCTGGGTGCTACACACCGACGACAAGAACATCGCCTGGGTCGAGACCGACAGCGCCGAAGGTTTCGAGCATCGCGACGGCACGCTCTACCTCGCGCCGTGGCCAGCTCCCGGTTCCGCGCTCGTACCGCGCAACGTGCGAATCATCCACAACATCGGACGCGACGAGCCATTCGCGCTGCGCCACAGCTACTTCGCGCACGCCGCGTCATCGACGGTCGATCTCTACCGCACGAGCGACGGCCTGCACTGGACCGTACCGCTCCCCACCGGCTTCCACCGCATGCTCTACACCGGGCTGTGGCTCGACGACAGCTACGTGACGTACACAGTTGACATCGACAACGACGCCGGCGCGAGCTCGGCGCGGAGCCTGGTGCGCTGTCCGGTCGCAGAGATCGTGAAGGGGATGGGAGACTGAGGCGATTGGTGGCGGTCAAGCGAAAGACATCACGCACGTTGGAGCGGGCAATCGGTTGACTGGCGAAATGCGATGCGGCGCCGGAAGCCGTGTCATCACGCAGTACGCTTCCACGAGCGCGGGCGCCGGCGAGACGACGCAATTGCGCTCGAACGCCTGCTGCAGCGCGCGCAGGGCAGTTGCGTGGTGCTCGTGCCAGCCGAGTAGAGCGGCGACGATCACGCTCGTGTCGAAGGCGCCGCGTCCCTCGGCGGGCTACCAGCCCCGGGGCGCATGCGTTACGTGAACTCCACTGGGACCGCCGCCAGGGGGGGGTAGCTGCTCAGGCGGGTGACGCGGGGCTGGGCGGCTGGCAGACTGGGCACGCTCTTGCTCCGCCCGCTCTCTAAAGGGAGCGCCGCTCGTGATGGTCGGTGACATCCCGAAGTACACGCCGGCAGCGGTGTGCGCTTGGCTCGACGAGCGAACGAAGCGAGCGGCTGGGAGCTGACCGGCGGCATGCGCGCCGCGATCCAGTGCGTCCACCGTGCTCCTCTCTGTCAGCTGCGCCACGCGCGGCCAGGTCTGCCCGACACGGCACACCGCTCAACGGCACTCCGGTGTGTGCTCGCCATCTCGGGAAACCACATCCGCTGCGCATCACCACGAGGCATGTCACACCTGCTCGACGGAGCGGACACCGACGCGACGGTCCTAAAGCCCCACGCTCTTCTTCAGCTCGGCCAAGAACGCTTCCACCTTCGAGAAGCCGTGCTCGAACACCGCGCGCTTCAAGTGGCTGAGATCCTCGCTCACGTCCTGCTTGAGCGTTTTGTTCTTGCTGCCCTTCGGCCGTCCGCTCTTGCCCTTGGGTGTTCCGCCGCCCTTAGCTGCGGTCTTGGGCTTCTTGGAGCTGCGGCGCGCTGCGTAGACCTGCGTAAGCGCGAGCTTGATGCCCTCGGCCTTGCCCTTCGCGACGACGTCCTTGGCGGACATCGTGGTGGGCAGCGCGCGGATCCAAGCGCTCTTGTTGACCTTCGTCGCCGCGGGAGCGGCAGTCTTGTTCGTGCGGTTCTTCGGCATGGCGCCGGATAGAACGTCAAGGCGTGCACGGGGTCAAGCTGTCGAAGGTGCTGCGCCGCGCGTGCGCGACGCCGGTGCGAGCCTGGGTTGCGGGGAACCGGCCGACACAGCCCGAGCGCTGCGCAACGCGGTAGCGACTTCGAAAACGCGCTGCGAAATATGGAAAGATCCGATAACAGGGATTATCGGATCCTGGGGGAAATCCGTATAAGTAGCTAATAACACTGAGTATTATGGTCGGACCCCCTAGGATCTATTATTGGATCCTACCCCTGCAGCTGACGACCCCCTGGGTGGGCGAGCCCTTCCCGCGATCGCTGTGGCGCAGCGCTAGC
>JADGRF010000083.1 GCA_017881055.1 Sandaracinaceae bacterium
ACTGTGGCCAGCAGCAGAGCGAACACCCTTGAGCCCGTTGCGGTCGAGAAGAGCTGGACGGTCAGGGCGCGAGATTAACGCACACAAGGTCGTGCGCGGTCACGCCGTTGCAGGAGTTCGCGCCACCGCCACAGACGCTCTGCGAGAAGCAGGAGCACGTGAGCGTCGAGCCGCAGCCGGGCGGAATATCTGCGCAGAAAGGGGGCGGTGGCACGTAGACATGAACGCATCCGCCTCCTGCCAACCCGCCGCAGAACAGCTGTAGCTGAGTGCCGGCAGGACACGTGCCAGCATCGGTCTTGGGCATGCACGGAGGGGCTGCACCGCCTACGCTAGTCGGCGGATGGACGCACACTTGGTTCGCAGCGCAGGTGGGGCGGTAGGCCGGATAAACGCTGTGCCCCGTCTGCCAGTGCCCCAGCCCCGCAGCTACCAGCTACCCTCCCCCTGGCGGCGGCAGCGCCGCGTTCACCGAAGCCAACATGCCAGGCGGCAAGGAGACCGCACAGAACCGCTTCGGCTTGGCGCTGAGCACCGGCGACTACGACAACAACGGTCGTGACGACCTGCTGATCGGCACACCCTTCGCTGCGATCGGCAGCCTCAACAAGGCGGGTCGCATCTACGCGATGTACGCCGATGACCAACGCGGCCCCGGTGGCCTGCACGGCGGCACGCCCTTCGATCAAGACACCGCCACCGACGCCGCCCGCCCGCAGCCGACGTTCAACGTCTACTGATCTCGGCCCTACCATCGGCCGACAAGTTTGGCAGCCCACGCCAAACCCGTCGGCCGACCCCGGACCGCCGCCGCTTGGTTCATGGAGGTCAAACCGCGCTTGCCGATGTCAGCTGCAAGCCATGGGCGATCCCGCGGGCTTTCCGTGAGACGGCTCGGTGCGGGCGCTGCGCCTTGCGACACCCGTGACCTCGACGGGATTCGGTCGCAGCGGTCGTGACCGTCCAATCGCGTGCGCGACCCCGCAGCGAGCCCGCTCAGGTGCGGGGTGCAGCGAGCAGCCGGTCCAGCTCGCCGCTGTCGATCAGCGCGACGACCTCGTCCGCACCGCCGACGAACGTGCCCTTGACGAACACCATCGGGAACGTAGGCCAGCCGGACCACATCTTGAGCAGGAGCCGGGGCCGCCACTCAGCCAGGTAGCTGCCGTACCCGATGTAGTGGAACGCGACGCCCTTCTTCTTCAACGCTTCGCGTGCCCGCTTGGGGTGAGGGTTCTGGGCCATCCCCACCACGACCACGTCGTGCTCACGGATCGCCCGCTGCACCTCCCCAACGGTATCGACCTTGCCGCGACCGAGGCGGTCGCGAATGGACGGGTGAACGTGCGCTTCGTCGAGGAGTGGTCGATCCATGGGTACAGTCTTCCGTTGGTGAGCCGGCAGCGTACTACACCTGCCACAATCTCATGGAGCACTACCGATGGACGCTGAGAAACTGAAGAAGCTGAAAGCGATGGGCGGAGCGGTCACCACCGTGTAGGACTTGCTCATAGGAAGGATGAAAGGCCTGTCGGAGCCGCTGGCGAGTTTACATAACGACCGAACCACGCCATGAATTTGTAGGGCCCTGCTCACCCATCTTCTGCGGCGGCAGAACGACTTGCGCATGTCCACGGCGTCGGTGAACGCGAAGACCGACAGCCCGCGTGACAGTCCGATCACGCGAGCCTCTTCAGCAGCTCGGCAACGTCATCGAGCGACAGGCCGTCGACGCGCACGCCGTGCGGTGCATGCACGACCAAGCCTGACGCCCGCAGCGGCACGCGCACCGCGACGAGCTTTCCTGCTCCGCTATGCTCGCGCCAACGCCAGCGCGACAGCGCCGCCACACGAACGCCAAGGGCCTCCGCGATGACTGCGTCCGTCATGCCGGCATCGCGTGCACGCGCCACGGCGGCGAGCACTTCGGCGCGCGCACGCGCCGGCAACCGACCGCTGGGACTGCGGCTCGCTTCGATCATCCGCCGCACGGCTTTGAGCTCGGGCTTGGTCATGACCCGACACTTGATCGCCGCGCCACCGGCGTCACGACGGGCTACGGCGAGTGCTTACGACCGACCACGGCTTCACCCGGTTCACGGCCCCGCCGCCATGGTCCGCCGCCAGGGGGAGGGTAGCTGGTAGCTGCTCAGGTGGGTGACGCGGCGCGGGGCGGCTGGCAGACTGGATGACGTTTATCCCGACTACCGCCCCGGAGACCACCGCCGGCGGCAAGCCAGGCGGCGCGATCCATCCCTGGCTGTGGCGCGACACGGCATCGGGTCGCCTGTTCCTGAACAGCTACGACATCGCCAACGGCGCCGACAGCTGCACCGGCTCGAGCGGCACGGTGCTGTGGTGGAGCGACGACGACGGCCACACCTGGACGCGCACGGTGGCCGGCTGCGACAGCAAAGACTACGGCAAGATCATCACGGGCCCGGCCGCGACCAAAGCCAGCAAGGATCTGCTCGCGAAGAACCACTACCCGAGCATGGTCTACTTCTGCGCGACCGGACCGCAGGTGCTGACCGGGCCCGACCGCATGTGTTATCGGTCGGTCGACGGCGGCAAGACCTTCACGCGCACCAAGACCGATGCAATTGACGCCAAGGCCGGCCAGAAGGGTTGGCCCAACGCCGGCGCCGTCGGTCCCGACGGAACGATCTACGTGGAGCACGTGTCGACCAAGCGCGTGGCGATCGCGATCAGCCACGACGAGGGCGACCCGTGGCACGACGTATACATCCCGGGCTCGGCGCTGGCCGGCGTGATCCAGCACAACTGGCTGAGCACGAACGTCACCGTCGATCGCGAGGGCACGCTGTACGCCGTCTGGGTCGACGACTCGGACACGCGGCCGTACATCGCGGCGTCGAAAGACCAAGGCGCGACCTGGACCAAGCCGATCATGTTCGGCGCACCGGATGCGCTGATCGCGAGCTACCCGAACGTGGCCGTGAAGAAGCCGGGCTACGTGGCGCTCGCGTACTACGGAAGCAGCGATGTGAAGGGCAACGGCAAAGACGGTTACTTCCAGAGAGACGGAGGCAAGTACGACGCGTACCTGACCGTGACCACGGATCTGTTCGCGGCGAAGCCGGTGTTCTGGAGCGCAGCTGTCAACGACCCGAAGACACCTGCGATCGACGGTATGGCGTACCCGCAGAGCGAATATCTCGGGCCTCCCACGTTCGCGCACGACGGCTCGATCTGGGCCGCCTACGTGCAGGCGAACAAAGGGCTCACGGGCCGACTTGCAGGCCCGCTCGACAACGGTGGTGCGCAGTGACGCACGCCGCCACCACGACGATTCCCGAATTGCAGGCGATCTTCCACGCACAGGAACGCGCTTTCTCCCAACACATGTTTCCGTCGCACGCCGAGCGCATCGAAGCGCTCAAGGCGCTGCGCGAGCTGTGTGCGGACATCACGCCGCAGGTGCCCGAAGCGCTGCGCGCAGACTTCGGCAGCCACGATCCCAGCATCGGCCTTCTGTGGGAGCTCGGCGGCGTGCTCTCGCGCATCCGCTACACGAGCGAGCACCTCGAGGCGTGGCTTGCGCCGTCCACGCGCGAAGCCGACGGCGACGCGCGCTGCTACGTGCAGCAGCACCCGAAGGGCGTCGTAGGCAACATGGCGCCGTGGAACTTCCCGATCGACATCTCGCTCGGGCCGCTGGTCGACATTCTCGCCGCAGGCAACCGCGCGATCGTTAAGCCGTCGGAGCTGGCGCCGCACTGCGCCGAGCTGCTGCGCGACGCCGTGAAGCGCCGCTTCGATCCGACGCAGGTGAGCATCGTGACCGGCGGCATGGAGCTGGCGCAGGCGTTCGCCGAGCTGCCGTGGAGTCACTTGCTGTACACTGGAAACCCAGCAGTCGGTCGCAAAGTGATGGCAGCTGCTGCGAAGAACCTGACGCCGGTCACGCTCGAGCTCGGCGGCAAGTGCCCCGTGATCGTGGCGCCCGATCGCGTGAACACCGACACGCTGAGCGAGATCCTCTCGGTGAAGGCCGTGAAGAGCGGCCAAGTCTGCATCAACGCCGACTACCTACTGGTGCCGGCCGAGCGCCTGGAGAGCGTGGTCACCGAGCTGCAGAGCCTGTGGGCCACGATGTTCCCGAAGTTCGTCGGCAACCCTTCGGCCACCGGCATCATCAACGACCGCAACTTCGCACGCCTCCATGGGTATCTGGCCGAAGCCAAGGAGCGCGGCGCGCGCGTGATCGCGCTGAACGGCGAGGCCGACGACGTCACGCATCGGACCTTGCCGCTGACGCTCGTTATCGATCCACCGGACGACCTGCAGCTGATGCAGGAAGAGATCTTCGGACCGATCCTGCCGATCAAGCCGTACCGCACGCTGAACGACGAGATCGCCTACGTGAACCGCGGCCCCCGGCCGCTCGCGCTCTACGTATTCACGGACGACGTCGCCGTTGCAGATGACGTGCTCGCGCGCACGCTCTCGGGCGGCGCCTGCGTGAACTCGCTCGCGGTCCACGCCTCCCTTCCCTCCCTGCCGTTCGGCGGAGTCGGCCAGAGCGGCATGGGCGCGCACCACGCCCACGAAGGCTTTCAGACGTTCTCGCACGCGCGCTCGAGTACCGGCGCGGCTCACAGAACCCGTGGGAGATCATGCGTCCACCGTGGGGCGACCTGCTCGCGATGATCGCCGACCTCGTGGTGAAGACGCCGTAGGGGCGAGTGGCGCGCGACAGGGCTCAGGCGAGCGCGGCGGCCACGGTCTTGCCCGAAGGGATCTCGACGTCGATGGCAGCTGACGGAACTCCCGCAGCTGCGAGCATCGTGCGCCCGAACGAAGCGAGCGTGTCGAGCGGGGCGATGTCTCCGCTGGTCGAGCCAGCGCCGGTCTTCGAGTCGATCGGCAGCGCGCCGTAGTCCTTGTCGGTCTTGGCCACGCCGCCGATCACACCGCCGCGCAGGCCGCTGCCGATCGCGAACGACACCTGGTGGTCGGCGTTGTGCTGCCGGCCGTCTTCGTTGCCCTTGGCCAGCGTTCGGCCAAACACGTTCAGCGACATCAGCGTGACTTGGTCGGAGAGGCCCACGTTCTTCAGCTGCGTCATCAGCGAGGCGATCGTGGCGATCCCAGCGGCGGTCTCGCTGCTCTCGGTAGCAAGCGCGATGTCGCGGTGATTGTCGCCGCCGAACGGGATGTGAATCGTGATGACGGGCGTGACCTTCATCTGAATCAACGTGACTGCCGCGAGCACCTGCGCATCGGGGCCGTTGTCGGCGATCGACGTCAGCTGCTCCAAGAGATCTTGGCGTATGCTGCGCACCTGGGCTTGCGACGTGACCAGCGAGTCGATGTAGTCACGCTCGGCTTGCGTCGCTTCGTTCTTGTAGACGTCGTAGAGCTGGCTCAGCGTCTGGTCGCGCAGCTTCTGCAAGTCGGTGAGTGCCCCCTTAGGGCTGGTGAGCGTGGCTTTGAGCGCGAGCGGCGGAATGCGCGGCAGCGCGCGACCGGCGTAGGTGAGACCTTCGGAGGGCGAGCTGGCGCCCAAGCTGATTGGCTGCGCCTGAATGGTGCCGAGGCACGGTGCGAGCTCTTTCGCGAGCAGCGACGGCAGCATTTCATCGCCCTTGGTGCTCTCCATCAGCTTCAGCACGTTCGGCTCTTTGGGATGCACCGGCGTGTTGGTCGCAAGATGAAAGAAGCAGGCGCGATCGAGCACGGACTGCGGCAGCGTGGCCCACGGCGCGGCGGCGTTCCAGCTCGTGCCCGCCAGCGTGATCGCCTTCGGTGCAAGCATCGGATCCGCGCTGTGCACGATGCCCGGATCCGTATACGACCCCGGCGCGCATGCGTTGATCGGATCGCCTTGGCCCGAGGTGCTGAAGATCACGAACTGCGCTTTGCCCGTGGGACAAGCCGCTGCAGCGGCCGCGAGGGCGCGACGCGGATCGAGAAAAATCGAGATCGGTAGACCCGTCGCGAGCGTGCGCAGGCCCAGGAGGGTAGCACCGGCGCTCGAAGATAAAAGCAGCTGTCGGCGTGAGATCATGGCGTACACCCTTTCACAGACCGATCGAGATCGAAGAAGGCGCCGTGCACGCCACGATGAACGTGGACCGCAGCGCGACGCTGGCGCTCGCACCCGTTTGCATCGCGTCGTGGAAGTGCTGTAGCAACAGCTGACGCGCCGGAGCCGTGCGCGGATCCGACGCCGTCAGCGCCATCACGGTGCTCACGAAGTCGTTCACCGCGGCTTCCGGCGCGCTGCTCGCCCAGACCTTTTGGCTCGGCAGCTTGGCGGCAGCCGAGGGATCGATCACCTGCGCGGCGACTGACGCACAGATGTTCTCG
Organism: Sandaracinaceae bacterium; assembly: GCA_017881055.1. Taxonomy (GTDB): domain Bacteria; phylum Myxococcota_A; class Polyangia; order Polyangiales; family JAFGIB01; genus JADGRF01. The sequence continues at coordinate 6,337 of JADGRF010000083.1, forward strand.
ACGCCGGCGCGATAGAACAGCGTCGGCTCGTTCGGCAGCACGGGCGCCACCGCACCACGGCCGTAGCCGTCCGAAGGCAAGCCCGCAGCGATCTCCGGCACCGTGGCGCGCGTCGCCTTGAGCGTGGTCGGCCGCAAGCCACAGACGTCCGGGAGGCCCAGCCGTTGCTCCAGCGCCGCGCACAGGTGATCACGACGCGCCACCGCGATGCTCACGCCGGCCTTGTCGGCCGTCTGGGTGAGCGCTGCGTGCGTGACGAGCGGCGACGAGAACAGCTCGGCGATCAAGTCGTTCCAGGCGTAGCCCGCTTGGAACGCCTTCACCACGCGCTGAAACTCGGGATCGTCACCGTCGCACGGCGCCGAGTTGGCGTAGTAGCAGAGCTTCTGCACCCACGCGCTCGGGAACAGCGGGTGCTGCGCGAGGGTGTCGCCGAGCGCGCCGACGTCCGTCAGCTGCGTCTCCACGCCCCGAAACACGAACAAGCCCTTCTGCTGCGCAAAGGCGGGCTCGACTTGATCGTGGTAGTTCCACGTGTACGTCGCGGCGAGGATCGAGCGCGTGGGGTCGAGCGTTTGATGGCAAGTCGCGCACTCGGCCAGCTGCGTGTGCTTCGCATCGAGGCCGGGAGTGCTCGACGGTACCGTCTCGTCGGTTCCGTCCACGGAGGCGCCGAGCGCGACGATCAGCGTCTGATTGATCGTCACGCGCATCTGGTTGCTGATGTTGGTCTGCCAGTTCGCGAAGAACGCGGGGGTCGTGAAGAAGCCGACGCGCGGCAGGGTCAGCACAAGCTCGCTGCCAGAGCGCAGCGTGGACAGATCGAAGAAGCTCGTGCGCGCCTCGCCGCTCTTCGGCGCGCGTACCGTGACCATCTTCCAGGTCTCGAAGTCTGCCGCCGTCAGCTGCGGGGCCGCCATGCTGCCCGCGAAGATCATGCACTGCTTGGCTTTGACTCCGCCGGCGCCCGCGCCCGCCGTAACGCTGCTCTGCGGGTGCGCGATCAGCGAGCCGTAGAGCAAGAAGTGCAGCGCATCGGAGCGCATCGGATACACGATCGGGTCGTCCGTGCAGCCCGCTCCGAGTTTTGCGTCGCCAACGTCGGGGTCGTACCAGTGCATGTAGCTCGGGCTGCTCGGATCGAGCGTGTCGGTGAGCGGGATCGGAGCCTTGCCCGTGACGGTGATCGTCTCGCCGAGATGCGCACGGCCGTACAAGTCGCTGACCTTGCCAGCGTCGTCGACCTGCCACACGTCCAGGTACGAGTACAGCTCCATCAGCGCGGGCGTCATCATGAAGCGGCGCGTGGTCAGCACCTCCGTCCACGGCTTGCCCTCGCGCACCAGCTCGAGCGCCGTGCGCGCGAACGACTCTTGTGCATTGCGCGCCAAGATCGCCTTCAAATACGGATTCGCGATGGTCTGCCGCGGGTACGTCTGATCGGCGAAGTCGTTAATGGTGATCTGCGTCTGCTGGAATGCCAGCTGAAAGAACGTCAGCAGCTTGGTCTCGTACGCAGGCAGCTTCTGCCAGGCCTCGATCAGCGTACGCAGCTGCGCGGGGTCTTGCTCGACTGCGGCCACCTCGTCGTCGGTCGGCGGCGCACCCACGAGCAGGTTCTTCACCTTGGCGACGTAGACGCGCGGCGGATCCGCCTCGAAGGGCACGTGCACCGGCAGCGCCGCTTGGGCGTCACCGGCGTCCTTCGCCATGCCGGCGTCGCCCGCAGAGCCGGAGCTGCCCGTGCAGGCCAACCCCTGAACCAGGCTGCACGCGAGCACGAGCCCGATCGCGACCGAAGAGCTGTCGAGCCGCCGCCGTGTAAAGAGCCCCATCGCTGCCTCCGCAGCCGACGTTAACCGGTGGGGCAGCAATTCGTCGCGGTGCTTGCCCACGATTTCACCGCGTGGGCCGCTTTTGCCTGTTTTGATGCCGCGTCTCAGCGAAACACGTAGACCGCGCCGCTGCTGGGTGCACCGTCGCGGGTCTCGTCGCCGTTCACCAGCGTGGCGTCGCTCTTTTCGTCGCGCGCGCCGACCACGACGCTGTCGGACGACAGCGCGACCGCCCAGCCGAAGCTCTCACCCGTGCCCGGATGCGCCGCTTTGATGTGCGCCAGCGCGGACCAGCCGCCGCCCTTGCGCATGAACAGGTACGCGGCGCCGCTGTCGACGACGGCGTTGCCGCTGGGCGCCGTCGCGACGTCGACGCTCATCACGCCGGCGCCCGCGCTGTCCTCGCCGCCCGCGCCGACCAGGATCGCATCGCCTGCGATCGCCACGCGACTGCCGAAATTGTCGTCGGTCAGCGGGTCGTGGCCCGCGCTCTTTGCGTCGAGCGTGACGCTGCGCTGCCAGCTTGTGCCCTTCTGCTCGAACACCAGCGCTTCGCCGTGGCCATCGTTGCGGTTCCAGGCGCCGACTACGATCGTGCTTTCGTCAATTGCAACACTGTCGCCGGTGAAGCCGAGCGCTTGCGGCGTCTCGGCGATGAGCGTGGCGGTGCACGTGTAGCTCGCGCCGCTGCCCTCGAACACGTAGGCTGCTCCGGCGCTGGCGCCGCCGATCGACGAGCCCGTCGCGCCCACCACGATCCGGCCACCCTGCAGCGCCAGGCCGGAACCAAACCAGTCCGATGCACCCGGCAGCGGCTCCGTCAGCTGCGCACGCTGCGTCCAGACGCTGCTGCTGCGCGTGAACACGTAGGCCGCACCGCTGTCGAGGCCGGCGCTGTCGTCGCCGGGGGCGCCGATCGCGAGCGTGTCGCCCTGGAGCGCCACGCAGCGTCCGAACGAGCTCTCGGCTCCGCTGTCCTTCACGCTGAGCACGGCCTGCTTCTTCCAGCTGCTGCCGCTGCGTGTGAACACGTAGACCACGCCGTGTCCGCCGGCGTGCTGGGCGCCGACCACCAACGTGTCACCGTCGATCGCGACGCTGTTGCCGAACTGCGCGCCGCTCTCCGCCGTATCGGCCTTCAAGTACGTCGTATGCTGGAACACGCCGTTCTTGCGCTCGAGCACGAACGCGGCACCGCTGTCCATCACCGAGTCGTCGTCGGGGTTGCCGTCCACGCCGGTCGCGCCGCTGTCTTCCCAGAGCGCACCCACGACCAGCGTGTCCTTGGAGATCGCCACCGTGGCGCCGAACCAGTCGTCGCCGACGGTCTGACGCGCCTTGATGAACGCTTCTTGCGAGCCGGAGCGCGTGAGCGTGAAGGCGTAGTCGCGCTGCGCATGGGCCGGGTAGCTCACGCGCAGCGGCACGAGCAGGTCGCCGAGCGCAAGCCGCGGTGTAGTCCAGGTGCCCGCCGCCGTCAGTGGCAGGCCCGCCAGCTGGGCTTCGACGCCGTTCGGCACGCTTGGTGTGAACGTCACGTCTTGGGCCAGCAGCGGCACCGCCACGGCATAGCTCGTCACGTCCGGCGTGACCGCCGGCGTCACGGTTCCAGCTGACAGCTGGAGGCCGAGCAGCGTCGGCACGCAGCCGGTCTCGGCCTTACTCGAAAAACCCGCGGGGCAGGCGTTGCATTGATTCTTGGTGCAGCCCGCCAGCTCGTCGCACTGCGTGGCGCCGCACACCTGGAGCACCTGTGCATCCACTCCTCCGGGCTCACCCGCGTCAGCTGTGCCGGCGTCATGGGCCTGGTCATTGAACGGCAAGAGCACCGGCCGGCCTTGCTCGTCGCGGCGAAAGATCGGCAAGAGCGAAGCATCGACGTGGGAGTCGACGCAGCTGCCGGCGCTGCACGTGCGTCCGTCCGGACACGGTGTTTTACGCGCGAAGCACATCGCATCGAAGCGCAACGGCAACGACAGCGTGTGGCCCTGCACGTAGCTGCTGATCGCGCTCACAGCGCCGAGCGTTCCGCCTTGCGCATCCTTGGCAGTTGCAACAACGAGGTAGCTGGCATTCACACCGGTCTTGCCCGGCACGAGCGCGAGCTCGATCGGCCAGCTGACCTTGTCCGAGCCGGGCACCACGCTGCGGTGCAAGCGCGTGGCGAAGTCCTGCTCACGCCCGGCGCCGCTCTTCAAGAGCAGCTCGACGCTGGCGATGTCGGCGTGTAGCGCAGCTTCGCTGTCCACGAGCACCATGACCTCGGTGGCGGGCGCGGCGTCGTTGCAGGCGCTGAAGCTCAGACATGCGAATGCAAGCACGAACACGAGCGGAGGCGGTAGCCGGCATAAACGCCATCCAGTCTGCCAGCCGCGCCGCGTCACCCACCTGAGCAGCTACCAGCTACCCTCCCCCTGGCGGCGGCCTCGCAAACGAACGTGACAGTGCGGCGGTTCTGCCTCTATTCGAGGGCTGCCACTTTCTCGCGCAGCCCGATGCACTCTGGACGGAGGCTGGCGACCTCGGCTTCGCTCTGCGACGACGCGGCATTACACCGAAAACACTCGACCTGTTGATCGCCGTCCACGCGCTCAGCCATTCGGCAATGCTGCTCACGCTCGACAAAGACTTCGC
>JADGRF010000084.1 GCA_017881055.1 Sandaracinaceae bacterium
CGCAAGGTGAAGGGCACGCTGCACTGGGTGTCGGCCGAGCACGCCAAAGACGCCGAGGTCCGCCTCTACGATCGCCTGTTCTCCCAGGAGAACCCCAACGACGGCGACGACTTCAAGAGCTTCTTGAATCAGTCCTCGCTCCAAGTGCTGCGCGGCTGCAAAGTGGAGCCCGCGCTTGCGGCGAGCCAGCCCGCAGAGCTCTATCAATTCGAGCGCTTGGGTTACTTCTGCGGCGACAACAAAGACCTGCGTGACGGCAAGCTCGTGTTCAACCGCACCATCGAGCTGCGCGACTCCTGGGCAAAGATCGAGGGAAGACAACAAGGTGAGAGCTGAATGGCGCAGCGCAAAGCGCGGTAACGAAGCCTGCACATTGTTCCTTTCCAGTGACTCGCTGGTGTTCTAGGCTTGCACTCCCGCTTTGCCCAGTCTAGGGAAGCGGTTGGAAAGTGGGTTGGGTGCGTGGTTCGAATACGTCACTACAAGACTCTGATCTTCTTGGCTTTCTTTGTGGGTTTGGTGGCTCCGTCGGTGAGTCGTGCAGACCAGCCTCGTGATTGGATGGTCGCCCCCCAACCGGCGGGTACGTACCTCAACCTCGACGTGGTGTTCCCTGGCCTCCAAGCCCAGGTCGAACACCGCATCCCTATCTACGGGCCCGTCAATGAGCTCAACCTCAAGGCGAACACGCTGTTGACTCTGCCGTTCATGGAGTCTCAGGCCGACTTCGATCTGCGTTTGCTCGTGCTCTCACTCGGTGGAAGCGTCGGGTTCCGAGACAACTTCCGAACGCTCGAGTTTCTTCCAGGCGAGCCCATCACGCGCGGTCATCGCCGCGACGTCGACGACGCTGGTCTCTTCAAGAACACCACGGCTGGGTACTACGAAGGCCGCGGCACCTTGGCGTTGCCCTTCAACGACCACGCGCTGCTGCTCAGCGTCACCGGTGTCCGCTACGAAGGCGGTCCCGATCGCACCTTCGATTGGCGCGCGGGCATGGTGCGCGACCACGGAGTCGTCGTCCGCTCCGACACCACGCTCTTCTTCAAGCACAAGAGCTTCGGTGCGGCCGGTCCGATGTTCGAGGCGCTCGACGTACCGCTCGATGGCAAGCGTCGTACGCTGCTCAACTACGGCTTCACCGTCGTGACGCGTCCGGGCTTCCGGCACGCGAATGATTTGTTGTTCCTTGCCGTGCTGATCAACTTCGGCAGTGCGCTGGGCGGGTTCGATGCCCACGACATCTACGGCAATCACACCTTCTACGGCCAATATACCTTCCAGCTCGCATACCGCGCGGTGTTCGAGCTGCAGGGCCCGACCAAGCCGGGCGCGGATGACGAGATACTGAATTGATCACGGTTTTGGGCGTGCGCATGCATCGGCACGTCCCAGAGTGTGGGTGCTAGTTACGAGACTCATGAGCCTGTTTTCAGCGCGGGCGCCACTCTCAGAAGGCTGACTATTTTCAGTCGAGTTGCAGGGGTTAACAATGACAAGACGCAGTTACGTACTCTCGACCTTGGTTGCGTTGCTATGCGGCGGTTTGGCCGTCGCATGCGGCGCGAAGAGCCCCAGCGGCAATGCTGGCACAGGCGGTAGCGTCGCGGGTGCGGGCGCCGGCACGCTCGGCACCGCAGGCGCGGCTGGCGTCACGGCCGGCACGAACAGCACCGCAGGCGCGGCAGGCGGAGTGACCGCAGGCACGGCCGGCGGCACGGCGGGTACGACCGCCGGCACGGGTGGCGTTGCTGGCACAGCGGGTGCCGGGGGCACCGGTGGCGCGGGCGGCGCTCCGGCGACGTTGACGTGCTCCTCGACCACGCCGAAGACCGGCAGCTGCAAGGCGGCGGCCAAGGGCATCTACGCGATGAAGGTCGAGCTCGATACGTGGTTCATGGACGAAGTGAACCCGGCCGGCCAAGCGCTGCTCGATCCGGGCCGCGGCAAGATCGAAGTCTACTTCAAGGGTGAGATCACCGACATCTGCGAAGACGGCTCGGACGGCGTCGCCCAGATGCACCCGTGTGGCACCAAGCTGCCGTACTTCTTGAATTCCGCGAACTGCACGGCGTTGCAAATCCAGTTCCCCGATGACCTCTGGGACAAGCCGGGCGTTCCGACCTACACCAGCAAGGCAAGCACCACCGGCTTCAACCCCGGGGACACCCTGACGGTCGCCAGGACCTCGGGCTTGCTGGGCATCGATCTCGACATGGGCGCAGCCTTCCCGGATGCGACGCAGACGGCGATCTTCACCTGCCAAGGTGGAGCCAAGACGGGCGCCGACTGTTTCCCGGATGCCGACCGTGACTCGCACCCAGGCGTGACGGTGACGTTCCTCGACGATGGTAGCACGGTAGCGAACCCGATCTACACCTGCCCGCTCGGGCCCTTCACGTTCCGCCCCGCGCCGCTCAGCGTGGGTGGCGGCGTGATCATGGCCGGCAATCTCGTGGCCAGCCGAGCGTACACCGGCTTGCAGACGGCACTCGGCGGTTCCGGCAAGATCGCATCCGATTGCAACAGCGGCGTCGGCCCCGCAACAGCCGCAAAAGACCTCCCGTCGCGCGTTTGGGATTGCTTGCACAAGGACAACTCGGCGTGCAGCACGGCCGACGCTCAGTTCCTGGACAAGAACACGCCACGCTTCCACGTGATGCAGGTGGGCGACGTGCCTCCGTCGACCTGGAAGCACCAGCTCGCAGCTTCGGACGCGAAGCTCGATCGCAACGCGAGCGTGGGCCCGAGGAGCGCCGTCGTGCGCTTGGGCGACCTCGGGGCGGCTGTCAGCTGCGCCGACATTCGTAACACGACCTTTCCTGCGTTCCAGTGATCTGATGCGTCAGTCGTAGAAGGACGGGTGCGGTATCTAGCGGTGCCGCACCTGTTCTTTTTCCCCGATTCCTTCTTGCTTCCGAAACAGACTTCGGCACGCGGAGTTCAAATGCGTCGGTCCGCCGTACTCCTGATCGTCTCGGCCACCATCCTCGCGGTGTGTGCGCTGCCGCGCCGTGCTGCTGCCGGTGGCCTCGAATACGTGGGTGCTGGAGCGACCGCGCTGGGCCGCGGTGGCGCAGTGACCGCGCGCGCCGACGACCCGATGGTGCTCGCTTACAACCCGGCAGGCCTGGCAGAGCTGCGCGGTAGCCAGCTACTGTTCGACCTGAACCTGGCGTCAATGCAGGCGTGCGTCGACCCGATCGGTTTTTACGGTTGGGGTAACTACGGTGGCGGCCACGGCGTTCGCTTGACGGACTCCCGGACTGGCGAGCGGCAGCTGCTCAACCTCGGCGATCCAACCAAGCTCGGTGCGGCCGAGAAGCGCTACTACACGCAGCCGTACGACACGGTCTGCATGCAACAGCACACGGTGCCCATCCCGCAGCTGATTGCCACCATGCGCGTGAGCGACAAGCTCGGCATCGGCTTTGGTATGGTGTTTCCAGCTGCCACGCCACAAGGCCAGTGGGGCGGTGACAACGGCTTGATTCGCGATGCCCAGGGCCAGCTCCGCCCGGCAGCGACGCGCTACATGCTGATGAATACCGCGACGCTCGGCCTTTTCCCGACCCTTGGTTTCGGCTATCGCTTGAGCAAGGCGCTCCGCATCGGCGGCGCGTTCGAGTGGGGCATGGTTTGGGTGGACACCACCACGATGGCCTCGATGGCCTCGGGGACCGACCTCACAAGCGACATCATCGCGCACGTTCGCGGGCGCGATCTGTTCATTCCGGGCTTTACCGGTTCGGTGCACTTGGTTCCAAACGACAGCTTGGACATCGTCGCTGCGTTCAAATACCAAGATGCCGTGCACGCGTCCGGCGCGCTCGACCTCACCACGAGCGAATTCAGCGCAGCGGGTCGGCGCTACGTCAACCGCGACCTCGTGGTGAACTCGATCAACCAGAACATGCCGTGGAAGTTGCGCGTCGGCGCCCGCTATTCCGAGCGCCTGGCGCCGCGGCCCGACGGCACGGGCAAGGGCCAGCGTGGAATGTTCCTCAAAGAAGCGCTGCACGACGCTCTGCAGGACGAGCGCTGGGACGTCGAGCTCGACGCGGAATACCAGATCAACAGCCGCAACCAGTTCCAGGAGATCGACTACAAACCAGGCCAGCAGGTTAACTTCCTGGCGGCGGATGGCTCGCCGGGTACGCCTGCCGTGTTTCCCGACCCTTCGCAGATCAACACCAAGATTCAAAAGCGCTGGAAGGACCAAATCTCCCTGCGCGCGGGTGGCACGTACAACATTCTACCCGGCTTCTTTGCGGTGAGCGCTGGCGCGCACTACGAGAATCGGGGCGTCGATCCAGCTTACATGCAGATCGACTATTGGCCTCTACAGCGATTGGGCCTGCACGCGGGTGTCACGTTGCGCGTGGCGCGCAGCACCGACATCGTGTTCTCGTACGCGCACATCTTCCAAGAAACCCTCGTGGTGGGCGCTCCCGACCAGCTCGACGCGCACACGATCTACACGAACTACGTGGCGGGGCAGCCGATCACGAACATCGACCGTACGGTCGGCACCCAGCTCTCGCGTACCGACAAGCTGCCGCTCGCGATCGAGAAGAACCCCGGCCACATTGACGGCAGCGCGCGCTTGACGCAGGTGGTCACCAAGACCTCCGGCGACCAGCCGCCCTGGATCGTGAACTCGGGTACCTACCGTTCCGGGTTGGATATCCTCGCGATTGGTGTCCACACTCACTTCTGAGTGAGTTTGCGCAGCCGGCCGCGGCGTGGCGCAGTGCCTTGCGGGGTTACCACGCGTCGTCGCGCTGCGCTTCAGCTCTTCGTGTTCGCCTGCGGGGCGCTTGTGGCGAGCGTGCCCGCGCGTCGTGCTAGCGCTGGCGGTCTGGAATACGCAGGCGCAGGCGCGACTGCGCTCGGGCGTGGCGACGCGGTCACTGCGCGTGCGGACGACCCGATGGTGTTGTCGTACAACCCGGCGGGCCTGGCCGAGCTACGCGGCAGTCAGCTCTTGCTGGACCTGAATGTCGCGTCGATGAGCGCGTGCATGGAGCCCATCGGTTACTACGGCTGGGGTGCCTACGGGGGTGGTCACCCGGTGCGCTTCCCCGACTCGCGGACCATGGGCAGTCAGCAGCTGCAGCTGGGTGACTCGCGCAACATCGGTGCGCGCGAGCAGGCGTACTACAACGGTACGTTAGATACGGTCTGCATGTCGCAGCACATCGTGCCCATTCCGCAGCTGGCTGCGACCACGCGCGTGGGCGACAAGCTCGGGCTGGGTTTCGGCATGTTGTTTCCTGCTGCTACGCCGCAAGGGCAGTGGGGCGACAACTATGGGCTGATTCGCAACGCGCAGGGGCAGCTGCGGCCCGCGGCGACGCGCTACATGCTGATGAATGCTGCGACGCTCGGCGTCTTCCCGACCTGGGGCGCTGGCTACAAGCTCACGCGTTGGCTGCGTCTGGGCGCGGCCTTCGAGTGGGGCATGGTCTGGGTCGACACGACCACCATGGCGTCGCTGGGCTC
>JADGRF010000085.1 GCA_017881055.1 Sandaracinaceae bacterium
CACGCAGAGAATCATGGGGCATGAGCGCGTGGCGTGTTTACGTTCGTGATCGAGCGTCATGGGGTAAGCCTCCATCCTTCGTGCAGAGAACGACGGCCCGCTGGCGGAAGGCCCGCGGCATCGGTCGTGTCACGCGTCATCGGCCGAGCACGCGGCGCGGTGCGTAGCGAAGATGAAAAAGTGTGTGTTTTTCGGTGCCCGCGCCTAGCCAGGCGTGTGCACTGCCCCGATACTCGAACAACCTGTCACCCCGGAGAATCACCATGAGCAACGCAAGCAAACGCGCCAAGGGCAAAGCCGAAGAGCTCGCCGGCAAAGCCAAAGCGAAAGTCGGCAAGTTGATCGGCAACGAGCGGATGCAAGCCGAGGGCACCGGCAAAGCGCTCAAAGGCAAGGCCACGCAAGGCGTCGCGAAGGCCGGCGAGCGCGTGAAGGGCAAGCTCGAAGAGGTGGTCGGCCGCGCCAAGAAGAAGGTCGGCGCAATCATCCAGAACGAGCAGATGCAGGCCGAAGGCAAGCTGAAAGAGCTGAAAGGAACGACGCGTCAGAAGGTGAACAAGTAGCCAGGACGCTCACAGCGGCGATCACGAAGGTTGATGGCCGCTGTCAGAATCACCCCCGATTTACGAATGGGAAAGCGTTTGGAAATGCGCGCGCGCTAGCGTGATTACGTGCAGCACATCCCCACGACAGCCCCTCCGCTCGCTCACGCCCGCGTAGACCCCGAGACGTTTCGCCGAGCCCTGCTCGACCACCTGCTCTACACGTGCGCGAAGGAGCCAGACGCGCTTCAGCGACGAACAAGTCGACGCGATCGTGGCCGACGGTGCCGTCTCGCGTGCCGCCCGTGGCGTGAGGCCAGCTCGCTCTTGCGCACCATCGGAACTTTGGCTTGCAGCGTGCTCTTCGTGGCCGGTTTGCGGCGCGGCGCGCTGGGCAAGGTCGAGGCGGAGCTGCTCGCCTGCTCGCGCTGATCGAGAGTCAGATCGCGTCGTCGCCCATGCGGGACGCCAGTTGGAAACACACGCCGCGCTGCCAGGCGCACTGAGCCCCCCTGCGCGGACCGCCGGTTCGCGCCGCGCTGCGCGCGTGATCCCCGCGGAGGAGGTGATCGGTCTCGTGCCAGCGCCGTGGCTTCGGTCTCCATTCTCGCGGCTCGCATGCCTGGAGGCGGGCCCGCTGATCATGACTGCTGATAGCCACACGCTGCGCGCTTGGTGCGCGTGAGCTGACGTACCGGCACGTTGCATCGAAGTGACGCCGTGCATCCAACCTGTCCCGTTGGACAGGGGTACTTGTGCGGCCTTGGGTACTTGCCGACAGTGCCCCCCACCCACGCGAACCGCTGCATGGACTCGAGACACTCCTCAAAGACAGAACACGGCAGCAGGCCCCGCCTGCGCTACGAAATATCGCTTGCCGCGCGCACTCGGGGACTTCTGCTAGCTGTCTACCACGATCGCAAACGCGTTCCAGCTCGGCTCTATCGCGGCAAGCAGTGCTGGGAGTTTCGCACCGAGGGGGCGGGGCCCTGCGCGGGCTGCCCGTTGTTCGGCGGCGCCGACGACGCAAAGCAAGCGTTCGCGGTGCTGCAGAGCGACTCCGCCTCCTACGTGCTGCTCGAGATACGGCGCCGCGTCGGGCGCGCCGAGGTGCAGATCTTACCCCTCTCGGAATCCGAGGTCAGCGCCCTCTGTAAGGAGAAGTTGCGCAAGCTCTCGACGCGTGCTCGGCTGTCGGCGCAAGAGAGCCGGGTACTCGAGCTGATGTCGGGCGGATTGCAAGCCAAGGAGATGGCCACGGCACTTGGGCTGAGTGCGCGCACGGTGAAATTTCACGGCGCGAACCTGCTGCGCAAGCTGCAGATCGATTCGCGTCTCGACATCCTGCGGATCATGACCAGTCAGGTGCACACTCTGGGGCCCGAACCGGATGGCGAGTCCGATCCTAGGTCCACCGCGTGATGCGGGCTGGCGTCACGGGAGAGGTCGCGATGGAGCTCGACGTAGTGCCGATCGAAGCGGTGAGCGACGCCATGATCGTGGTGTCACACGACAGCTGCGTCGTCGCCGCAAACGGCCGAGCGGACGCACTGTTCCGCGTGCCACCCGGCGGCCTGCTGCGCGTGCCGATCCGGCGGCTCGTGACCACGCCCTTGCCGGAGGCGGCGGTGATCGCCGGAACGCAACCAGTAACGCAGCGTGCCGAAGCCGTGCGTCCCGATGGCAGCGGTTTCGCCGCCGATCTCCTGTGCGCTGCCGGATCCGACGCCGGTACACCGCGAACCGTAATCACGGTGCGGCCTCTCGACGAGGCTCACGCCGACGATGACCTCGTACTGCGTGCGCTGCGCGAGAGCGAGACGAGCCTCGAGACTACGCTGCGAAGCATCGGCGACGGGGTGATCGTCACGGATGCTCGGGGCGTCGTCACACGCATGAACCCAGTCGCGGAGCAGCTGACCGGCTGGAGCTTCGCTGACGCATGCGGCGAGCCGCTCGATCGCGTGTTTCAGATCGTGAACGAAACGACTCGTGCGCTGGTCGAGAGCCCGGTCGTGAAAGTCTTCCGAGAAGGCACGGTGGTCGGGCTCGCGAATCACACGTTGCTAATTGCGCGCGACGGTGTCGAGCGCCCGATTGCCGACAGCGGTGCGCCGATTCGCGATGCGCGGGGTGCGCTCGCCGGCGTGGTCATGGTCTTCCGCGATCAGACGGAAGAGCACGCCACCGAGAAAGCGCTGCGCCAGAGTGAAACACGCTTCCGGACGCTGCTCGAAGCGGCTCCCGACGCGCTGGTCAGCATCGATGCGGACGGCCGCATCGTGCTCGTGAACAAACAGGTCGAAGCGTTGTTCGGTTACGTGGCCGAAGAGCTGATCGGTCAACCCATCGACCTGCTGGTGCCGCAGCGCCTGCGCTCGCGCCATGCCGAACACCGAGCGCGGTACCGCGCGGCTCCGCGGGCACGGCCCATGGGAAGCGGCGCGCCGCTCGTCGGCCGACGCAAAGACGGCTCCGAATTCTTCGTCGGCGTGAGCTTGAGCCACGCAGAAACCGACGCCGGTTTGCTGGCAACGGCCGCCGTACGCGACGTGAGCACGCAGGTACGCACGCAGGAGGCGCTCGCCAACAGCGAAGCGCGCTTCCGCACCCTGGTCGAGTCGTTCGACGACATCATCTACACGCTCGATCTCGAGCAGCGATACAGCAGCTTTCACGGGCGCTGGCTGGCTAGCGAGGGACTGCGTGCCGAGGATTTCTTGGGCAAAACCATCGTCGAAGTGCTTGGCAGCGAAGCGGGCGCCGTGCAGGACGCCGCTCACAAGCGGGCGCTGGCGGGTGAGCGTGTGGTCTACGAATCGACGTGGAACCGTGGTCGCAGCGTGCGCTCGTTTCACACGGCGCTTTCGCCGCTTCGCGATGCCCAAGGCCAGCTGATGGGCGCGGTCGGTGTGGGTCGGGAAATCACCAAGCTCAAGCAGGCCCAGGCGCAGCTGGTCATGACGGAGCACATGGCGTCGATCGGTATGCTCGTGGCCGGAGTCGCGCACGAGATCAACAACCCGCTCACGGCGGTCAGCGTCAACCTGCAGCTCGCAACTGCCGAGCTCGCTGTGCGCGCGCAAAACGACGACTCATTGGCAGCGCTGCAGCGTGACGTCACCGACGCCTTCAGGGCGACGCAACTCGTACAAACGATCGTGCGCGACCTCCTGGTGTTCTCGCGAGGCAGCGGATCGCAGGAGCGTGAGCCCGTCTCTGTGCACGGGGTGCTCGAAGCGACGCTGCGCATCGCCCACAACGAGATTCGTCACCGCGCCCGACTCGAACGAGACTTTCGCGAAGTCCCCGCTGTGCTGGCGAGCGAGACTCGGCTCGCTCAAGTGTTTCTGAACCTGGTCATGAACGCCGTTCAGGCGCTGCCGGAAGGAGATGCCGAGCGCAACGAGATCCGCGTGGTGACCCGCATCGATGACGTGGGACAGGTCGTAATCGAGGTGCAGGACACCGGTCCCGGCATCTCGCCCGAGGTGATCGAGAACCTTTTCACACCCTTCTTTTCGACCAAGCCCAAAGGCTCGGGTACGGGCCTGGGGCTCGCGATCTGTCAGCGCATCGTCACGTCCTTCGGCGGCACGATCGTGGCCACGAGCAAGCCCGGCGAAGGCTCGGTGTTTCGTGTGAGCCTACCGGCAACGCATCACGCGCCCGCCTCGAAGAGTGTGGCCAAGCCCGACGCTCCGGTGCGCAGCACGCGACGAGGCCGCGTGCTGATCGTGGATGACGACCCCGTCGTCGCGTCGACGGTGGCGCGCGTGCTACGCCGCGATCACGATGTGGTGATCGCGGCCTCAGGGCACGATGCCCTCGAACGCGTCCGCTCCGGCGAACGGTACGACGTCGTCGTGTGTGACCTCATGATGCCGCGCATGATGGGCATCGAGCTGCACGCCGCGATCGAGGCGCTGTCGCGCGAACAAGCAGCCCGCATCGTGTTCTTGTCTGGCGGAGTCTTCTCTCCCGACACCGTGGACTTCCTGAAGCAGAGGTCCAACCCTTGCCTGCAAAAGCCCTTCGACCCGACGGAACTGCGCGCCGTCGTAAACGCATGGGTTGAACACGGCGCGCCCGCGACATAGGCGTCGACTTGGTAGTGGCTCGGCGGACCGACGTGGCCTCAGCCACACGTGCGTGGTCCAGCCGCACGCCAATCACGCTACTGCCCAAGCTCTCGCCGTAGCGCACCGAGCACCGCTTTGCTCGCGCGCACGCGCACGTGGGCGCCGTCGGCTTCGTAGCGCTCTTCCAGCACCCGCGCGCGTCCGTGCAGCAGCGCGACGTGCTTTTGCTCGGCGTAGCCGATCACGAACTCGGCCTCTTCCATCGCGCGCTCGAAGAACTCGACGATCCGGGTGTGCAGCTGCGCCACGTGCTCGGGGTCGCGCGCCGACATCAGCACGGCGTCGGAAAACTCGTGCGTGAGCGCTTGCTTCTGCTCGTCGGTCAAGCGATCGGCTTTGTTGAGCACGAGCAGGGTCGGGTGCGCGCCGGCGCCGATCTCGGCGAGCACGCTGCGCGTCACTTCGTATTGATCGCGAAACGCAGGGTCGGCGGCGTCGACCAGGTGCAGGAGTAGGCCCGCCTCTTTGGCTTCTTCGAGCGTGGAGCGGAACGATGCCACCAGATCGTGCGGCAGCTTCTTGATGAAGCCGACCGTATCCGAGACCAAGATCTTCGGCCGCGTCTCGGGCTGCAGCACGCGCACCGTGGTGTCGAGCGTCGCGAACAGCTGATCGGCGACGTACACCTCGTCGCCCGTGAGCGCGCGCATCAGCGACGACTTGCCGGCGTTGGTGTAGCCGACCAGCGCAACCGTCGGCGTGTCGGCGCCTGCGCGCCGGTTGCGACGCGTATCGGCCTCGCGCTTCACGATCTCGAGCTCCTTGTGCAGCTCGGCGATGCGATCGCGAATCTTGCGGCGATCCAGCTCGAGCGCGGTCTCGCCCGCACCCTTGCCGCCGACACCGCCGCGCTGACGATCACCGCCCGCGCTGGCGTCGCGCAGCCGTGGCGCCAAGTACGCGAGGCGCGCGATCTCCACCTGCATGCGCGCTTCGCGGGTGCGCGCGTGACGTTGGAAGATCGAGAGAATCACCATCGAGCGGTCGAGCACCTCGGCGCCCGTGGCCTTCTCGAGGTTGCGCGTTTGTCCCGGCGAGAGGTCGTGATCGACCAGCACGACCGTGGCCTTCACGCGCTTGCCGGGCGCATTCGGATCCGGGTACGCGCCGTCGTCGGCGTCAGCGTCGTCCGCGCGCTCGTCTTCCGGTTCGTCTGCGACGTCATCCTCAGTCTTCGCACCCGGCGCCGAATACGCGGGCACGATGCCGCTGCCACCGGTGTACAGCGCCAGCTCTTTGAGCTTGCCGCCGCCCACCACGGTCGCGTTCACGAGCACGCTGCGCTTCTGCGTGACGCGACCGATCACCTCGAGCCCGAGCGTGTCCGCCAAGCGCGAGAGCTCGCGCAGCGAGGCATCGAACGCCTCGTCGCTGGTGTCGGGCAACTGCACGCCCAGCACCACGGCCAGCGGCCGGGGCCCTTCGGTCTTGCGCATCACGGACACGCGCGCACCATGACCAGAAGCCCGGGCTAAAGCAAGCGCGGGGCCAATCTCGGCGTTTTGGGGTTAGACTCGCAACGTGGCGCTCACCGCAACCCTGCACACGCTTCGTATCGCGCTCAGCGATGCCGACCGCGGCGTGTACGAAGCGCTGGAGCTGCGCGTCGCGCGCCATCCCTCGGAGAACATCCCGTACATGCTCACGCGCGTGCTCGCGTACTGCTTGTTTTGGGAACCAGACATCGCGTTCTCGAAAGGTATTTCTACGGCCGACGAACCGGCCGTGTGGGTGCGCACGCTCGACGGTCGCGTAAAGCTCTGGATCGACGTGGGTCACCCGAGCGCCGATCGCTTGCATCGCGCGAGCAAGGCGTCGGAGCGCGTCGTCGTCTGCACGTATCAGGAGCCGAAGGTCCTGCAACGCATGCTCGCTGGCGAGCGCATCCATCGTGTGCAAGATATCGAGCTGATCGCGATGCCGCAGGAGCTGCTGCGTGGACTCGAAGCGACGGTCGAAAAGCGCATGGACTGGGAGGTCGTCGTGACGGGCGGGCAGCTCTACGTGACCAGCGGTGGAGCCACGTACGAAGGCGCGCCGAGCCGCGGACCGCTCCTGCCCGACGCCTGATCACGCTGCGCGCCCGCAGCCCCGACGGATCCCCTTTTTGGTTGAACACCTCGCCGGATACTCGTGCGCGGAGTACGCGAGCCGGTTCGCGATGCCTACACGCACGGCGCCAGCAGGACTCCCGGTGTCCCCCGTGTTTTCGGGTCACGGCCAGAGTATCCTTCCCCCGCGATGACCCGAAAGGGCCCAGCGCAGCGCACTGTCTGCTTGCCGAACTAGCGGCCTTCGGGGACTCATGCACAGAAAACGCCACGCTTTGGGGCCCATGTTCGAGTACGGGTGTGCGCTCGCACTCGGTGCCATGGTCGGGCTCGGCTGCGCCGCCGGCGCGCAGGAGCAAGCGAACAACCCGGGGGGCGGCGACGGAGGCTTCGGCAACCCGGGCGGGAACGTCGGCAGCGGCGCAGGCGGCGGTGCTCAACCCATAGTCAGCGGCTGCCTGCGCGACTGTCAGGACTTCCCCGCGCAGCCGCTCTTCGACAAAACGGCCGGCAGCACGCCTCCCGCCGACGCGGCCCACTTCTTCGGCAAACCCGACGCATTCTCGGGACCAGGCCCGTGCGTGCTCGAGCCGCAGCTCTCAGTTGGCAACCAGCCCGGCGCGCTGTTCCCGCGCAACTGGCTGCGCCCGCGCTTTCGCTGGCAGACCGCGGGCAGCGAGACGCTCTGGGAAATCCGGCTGACGGCCGCAGCCGAGCGCAACCCGCTGGTCGCGTACACCACACGCACGACCTGGGCTGTGCCGCGCGACATCTGGAAGGCCCTCGCCGCGAACGTGGTGGATGCACCGATCACGGTCACGATCCGTGGCGTGAACCCGAGCGCTGCAACGCAGGTGTCCGGCACGCGAGGCACGTTCACGATCGCGCCGGTCGAGGTGCGTGGCAAGCTGGTGTACTGGGCGACCACGTCGTCGGAAGTGAAGCCGGACACGAGCAAGCTCGTGGGCTTCGACGTCGGCGACGAGAGCGTGATCAATGCCCTCACCATTCCCGAGGTCGGTGACCGCGGCATTTTGAGCGCGGGCGGTCGCGACCTGCGCGGCAAATACGACGACCCGCACGGCGTGCCCCCAGGCAGCGTGCAGTGCATCGGCTGCCACGTGTCCACGCCCGATGGCGAAGCTGTCTCTTTCACGGATCACTGGCCGTGGAACAGCGTGCTCGCCTCGGTGCAAGGCGCGAGCGTGGGTAAGCGCCCGAGCTACCTGACCAAGACCGCCGAAGTGCTCATGAACCAGCCGTGGCTGGGCATGCAGACCTTCTCGCTCGGACACTGGGCGCCCGGCGATCGCGTGGTGGTGAGCGTGTATTCACCGCGCAACCCGAACAACGGCGGCACGGGCTTCTCGGATTCTCCACCCTACCCGAGTCACAAAGATGGCCTGGCTTGGATAGACCTCGAAACCAGCGCTACGTTTGCAGCTGCGGACCCCACCAAAGGTGATGTGCAGCAACAACTGAACCAGCAGATAAATGGCGTGCAAGGCAAAGCGTTTGGTTTGCTCGCGCTCGACGGCGAGACGCGCTCGGCGGCGACGCCCAGCTTCAGCCACGACGGCACACGCATCGTGTACACCTCCGCCGATGCCACGCAGGACGGTCGCCTGAGCGGCAACAACAGTGAGGCGGACCTGCACGTGGTGCCCTACGGCGCGCGCAAAGGCGGCAAGGTCAGCCCGCTCGCAGGCGCAGCCGAGCCGCACGTCGCCGAGTACTACCCGGCGTTCTCCGCGGACGACGTGCTCGTCGCGTTCACGCGCGTCGCCACGATCGACAGCGCACCGCTGTACTACCGCCCAGACGGCGAAGTGTTCGTGGTGCCAAGCAAGGGCGGCAAAGCCACGCGCCTACGCGCCAACGATCCACCGGCATGCGGCGCTGAGCACAGCCCGGGTGTGATCAACAGCTGGCCCAAGTGGTCACCGGCCGTGATGTCGATCGACCCGAGCAGCTCGGAATTCAAAGGCGGCCAGCGCGCGTACTACTGGCTGGTCTTCTCGTCCGCGCGCGCATACGAAGGAAGGTTCCAGCTGCCGAAGACGCAGTACAGCCCGCCGGACACGCGCTCCTCGCAGCTGTACATGACCGGGATTGTCCGTCATCTGGACACCGGTGAGCTGGAGACCTTTCCCGCCGTGTACCTGTGGAACCAGGACGCCGCCACGAGCAACCTGACGCCCGCCTGGGACGAATTCAAGATCCCGCCCGTACCGGGACCGCAGTGACAGCTTCGAGCAGCAATGCGCGCGGATAGCCCATGGTGAAGCGCGCGTTGATCTCGCAGCGCGCATCGAACGCGTATCCGCCGCTCGGCAACCGGTAACGAAACGCGTCGATTCCGAACGGGCCGAAGTAACCTGCGGCGTGCAGCGCTGCGCCGGTGCGAAGCAGCTCGCTCGCGAGGGCGCCGTCTTCGAGCGCGCTGACATCCGCAGCGAGCGCGGACATTCCGAGATAGCGCCCGAACGGATCGCAGCGTTGCTCGCGCGTCGGGCCGACCGACACGCTGCCGTCAGGCATCAGGTAGCCGTGGCGCGAGAAGTCGGCGAGGCGCTGCACCCAGGGCTCCACTTGGATGCCCTCGCCGCGCGCGAAGCTGCGAGCGCAGAAGCCGCGCGTCGAGTCGTCGAAGACGCCATCCTGCACGCGGCGCTGCTCTCGGCCTGCGAACGAGAACTCGCGCTTGAGCACGTAGCTTCCGGTGAACGACGGCAGCTGCAACTGTCGCTCGAGCGCCGGCATGTCGAGCACGAACGACGAGCCCGGCAGGCCGTGCCCGAGCGCGGCGCAGAAGCGCCGGCTGTTCACGTCGCGAAGCACAGTGAGCGACGGCGCAGGTCCTGGCGAAAAGCCGAGCTTCGTGGCCCAAGCGAGCGCGCTCGGCGTGGGACAAAACATCTGCAGCTGCAGGTCGGCTGGCAGCGGACGCTGCGGGTCGAGGACGGCGTCGGTCAGCACCCGATCGTCCGGCGCAATCAAGTCGAGCGTACGCGCGGCCAGCTCGTGCACGCGCTCTTCTGTGATGCGCGGCGCGCGATAGCGCTCGGGAGCTTGCAGCTCGAGCTCCGCGTCGAAGTTCAGGAGCCACGCAATACGGGTTGCCATTGCTCGAGTGCGTCCAGAAAGGGCTCGTCCATGCCGGCGTCCGTGCGCGCCTGGCGATCGAGTGGCTCGCCCCGCATCAGCATGGGCGAAAGCGGAGCGGGCAGCGAGCGCTCCCAGCGCGCAAACGACAGCTCGCCTTCGAAGCTGCGAAACCAGTGTGCGGCAAACGCCACGTGGGCGATCTCTTCGCGCGCCACGCGCTCCTGCAGCCGCGCACCGCGTTCATCGCCCACCGCGCGAAAGCGCTCGGCAAAGCGCCGCGTGTGATCCAAGTTGCCGGCCTCGAAGCCAAGGCCCATCACGGCCACGAACGCAGACGCCGTGCGCGCCTCGGGCACGCGCGACCAGAAGAAGTCGCGCACCGGAAAGTCACCGACCGCGTAGCCCAAGTGCGCGATGTGCTCGGCGTACATGCCGATGTGCCGGATCTCGTCCTGGCAGATGCTGAGCAGACCGCGCTTGAACGACGCGGGTGTCTCGGGAAATGCCAGCGCGGCCCAGCACATCAGCTCGGCCGCCTGCAGCTCATGATGCAGAAAGGTGTGCAGCAGCTCGGCGCGCCGCTTCGGGTCGCGCAGCGCACCCGCGCTCGGTGACTTGATCTTCTCGACGGACACGCGCAGCTGCGCCGGCCGCCCGGGCCCCGCAACGCGCAACGGCGCGCAGCCGTCGAGCACATGCTGCGGCACCACGCCCGGCGCCAACTTGTGCTCGAGCGAGTCGCTCGTGACGTAGTCGTACGCCCAGCGCTGCAAGCTGTCGGGCGGCGGCGGCTGGCCGGTGCTGGGTGCGCTCACGGGAAGGGAGCGAGTGTAGCCGAGGACTCGGACGCGCGGCTACGCGGGCCGTTATGCGAGTCGGCCTCTTGGTGGTACAACCGGCGGACTTCACTCGCCACGGGAGTGCCCTTCATGCGCGCGATGGCGAAACTGGCTTTCACACTACTCTTTTTCTGCGGGGGCTGCGCGACGGCCTTCGTCGGCGATGCCCACTTCCCCGGCGGCCCGAGCGGCTGCGCCAAGCACTGCGACCAGAGCGGCCTCGCGATGGACAGCTTCGTCTACATGGGTGAGTACTCCAGCGCCTGCGTGTGCAAGCCGAAGGCCGGCGCGCTGGCGTCGCCCTCGTCGCCGAGCGCTGCAGCTGCCGGCGGCGCGAGTGCGGGCGCGGCCGCGGGCGTCGTCATGGCCATGCGCGAGCGCGAGCGTGAGCGTGAGCGCGAAGCGAACAACAACATGGCGTCCATGTTCCACTGAAGCGCGCTTTTACTGAAGCACGCTTCTACTGAAGCGCGCGCGCGCAGGCGTTCGGTACGCTCTGCGCGACGTCGTAGTGCACGGTCACGGCCGCCAGTGGGGCCGCACGCCGCACGAACAGCGAGCCGTAGACCTCGAGAGGGCCGCGCGTGACCAGCTCGGCGCGCGGAGCGTACAGCGAGCCGGCCAGCAGCGCCGCACCCCCGATGTCGATCGTGCCCGTGCCGCCCACGTACAGGCGCGCGAAAGGGGCGTGCGCCGGATCGCCGAGCGTAAGCTTGCCCTTCAGGCGCACGTTGCCGGCCACGAACAGGTCGAGCGCAGCGCCGTCGGCAAGCGTCACGTCCAGGTCGTCGTCGAGCGAGAGATCGCCATCGACGAACAAGAGCGCGTGACCCGTCACGGACATGCGCAACACGCCGCTGCCATGCACGCTGCCCGAGTAGTAGCGGCCGCACACGAGCGCAAGGGGCGGGTCGCTCGGCTGCGCACTGAAGCCTTCCAGGCTCCCGGGCGCGAAGCCGAGCGCCACGTCGTCGTTGTCAGCTGCACGCGCGGTCACGAGCGCGGCGACGTCGAGCAGCTGGGACGTGCCGCAGGCGCAGTCGTCGCCCTTGCCGACGCTCGCCGAGAGTGTGGAGGCACCGGGCGTGCTTCGGCTATCCCACGCGTCCGTGACGAGCGCGTGCGTGCTCACGAAGTCATGGCACGTGCAGACCGCGAAACGCGCTGCAGGTAGCGTCGGGTCGCCGGCGCTGCAGCCGTCACCGAGCGAGAGATGGGCGCTCGGATCGGCGCAGCGCCCCGACAGCGCGGCGAAGTCGACGCACGCTGCGGCGCGGCACGCACCGCTCGGGGTACCCGCATCCGCCGCTTCGCGCGCGATCACGTCCGTCTGCGCGCAGGCCGCGAGCACGAACGCAAGCGCCGGCACGACCCAGCCACGCCTGCAGCTCATGGCTGCGGGGAGCCCGGCTTCTTCGCAAGCTCCGCCACGCGAGCCTGCGCGCGTTTTGCCGCGGGGCTGTCGGGATGCGCCGCGATCAGCTCGGACAGCATCCGGGCTTCGGCCGCCGCATCGCCGAGATCGCGCAGCGCGAGCGCAAGGCCCTGACGTGCTTCGATGTCGAGCGCACCCCTCGGCTGCTCATGCAGCGCACGACTGAACAGCAGGCGCGCGTGACGCGGCTCGGCCAAATGCTCCAGCTCGAGCGACGCGCGCGCGATCTCCGCCACGTACGCCGAGGTCGAGCCTGGATGCTGCTCGTACACGACTTTGTACACGTCGGCGGCAGCTGCAAAGCGACCCTGCGCGCGCAGGCGGTTCGCGGCCTGCAACAGATCGTCCGGCTCGCTGCTGACGGCACGCGCGCGCTCGACCGCACGTGGCTCGGGCGCCGCAGAAAGCGGCTCGCCTGGCTCGACGCGCGCGGGCGCTGGGCTCTGCACGTGCTTCTTCGCGGGCACGGGGCGGGCCTCGAGCGCAGCTGTCTGCTGCGGCGCCCTGAGCCACGGCGCAAGCGCGGCGAACGCGCTGCCCGTGAGCACGAGCAGCAGCGCGGCCGCGCTGGCAACGGCTTGCCAGCGCACACCGCGTGAAGTCGCGGGCACGGCCTGCAAGCCCGCATCGAGAGCGCGCTCGATCATGGCACCGGCTCGATCTTTCAGCAGCCGGTGCGCGGGCCCCGCATGCCGGTCGAGCGGCAGGCGCGCTAGCAGTTCTGGATCGCGTTCGAGCTCGGGCTGGGTCATGGCTTCTCTTTCGGTGCCAAATGTTCCAGCTGCTCGCGCAGCTTCCCCATGCCGAGTCGCAAGCGCGAGCGCGCCGTCTCGAACGCGATGCCGAGTGTCTCGGCCAGCTCCGGCGCGCTCAAACCCACCACATGGTGCAGCACGACGGCTTCACGTTGTTCGGCCGGCAGCTGGTCGAGCCAACGCACGGCTTCGCGGCGTTGGCTGTAGTCGTCCGGCTGCTCGGAGCTGCCGCTGATGGCGCGCAGCTCGGGCGCCGCGTCGCGCGTCTGCTGCTCGCGGCTGCGACGCTTGCGCACATGGCCGAGCGCGACACGTACGGTGATCCTGTCCGTCCACGCTTCGAGCGTGCCTTCGCCA
This sequence comes from Sandaracinaceae bacterium, assembly GCA_017881055.1. Lineage (GTDB taxonomy): Bacteria > Myxococcota_A > Polyangia > Polyangiales > JAFGIB01 > JADGRF01. Next base: position 13,230 of record JADGRF010000085.1, read on the forward strand.
CGGTAGCTGCCGAACGAGCGCACCAGCTGCACCAGCACCAGCTGCGTGATGTCGTCGACGTCGTTGTCGAAGCGCGTCAGGTAGCGGACGAGGTTGCGCACGCGGGGCAAAAGCTCGGTCAAAAGCGCCTGTGCGGCTGCCCGATCACCGGCGGCCGCCCGCGCGATGCGGGGGTCGGGAGGCGCGAGCTTTTCGCGGTCGGTCGGCAAGAGCATCAGCATGAAGGATCTCGGGTCATTTGTTGAGTGGCGCGCCCTTGACGGTTCGGGTCAAAGCTCGAAAAAGACGCCCAAATTCGCGGCAGGTTCGAGCACGCGCTCGTGCGCGAGGACCTGCAGCGTGCCGCCGCGCTGCAGCGCGTAGCGGGGCGCGGACGGGACCACGTCCAGAAGCAGGCCCAGCTGGAGGCCGACCCCGCGCACGAGGCGCAGACGCAAGAGCAGCCCGGGACCGAACGCGCCACACAGGGTCGTGGCATCGGCGGTGGCGCTGAGCCCGGAGCTCGACAAACGCGTCGTGCGCGCGAACGCCGCGAGCCCGAGCTGGGCTCCAGCGGCGATGTACCAAACTGAACCGAGCCTCGTGCCCACACGCAACGACAGCCCTAGCGCGTGATGCTGCACGTGCGCACGAGCCCCAGCGTTGCCCAACGCAGACGAGAGCCCGAACGCGCCATCGAGCCCAAGCTCGAGCGCCCCGAAGCTCAGGCCAGCGCGCGCCACGAGCGCGTTCGCGAGGTGCTCGGAACCGAGCAGCTGCGCCTCCCATGCGGCGCCGAGGCGAACGCGAGCTGCCGGCCCTACGGACGGTGGCGCTTCGGGCGGCAAGACCGGACTCGCTGCCGTATCAACAACGGCTGGCGCCAAAGGCTGCGGCACGAGCGTCTCGGTCGATGGCGACAAGGGCGCGACTGCCGAAAGCAACTGCACGAGCTCGCTGCGCACGACGATCGCAACCGTCTCACGCAGCGCCGAAGCCGCGAGCGCGTCGTCTTTGCCAGACGTTGGCACGGCGCGGGTGTGCGCTTCGCCAGTGCTCGCGTCGAACACGAACACACTGCGCCCGCCGTCCGCTGTAGCGTCGATGCACAGAAACCCGCGCGCGCCGCGTTCGGCGACGAGCACGCGCAGAGCCGCAGGCTCGCGGGACACCGGCGAGCTCTCGAGCGCTCGTAGCTCAACGGCGAGATCGCGCGCCTGCCCTGCCACGCGCGCGAGCAGCTCGGAATCATCCAAAGCACACAGCAGCACGACCGGTCGCGCGTCGGCGTCCGCGTACGCGGGCGCCGCAATCAGGCCCAGCCATACCCAAGCGCAAGCACGCACCAGCCCACGCAGCGCCCTGTGCTCCGCCGATCGCATCGCTGCCGCGCACTCTAGATGACCGAGCGTGATTCGGGAACGGCGCCTCGCTCGTTCCGGGCGCCGCGCTCGGCGTCGGAGCGCCTCGAAAGGGGAGTCCCCTTCCTTCGGGCCTGCGGCGCCCGGTCTTTCGCGCTCCATGCGCGTGGACTCAGCCGTGGCGCGGTGTATACCCCGACGCTCGAATTGTGTTCGCTGCGAAGCACGGTTGATCCATGACCACCGACAACTCCCAAGCTCCATCCGGCTCACCGAAGTACGATCCAATCGACGAGATCGCCGCCGAGCTCTCGCTGCCCATAGCAGGCGTCGCTGCGGTGGTGAAGCTGCTCTCCGAAGGCTCCACCGTTCCCTTCATCGCGCGCTACCGCAAGGAAGCCACGAGCGGGCTCGACGAAGTCGCGATTCGGAACATCGAGGAGCGCCGCGGCTACTTGATCGAGCTGCACGATCGCAAGCAGAGCGTGCTCGGCGAAATTGGTAAACAGGGCAAGCTCACGCCCGAGCTGGCCGCGAAGATCCAGAAAGCCACGACCAAGGCCGAGGTCGAGGACTTGTACCTGCCGTACAAGCCGAAGCGCCGCACGCGCGCGATGATCGCGAAAGAGCGCGGGCTCGAGCCGCTGGCCGAGCGCATCTGGTCGCAAGCCCTGGATGGCACGCCCGCAGCCGAAGCAGCGAGCTTCGTCGATGCCGCCAAAGAAGTTCCCGACGTCGCAACTGCGCTCGCGGGCGCGCGCGATATCTGCGCCGAGCGCATCTCGGAGCTGGCCGAGGTTCGTAAAGAGCTGCGCGCTGCGTTCATGCGCTCGGCCACGATCCGCGTCAGCAAGACCAAAGAGCACGCGGACAAGCCGACCAAGTTCGACATGTACGCAGACTTCAGCGAGCCGATCGCCAACATCCCCTCGCATCGTTTTCTGGCGATCCGTCGCGGCGAAGCCGAAGACGTGCTGCGTGCGTCGCTCGAGCTCGATACGGCGCCCACGATCGGCTTCATCGAGCGGCAGGTGAACCTGCAGCGCAGCTCGCCGTGGGCGCCCGAGCTGCAGCTCGCCGTGAACGACGCCATGACACGCTTGCTCGTACCCTCTGCCACCGTAGACGTGCGCGTGGAGCTGAAGATGCGCTCGGACACCGAGGCGATCTCGGTGTTCGCTCAGAACCTGCGTGAGCTCTTGTTAGCTGCACCGTTCGGCGCAAAGTCCGTGCTGGGCATCGATCCCGGCCAGCGCACCGGCTGCAAGTGCGCGCTGGTGGACGAGACCGGCAAGCTGCTCGAGAACACCACGATCTATCTCGTGCAAGGCGACGGCGCACTGGAGAAGTCCAAGCAGACGCTGCGCGCGCTGGTGCAGAAGTACAAGCCGCGCGCGATCGCGGTGGGCAACGGCACGCACGGCCGCGAGACCGAAGCGTTCGTGCGCGAGCTGCTCAGCGCCGACGGTTTCTCGAAAGACGGCACGTTCTGCGTCGCGGTCAGCGAGTCGGGCGCCAGCATCTATTCGGCGAGCGAGATCGCGCGCGAAGAGTTCCCCGAGCTCGATCTTACCGTGCGCGGCGCGATCAGCATCGCGCGCCGCCTGCAGGATCCACTGGCCGAGCTGGTCAAGGTCGATGCCAAGAGCATCGGCGTGGGTCAGTACCAGCACGACGTGTTTCAGTCGACCTTGGCGCGCAAGCTCGACGAAGTGGTGGAGAGCTGCGTGAACCAGGTCGGCGTCGAGCTGAACACGGCCAGCGCACCGCTGCTATCGCGCGTCGCGGGCATCGGCGACACGGTCGCCAAGCGCATCGTCGCGCATCGCAACCAGCACGGCTCGTTCAGGAGCCGCAAGGAAGTGCTGAACGTGCCGGGCCTCGGGCCGCGCGCGTTCGAGCAGTGCGCGGGCTTCTTGCGCATCTTCGGCGCCGAAAACCCGCTCGACGCGAGCGCCGTGCATCCCGAGCGCTACCCGCTGGTCGAGCGCATGGCACAGGATCTCGGCGTGCCGGTGGCCTCGCTGGTGTGCAACACCGAGCTTCTGCAGAGGCTGGATCTGTCGCGCTACGAAGGCGGCGACGTCGGTCAGTTCACGCTGCGCGACATCCTCGCCGAGCTGCAGAAGCCCGGCCGCGACCCGCGCAAGAGCTTCGAGCCGCCGAAGTTCCGCGACGACGTACAGAAGATCGAGGATCTGAAAGTCGGGATGGAGCTCGAGGGCGTGGTCACCAACGTCACCGCGTTCGGCGCCTTCGTGGACGTCGGCGTACACCAAGATGGCCTCGTGCACGTCTCGCAGCTGGCGGATCGCTTCGTGAAGAACCCGGCAGACGTGGTCAAGGTCGGCGACAAGCTCAAGGTGCGCGTGCTGGAAGTAGATCTGCAGCGCGGACGCATTGGCCTCTCCGCGCGCCGCGAGGCCAGCGCTCCGAAGACGGTGCAGGGCGCCACCGGCACGACGGGACCAGCTGACAGACCCGCAGGCGCTCCAGCTGACAACCGCCCGCAGCCCAGACGCGATCAGGGGCGTGATCAGGGACGTGACAACAGCCGCGGCAAGCCGAGCTTCAGCAACAACCCGTTCGCCGAGCGCTTCAAGCGCTGAGACACGGCGCGCTGCGCACGATGTCACGATGCACGCGGCTCTTCATGCACCAAGCAGGCCTACAGGTGAGGTGCGTTCCGGTCGACATGCGGCGCGCGTGACAATAGCGGGCGCGGTAGGGCGACAGGTCGTGCGGGTCACGGCGCGCGCAGCACGATCGTGCAGGTCTCGGTGGCCTGGTCGAACATCACCACGGCTTTGCCGGAGCGCAGCTGTGACAGCAGCTGCTCGCGCTTGCGCTCGAGCGTGACCTCCGCGGCTCCGTACTCGGTGCCCTCACGCAGCACGTA
>JADGRF010000086.1 GCA_017881055.1 Sandaracinaceae bacterium
GCGCGCACAGAGCGCTAGCAACGCGAACAGCGCGCAGGCGATGCCGGCGAGGGTTGGATGCTGCGGGCGCGACGTCATCGGTTCAGTTTCTCGTGTCGATCAAGTCGTCGATCGCGGCGGCACGAGCGCTGGCGACGGCTGCGGGAGCCTTCGGAGCGGCCGCGGGCGAAGTCGGTGCCGGCGGAGCCGCGCTCGGGGTGGCAGTCAAGGAGTGCGCGTGATGACCTGCGCCGCGAAGCGCGCGGTCCACGGAAGCAAGCGCCTCGCTCGGCTGCAGAGCGGCAGGCGCCGCTACAGCTGACACGGGTTGAGCAGCAGGAGCCGACACCGCGGTTGCGACAGGTGCCGCGGCAGCCGGCGCCGTGGCAGCGGGCGGCGCAGCCGGGGGCGGCGCCGTGGACGGGAGCGCGGGAGGGGCGGCGACCGGCGCAGCAGCTGCAACAGCCGGGGCTTGGGCCGGCGTCGTCGGTGCAGGCGTCGCCGCAGCGACCGCGCGCTCCTTGGCTTGGGTAGGTGCGGCTCCGTCGGAGCCCCCGTGGAAGAGCCGCATGCCACCGAGCACGGCCAGCACACCGGCGACGGCGACGACCGAGCCGATCAGCACGGTGCGATCCGGCTTTGCCGGTTTGCGCGACGAGGGACGCGACGAGGGGCGGGACGAGGGACGCGAGATTTGGCCGTTCGGGAACACGGAGCGGGGAAGCGGCGGCAGCGTGCGTTGCGACGGAGCGGTCGCCGCACTCGGACGCTGCTCGTCGACAGCTGCAACCTTAGGCGCCGGCGAAACGGGCGTGGCCGAGGCCACTGACTCTGGAGTGGCGGGTGCCGCGCTGACCGGAGGCGTCGACGCAGACGCTTGCGGAAGCGGCGGCGGGAGCGATGAGCGGCGCGGCGCAACATCGCGATCTTCGCGGTCGTCCGCTTCAGCCGCGACCGCGTTCTCTGCGCTGGGCGAGACATCAGCTCGCGCAGGCGGTCGGCTCGTCGGTCGCTCGTGCGGCGCGCGCTCGGTGCGATCTGCGGGCAGCACCCCGAACGCCGGTTCGCGGTCGGCGCCGGGCGGGCTCCCCACCAGCGCTCGCAGTCGGTTCGCCCGCAGAGTCGAGGCTTGCAGCGACAGCTCGCGGGTCGCACCCATGCGTGCCTGCCACGACTCGTTGGCGCGCGCCTTGGCCGTCAGCCGCCACGGTCTACGCACTAGCTCGCGGGCGGCGCGCGTGTTGCGGCTCAGCGCGCCGAGCTGCGTATCGACGGGGATGTCGCCCCAATGGTTGCGCGACCACCAGCTGTCGGACGCCAAATCATACCAGGTGATGTGCCCACCCGGGAGCAGCTGGAACGGCCCCTGGGCGGCCATGTTGTAGCTGTAGCGCTCGGACTTGCTGGCGGGCGCGCTTCCGTAGAACGTCGGCGTGCAAAAGTCCGAGACGATCACTTCGTTCACGACGTACGCGTAGCCGAGATCGCCGCAGGCGCCGCAGGCTTCGACGAGAAACTCGGCGATGCCTTGATCCGAGCGCAGCGACGGCGCGGTGACGGTGCGGTTGCCAAACGGGTTCACGAGCATCTCGAGGCAGGCGCGACTCGCATCCAACGACCAGTGTGCCGAAGCTTGAATCTGCGCGTACGGCTGACCATCGCGATCGATGTGCACGCCCGCATCGCTGCCCAGCTGATACGACGTCACGACGATCGGCCAGTAGCCGGCCGGCACGTCTTCCAAGCGCGGAAACGCGTCGACCGTGGCGACGATGCCCCAGAGCGGGGAAAGGTCGCGCGTGACCTGCTTCTGCAGCGCGGCGCTAACGCGCGCCAGATCGGACACGCTCACTTCTTCGGTCTCGAGCACCAGGGCGATGTGTTGGTTCAGCATGGCGGTTGCCGCGTACCTAGCAGAAAGACAGGCGCCGGGATCGTTCGCGGAGCGTCGTCACCAAGAGTTACCGAGATACGAACGCGTTCGTCACAATTGCTCGCAGCGATCGTAGGGAATCACGTGCTGCTTCTCGCCTTTCGAGAGCGCATCGAGATACAGAAACACGGCCATACCGGCGTTCATCGCGCCGCGGGTGGCCCAGGTGTCCTGCTCGGTCGGTGTCCAGGCGTGGCTGATGGCCAAGAACGCGTCCGGACACCACGGTGTCTCGCTGGTCGAGTGCTGGTGCCACTTGGTATCGATGAATGCTTTGTCGACGGGCTTGGTCGGCATTAGGAAGCACCAGGGCGCGGCGTTGCCCGCCGTAATGCCGATCTGCATGTTGCCCGTGCGGTCGCCGACGGGGGCGTCTGGGGGATAACCCGCGGCGTCACGCAGCGCGGCACCATCAGGCAAGATACCGATCTTGTTCGAGAGAAGATCGACAATGCGGACGGGCACCGGCGCGTTGTCTATCGTACACAGGCGCTGCCAGAGCTCCACGTCGCCGTTGCGATCGATCAGCGGCGAGCCTCCCGCAGCGTCCTGGAAGTCGACGTCGCCTTTCTCGGGCACGAACGTTATCCGATCTCCGCCGCCCGGCAGAACGGCTTTGCAAAGTCCCGTCGGCACGCTGAGCATGTTTGCGCTGGACGTGTCGAGGCTGCCGGGATTGCCCCGTCGCACCCCGAGGATCGTCCCATTGCGGATCGTGTCGAGGGCGGGCCGCGGAATCTGACGCTGCGTACCGCCCAGGCCCATGAACATGAGATAGCGCGCGGCCAGCGTCTCGGAGGTCGTGGTGCTGTCAGCGAACGGCCCGAAGACGCGCTCGCGGTTCCCGCCGGGGTGATCGATCGGCCCGAAGAACCCGTCGCGCAAGTTGGCTACGCGCGTCTGGCCGCCGGTCATATCTGCGATCGTGTTGGCCAACCGGCCCTTGGAGTCGGCCTCTGGACCGTGGCAGTTTTGACAGATCTGCGTGAAGATCTCGGCCGCGGGGGAGATGCTGTAGACCGGAGCGTCGTCAGCTGGATGCGCCACGTCCATCCAGCGCGGGCGGGCGTTACCCGTGAAGTCGGCGACTTTGGGCTGCGTTTGCAGAGCACAGCCCGGCTTGACCTGCCACAGCCCGAACGGCACGTCCGTGAGCGCGACGCTGCGCAGCGTGTCGCTGATCACGACGCCAGGTTGAGCCGGAACGCCGGGCTTGGCGGGCGTGCCATGCAGCGTGAGCACGCGCGCGATCAGGTTCACGTCCGTTATGCCGTCGAGGTTCAAGTCCACCAGCAGCGTGGACCAATCCGGCCGCCGAGGCGCCCAGTCGCCGGGCGGGTTCGTGAGATCCGTAACCGCGAAGTGCGGCCGCTCGGGCACACGTAAGTTGTATCCACCCGTGAGGTTGCCGGCACTGTCGCGCAATTCGCGCACGAAGGGCGCGGGCACCAGCTTGTCACCATGCACGACCGCCGGATCGACGATATCGACGGTCTTCGGATCCGGGCAGTCGTTGTAGCGCTCGCTCTCTTGAAACTGCTTGATGCGGCCTACCGCGGAAACGAACTGCGACGCGTAATCAGCGTCACCCGGGAGCGCCTCCTGGTACGGCTGAGGCTCGGCCAAATGGGTGACGTCGGCGTCCTTCAAGCTACCGTCCGGATTGGTCGGAAGGGGCTTCGTCCGCGCCGGAATGCTCGTCATCCACGTGCCCAAGAGGCGTCGCACGCGGCAATCGTAGCCGGCCGTGTTCATGGGCATGCGCGGGTAGATCGAGAAGTCCTCCTCGTAGGTGAAGGGCGCATCGACGTTGCGGTAGATCAAGCTGCGCCAGGGCGCCAGCAGCGCGTAAGCTCGCGCGCCCGTGGGCTGCACGATCTTCTCGTCGTAGTTAGCGACGCCGGCACCGACTTCCGTGCCGTCCGGCAGTGCGATACCCGGCACGCGATCGAACAGGCCCGGCGTGATGTACGGCTGGGGAACGTTCTGGAACACGCCGCGGAAGATGCGCGGACTCGTCCGGTCCAGCGGGAACTGGAAGATGCCGCCGACCTTACTCGGCATGAAGTTGAGCAGATCACGCAACTCCGGCGCGACCTGCGACGGGAAGCCGCGCGGGTTGTGGCAGTGCGCGCAATTGCCGAGCATGTAGCCCTGCGCCTGCAGCTCGTAGTCGTTGCGCGGCTTGCGCGTGCCCTGCGAGTCCTCGAGCAGCGTGACGTCTTTCGGCGATTTCATGCCGGTGATCACGCCGTAGTCGATCAGGCGCTGGAGCTGGTTCAGCTCGTCGCGCGCTGCCGGCTCGATCACGCCGCCTTCGCCCGGCGCGCGCCGGCGCAGCTGCAACGGAAGAAAGCCGAGCACGAAGCTCTTGTTCGGCGCACCCATGTGGCACTGGATGCAGCGCTCGCTGCCGGGTATCGCGTAGGTGCGCGTCACGCCCGCGCCGTCGAGCGCGGCCTCGAGGTCGTCCGGACCCTCCGTGATGATCTTGTCGGCAGCGGCCTCGTCCGTGATGTACTTGAACACGTGGTCGCGCCAGGGCTTGCCGTTGCGCAGCGGGTCCTGCAACAGCACGGCTCCGGTCTCGTCCTCATTCCACGCGTACGTGCCGAACAGCGCCTGCGGTACGGCCGAGCCGTCGGGGTTAACCTTGTCCGGGCGCGACACGATGATGCGTGTCTCCATCTTGCGGTACGACTCGTTGCCCTTGAGATCGACCACGTGCTTCCAGAAGGTCTTGTAGAAGCGGGTGTTGGGCGGAATGTCGAACGTCTGCGTCTCCGGATCGAACGCGATCGACTTGCCCTTCGGCACGCGCACCATGCGGATCTTCTTCGCGTTGTCGGCCCAGAGTGTGTACGCGGGAGCGAACGCGACCACGCCGCGCCGCGCCAGGGCTTCGCTGTCGAGCGTGACGAGATCGGTCTGCTCGAGGCGCGTGGGCAGCGCGCTGGCCTTCTCGAACATCGCGTCGACGTCGTCGTTCTTGGCTTCGCGCACCATCTGCGCCGGTGGAATGCAGTTGCCGAGGTTGGTCATGCCCATGCCGACCGTCTCGCTGAGCAGATAGCGGTTGGGATCGGCCACGACCGAGCTCGCGCCGCTCGGATAGAACACGTCCTTCGGGCGACCCGCCGCGAGCCACGCCTCCAGCAGGTTCGCGAGCTCGAGCAGCGGACTTCCTGGCGGCAGCTTCGAGAAGGCCTCGCGACCACTCGGCGGCATGAAGACTTTGGGGTCATCCGAGCGAATGCGATCGAGCGCTTTGGCGGTGACCGCCGTGGGAAACGTGGCGAGCGAGACGTGAAAGCCGCCCAAGCTGTTGTCGACGTGGCACGCGCCGCAGTTCGACTGGAACAGACCGAAGAGATCGGCTGTGAACACGCCGGCGGGGCCTCCGGTCTTCACGTGGCCGTGCGCCATCACGTTGCTGCGGGCGTGCAGTGCGTCCGACGACACGGCCGGCACGCACGGGCCATCGGCAGCGGGCGCGGGCGTGCCCGCATCACCGGTCGTCGGCACGCTGGCGTCGGGCTTGCCACCGACGACAGCAGTCTCGCCGGCCTGGCCGCCGCTGAGCGCGTCCATGAGCTTGCCCGACGTGTTGCAGCCGACGGCAGCAGCGAGCACGAGCGCGAGCGCGCAGAACGGGGACTTTCTCCGAGTCATGGCGGTGCGGAACCTAGCAACGCAATTGAGCGGTTCGGTGACAACTCGGTGCCCCGTTGGTGGCGGCCGCGTCGGTGACGACGAGTAAAAAGCAAAAAGCCGGCACCCCTTTTCGGAGCGCCGGCTTTTTGCCGTTTGTGCGCGCAGAGCGCGCGTCTAGACCAGGTCTAGCTCAGTACGTGCGGATCGGCTGGAGGCAGCTGCCGCCGAGGCCGGCGCTGGCGCACACGTTCGAGTTCAGCGTCACGAAGCCAGCGAACGTGGTCGCTTCATCGGCGTAGAACTTGTCAGCTGCGCACTTCATGAGGGTCTGCTCGGCGAACGTGTCGTCGATGTTCGCGAAGTGGTACGGATCCGGATCGGCCGTGGTGGCGAAGCCCTTGATGGAATTGAACCAGAGGTTACGCGCGAGCGGGTAGCGCGAGTCGTAGTGGTGACCCGCAGCGTAGGCTGCGGCATCGCCACACGTTCCTGCCGGCTGTGCGACGCCGGTGGCCGGGAAGAACGGATCGTTCAGGTAGCGGATCGTGGTCGGGTTGGCCAGGCTCGCCGTGACGGCGCAGTTCTCGCCGGCTTCGTCGACCGTGCCGTTGCCGTCGTTGTCGAGTCCGTCGACCGTGCAGTCGTGGAGCGGCGTGTGCAAGGCCAAGGCCTTGTTCGGACCGCGCTGAGCCGCGCCCATGCCGGCGTAGCCGATCGAGCAGGGGCTCGCGTGCACGAGGCAGCCGATTTGGTCGGTCGCATCGACGAACCGGCAACCCGTGCCGGTGCCGCCGGGCATGACGGCCGTTTCGTGGATGCGGTAGACCGCGTGGTGAACGGGCATCGACTGCGGCAGGCCACTGACGATGCGCTCGACCGTCTGCATCGTGCCGTCGGCGTTACGCGCGATCAGGTTGTACACGCGGCCGTCGATGTTGGTCGTCGTGCGCGCGCCGGGGACGTTCGTCTTCTTGTTGACGCAGCCGAAGAAGTAGTTGGTTCCGGACTTGCGCGCGGGCCACTGGCACTGGCCACCGACGCGCTTGTTTCCGTCCGGACACTTCTGCTGAGCGTTGCTGACCGCACCGGCCGGCATCACGACGTAGCGGAACGAACCGCCACCGTTGAGGTTAGAGCAGGCCGTCGTATCTTGGTACGCGCCCGTGGTCGGGATCACGACCGAGAGCACGAGGCCGAGGTCGGCGCTGTTCGCATCCGGCGGGTTCGCCGTGGGACCGCCGCGCCAGCCCGGGAGCAGCGCGGTGAGCAGGTTGTTCGTGGGCCCGAGCAGGCTACGAGCGACCGAGTTGCAGACCTGCTCGTCGCCGACCGTGTTGGTCTCCGAGCAGTCGCGACGGATCGGATCTTCGTCTTGCATCTCGGCGCCGTTGCAGTGCGGGTTGATCGGCGTGGCGCCGCCCGCGATTTTGGGCAGACCGATCGTCTCGTCGAACACGTCGGTGGTGCCCGACGCGTCATCACGACGAAACGCGTGGCGCAGCTGCGTACAGCCGCCGGTCTGTGACGAGTTGCAGCTGGCGGCCTCTTGGAAGAGGTTGCCCCAGTGAGCCACGAGGGTGTTGCGCACGTCGCTGTTGCAGCGCTGCGTGCTGTTGTCCGACGCGTCGCGGGCGATCGGCGCTTCGTTGCAGGCAACGTCGCTGGTGATGCTGTGCTTGTGCGCGGTCTGACCGCCGTACACGATGCGGAGAACGTCGCGCCAGTCGCTGAACACGTAGTTGCCTGCGCCGTCGGTGTCCGGCTGGGCCGCGCCCGTGCCGTCGTCGATGCCGGCGACGCCGTTGAGATCTTCGATCGTCATCGTGGCGGAGTGGACGCCCGTGTTGCAGGTGTTGCCGCCGTTGCTCGTGTTCGCATCGGTGAAGATGCCGAGCGCGTCGAGCGCGACCTTGACGCCCTGGCTGACGCCCGCAGTCACGCGGGTGGCCGTCATGGCCTTGGACATGGGCGCGATCTGCTGCTGGGGCGGCGTCGCAACCATGTTGTTCTCACCGAGACCCGAGCCGCCACCGGCGTAGGTCATCTGCGAGGCGCTCACGCCGCAGGTCGAGAGCAGATGGGTCGTAAAGTCGAACAGCGTATCCGACCCGTTCAGGGCCAAAGGCGCAGCGCTTGCAGTGCCGGCCCCCAGGCCGAGCACCAGCGTCGCGAGCATTAATTTCTTCATGGCAATCGTCTTCCTCCTGCTACCACCAGGTAGCGGTAGCCCTAGTAGACGGGCCCTGTTACGGAGCTGAGGCCGAGTCATGGACC